>JBBSGD010000057.1:0-11148 GCA_038254435.1 Actinomycetota bacterium
ACCAGGTCGCCGGGGGCGCGTGCCTACTATGACCTCCAGCGAGCCCGGGGCAAGACCCATAACCAGGCGCTCCGCGCGGTGGCCAATCGCCTCGTCGGGATCCTCCACGGCTGCCTTCGACGACGCGAGATTTACGACGAAGCCACCGCCTGGCCGCCCCTCATCGAGAAGGTGGCTTGACAGTTGGAGGCGTGGGATATCTAGCCCCCGTGGCGTCACATGGCTTATGCCTGAGCGGTCAAGCAACCAAGGGGTCTGAACAAGCTCGCGGCCTCGATCGCAGAACAGACGACGAGCGATGAGCCCACCGAGCACCCCGACCTAGTAAGGACCCGAGTCTCTCTGACACGGAGAGGAGGGGGCGACGAAAAGCCTCTCCCTCCTCTGCGTGTCGAGGCTTCGACTATTCGACTTCGATTTCCGGGAGAACTCCCTTCAGCTTCGCTCCAAGGACGCGCCGGCCCGCATTACTGGAGTAAGATCCAGCTGCTCCATCACCGCCGGCAAGCCAGAACTCCGGACCCTGAGCTACGCCGCCATTTCTTGTGTCGCCCTGAAGATTCAGAAGTACGTCACTTAGTGCATCCGCGTACGGCTCAGGCTCGATCACAGATCGACCGGCGGAGCGAACATATTCGAGAACCGAGATCAGCAGGGTATGCATGATCATCGCACCCGTTGACTTCTGGATGGCGTACTCGCTCGGATCCAGGAAGACCTCCGGGATCACTTTCTGAATCCCCTTCCAGTACGCATCCAACACCTTGACCTGATTCGGGGTCGAAATAGAGCTGAAGTACGGCGTGGCCAGAAGTGACTTCAGCGACGCGACCATTCCGGCGGACCCAATAGTTGTCTCAGCCTTAGGGTCGCTTGGGAAACGAATTCGGCTCCTCCAGATGGGAGAGTCCTTCACAAGCTCTTCCACGAGTGTCTGAGCTTTTACCTTCCAGGCATCGCCTGTTTCGATGAGTGAATCCAGGATGTTGGGATCGGACTCAGCCTGTTGCTTCAAGAGATCGAGCGCGAGATCAGTTCGCACCGACTTCGCTGTTGAGTTCACAACATAGAACTGGCGCATCTCCTCCTTCTCGCTTGCGCCGAGCAGGCAAACGAACGGGATCTCAAACGAGCTCCAGCGACTAGCGTCGTCCTCCACAAGCTTCGAGAGCGCTTCGATGCGATGTTGTCCATCAACGACGTGGAGCTTGTCTCCGTTCAAGCGGAACCAGATCTTTCCGTCGCGCTCTGACAGATGCTCCAGTGGATCGAAGTTCCGAATATTTACGAGGACGGACGTTGGAAGATCCACTCTTCTGTCCTTCAAATCCTTCATCAGCCGATTAACGCGGCTTGGCGAAACCTCTCGCTGGTAGCCGGTCCTGTTCCGGGAGTCGCGACGAGGGACGAAATAGTGGTCCCGCAGATCCCCTGCCGTGATTACACCCACAGCCATGGCTGTACCGCTTGCAGTTGCGGTCTTCACCACCTCGAACTCTTGGCTTGGCGCTCCATCTTGTTGGCTCATTCGAGCCTCCTGTCTCCCCTGATCTTCTGGCTCACGCTGCGGGGGCTCAGGGGGCGGCCTACTCAACGTGGAATCCCGGGCACCGGGACAAGACAGAGACTACACGTAGTATGGATCCAAGTCAAGGACCCTCATCCTGGACCCACTTTAACCAGAATACCCCCGTCCGGGCTCGGCCTATGATTCGCACGAGAACGTCCGTAAAGGGAAGAGGGGGCCGTGGCGAAGCGAACGCAGGCAATCACGACGCCGGGCGGTGGGGACCTCGGCTTTGAGAGCAAGCTGTGGGCGGCTGCCGACAAGCTCAGAGGCAGCCTGGACTCAGGCGAGTACAAGCACGTAGTCCTCGGCCTCATCTTCCTCAAGTACATCTCGGATGCGTTCCAGGACAGGCGCGCCGCCCTCGCCGACAGCGAGTACGCCGATCCCGAGGACCCCGACGAGTACATCGCCGAGAACATCTTCTGGGTGCCCAAGGAGGCTCGCTGGGCAGAGCTCCAGGGGAAAGCCAGGCAGCCCGGCATCGGCGAGGCCCTCGACGACGCCATGGCCGCCATCGAACGCGACAACCCCCGCCTCAAAGCGGTGCTGCCCAAGGACTACGCCCGCCCGGCCATCGACAAGCGCCGCCTCGGCGAGCTGATCGATCTCATCGGCACGATCGGGCTCGGCGACAAGGCCAACCGCTCGCGCGACATCCTCGGGCGCGTCTACGAATACTTCCTCGGCCAGTTCGCCTCGTCCGAGGGCAAGAAGGGTGGCGAGTTCTACACGCCTCGCTCGGTCGTGCGTCTGCTGGTCGAAATGCTCGCTCCGCACGACAACGCGCGCATCCTCGACCCGTGCTGCGGCTCGGGCGGCATGTTCATTCAGTCCGAGAAGTTCATCGAGGCCCACGGCGGACGCCGCGGCAGCGTCGCCGTCTACGGGCAGGAGCTCAATCACACGACCTGGCGCCTGTGCCAGATGAACCTCGCCATCCGCGCGATCGACGCCGGGATCGAGCGCGGCGACAGCTTCCACGACGACAAGCACAAGGACCTCAGGGCCGACTACGTCCTCGCCAACCCGCCGTTCAACGTCAGCGACTGGGGCGGCGAGCTGCTGCGCGACGACGTACGCTGGCGCTACGGTGTGCCGCCCAAGGGCAACGCCAACTTCGCGTGGGTCCAGCACTTCGTCCACCATCTCGCCCCGAGCGGCACGGCCGGCTTCGTTCTCGCCAACGGCAGCATGTCGAGCAACACCTCGGGTGAGGGCGCCATCCGCAGGAGCATCGTCGAGGCGGACCTCGTCGACTGCATGGTTGCACTACCCGGCCAGCTCTTCTATTCGGTCGGCATCCCCGTGTGCCTGTGGTTCCTGGCGCGCGACAAGCGCAACGGTAGCTTCCGCGACCGGCGCACCGAGACGCTGTTCATCGACGCGCGCAGCATCGGACACATGATCGACCGCACTCACAAGAACCTCAGCGACGACGACATCGCACGTGTGGCCTCCGCTTATCACGCGTGGCGAGGCGACAAGGATGCAGACGCCTACGAGGACGTGCCGGGGTTCTGCAAGAGCGCCACGGCCGAGGAGATCGCCGGGCACGGCTTCGTTCTGACACCGGGCCGTTACGTCGGAGCGGCTGAAATCGAGGACGACGGGGAGCCCTTCGAAGACAAGATGAGCCGCCTCGTCAAAGAGCTCGAGGAGCAGTTCGAGGAGTCCGAGCGCCTAACGGCTACGATTAGAAGGAACTTCAAGGGGCTGGGCTTTGGAGACTAGAACGCTGCTTCAGGAGAAGCGGGACGAAATACTGAAGATCGCCGCCGAGCATGGCGCATCGAACGTCCGCGTTTTTGGTTCAGTACTGCGGGGCAACGAATCCCCGGACAGCGACATTGACTTGTTAGTCGACATGGAGCCGGAGAGAAGTCTCTTGGATCACGTGGCCCTCAAGCAGGACCTAGAGAGACTCCTTGGTTTCACGATAGATGTCACGACGGAAGATTCCCTCCATCCCGCTATTCGGGAGGCGCTCCGCCAGGACTTGAGGGCTTTGGTCCCGCGTGACGAGATGTGCATCTCAAGTATCAGAGAGTGTCTTGATCGCATCGGACAATACACAACGACGGAGGCGGCCTTTTTGAATTCTGCTCTTGTGCGGGACGCTGTTGCGCGCAATGTTGAGCTAATAAGTCAGGGGGTCAAGCGTCTTTCTCCTGACTTCAAAACGAGGCACCCTGGGCTAGCGTGGCAGCGAATATCCAATGCACTGGAGCGCCTTGGAGCGGGGCAGCCCGAACTTGACAGACCGGAGATCTGGGCTATTGCCACATCTGAAGAGTTGAACAATCTGAGGCTAGTCGTTAATGAGACATAGGTAGACCGCGTGCTTACGGAAAGACTAGCAAACCTCTGCACCCAGATTGTGGACTGTCCGCACAGAACGGCGCCATCGAACGCTGAAGGCGTCCCACAAATTCGAACGACAGACATCAAGAACGGTCGACTCGCACTCGAGTCTTCGAAACGCGTCTCACCAGAGACATACGAGGAGTGGACACGGCGCGTGGAGCCGCGCCAGGGAGACATTATTCTCGCGCGCGAAGCCCCTGTTGGAGAGGTTGGCATCGTTCCTCCCAGCGTGAAAGTCTGCCTGGGGCAGAGAACGGTCTTGTTACGCCCCGATCGAGAAATGGTACAGCCTCATTACCTCCTCTACCTGCTGCTGTCGCCCTCGCTCCGTCACTCCATGCAGAGCAGGTCGGAAGGCTCGACGGTTCCGCACCTGAATGTGCGAGACATACGTGACCTCCTGATTCCACATCCTCCCTCCCTTGGAATGCAACGAAGCATCGTGGGATCGGTTAGGCCTCTGGATGACAAGATTGAGCTGAATCGGCGGATGAACGAGACGCTCGATACGATGGCTCAGGCGATGTTCAAGTCGTGGTTCGTCGACTTCGATCCGGTCCGGGCGAAGATGGATAGCCGCCGACCCGCCTTGATGGACGCCGATTCGACCCACCAAGTCTCTGGGGGGCTTCGAGATTCACGGTTCGGCCCGATTCCTGCGGGGTGGACAGCAGGTACTTTAGGAGATGTCGCCTTGAGCCCTAGGCGAACCCGTTCTGTCGATGACTTAGGACCCGAGGATTGTTACATCGGGTTGGAGCACGTCCCTCGGAAGTCTTTGGCAATAACCGAGTGGGCGGACGCGTCACGAATCCAGAGTGCTAAGTCGGAATTCTTCAAAGGGGACATTCTCTTCGGCAGGCTACGGCCTTACTTCCACAAGGTGGCGCTGGCGCCCGTGAGTGGTGTTTGCTCGACCGATATTCTGACGATAGTGCCCGTCAAGCACGAGTGGAGGTCATTCCTACTTGGTCATCTGTTCTCTGACGACCTTATTCAACATGCTGATTCATCCTCAACTGGTACCCGGATGCCCCGTGTCTCCTGGACGGATCTAGCCAGGTATGAAATAGCTATCCCCCCGCGTTGGATGGCCGCGCGGTTCGATGAGCTAATGGAGCCGCTACTGCAACAGATGAATACGCGAACCTGCGAAATGCGAACGCTGAGAGAGCTGCGCGACGATTTGCTGCCCAAGCTCATGTCGGGAGAGATTCGGGTGTCCGAGGCTGAGGAGATCGTCGGCGAGGCGGTCGGATAGTGCAGGCCGTCAAGTTTACCGAGAGCACGGTCGAAGAGGCGGCGCTCGCCTGGCTTGGTGATCTCGGCTACTCGGTCCTTCACGGCCCCCAGATCGCGCCGGACTCGCCGACTCCCGAGCGACGGAATTGGGGCGACGTAGTCCTGGTCGGTCGTTTGCGCGTTGCCATCGCCCGGCTCAACCCCAACGCCTCCCGTGAAACGCAGGAGGACGCGCTGCGCAAGGTGCTGCGGCTCGACGCAGCCACGCTCATCGAGCGCAACCGCCTCTTTCACCGCATGCTGGTCGACGGGGTCGAGGTCGAGTACTCGGACGATGAAGGACGCGTCCGGGGGACGCGCATCGACCTCGTGGACTTCGAGCACATCGAGGTCAACGACTGGGTGGCCCTCAATCAGCTCACGATAATCGAGGCCAAACGCAACCGCAGGCCGGACGTCGTCATCTGCCTCAACGGTCTGCCACTCGCCGTCTTCGAGCTCAAGGACGCGGGCAACGAGAAGGCGACCATCGACAGGGCCTTCAACCAGCTCCAGACCTACAAGAACGACATCCCCTTGCTATTCGACTACAACGAGCTGCTCGTGATCTCCGACGGACTCGAGGCGCGGGCCGGCTCTCTGACTGCCAGCCGGGAACGCTTCATGCCGTGGCGCACGATTGAGGGTGAGGAGCTGGCCTCCGAGATGCTGCCCGAGCTGCGGGTGCTGATCGAAGGCGTGTTCGAGCGGCGGCGCTTCCTTGACTACGTGCGCCATTTCGTCGTCTTCGAGGAAGACGGGGCGAGGGTTGCCAAGATCGCCGCGGGATACCACCAGTTCCACGCCACCAATCGCGCGGTCGCAGCGACGCTCAGGGCTTCGGAGGTGACCGGAGACCACCGCGCCGGCGTTGTGTGGCACACGCAGGGCTCGGGCAAGAGCCTCACGATGCTCTTCTACAGCGGCCGCATGGTCCTTCACCCGGCCATGGGCAACCCAACGGTCGTCGTCATCACCGATCGCAACGACCTCGACGACCAGCTCTTCACCACCTTTGCCCGCTGCTCGGAGGCGCTGCGCCAGGCACCCGTGCAGGCTGCCAGCGCCGCTCATCTGCGCGAGCTCCTGCGCCGCGCCTCGGGAGGCGTCGTCTTCACCACCGTGCAAAAGTTCGTCCCGGACGAAAAGGGCGGCGGCTTCCCGCTTCTGTCCGACAGGCGCAACATCATTGTGATAGCGGACGAGGCTCACCGCAGCCAGTACGATTTCATCGACGGATTTGCCCGGCGCCTGCGCGAGGCACTTCCCAATGCTTCGTTCATCGGCTTCACCGGCACTCCGATCGAACTCACCGACAAGTCGACCAAAGCCGTGTTCGGCGACTACATCTCGATCTACGACATCAAGCAGGCGGTCGACGACGGCGCCACGGTGCCCATCCTGTACGAGAGCCGCCTCGCCAAGCTCGAGCTAAGCGACAGGGAACGCCCCACTCTCGATAGGGACTTCGACGAGGCAACAGAGGGTGAGGAGATCGCCCACAGAGAGAAGCTCAAGTCGAAGTGGGCAGCGCTCGAGGCCCTCGTCGGCACCGACAAGCGGCTCGAGCTCATCGCCGAGGACCTGGTCGAGCACTACGAGAAGCGGCTCGAGGCCATCGAGGGCAAGGCCATGGTCGTGTGCATGAGCCGGCGCATCTGCGTCGATCTCTACGAGGCCATCGTTAAGCTGCGTCCCGAGTGGCACTCGGAAGATGACGACAAGGGTGCACTGAAGGTAGTGATGACCGGGTCGGCCTCGGACACCCAGGAGTGGCAGCCGCACATCCGCAACAAGGCGCGCCGCGAGTCGCTGGCGCTGCGCTTCAAGGCTCCCGAAGATCCCTTCAAGGTCGTGATCGTGCGCGACATGTGGCTCACAGGCTTCGACGCGCCCAGCCTGCACACGATGTACGTCGACAAGCCGATGCGCGGCCACGGTTTGATGCAAGCCATCGCCCGTGTCAACCGCGTGTTCCGAGACAAGCCCTGCGGCCTGGTCGTCGACTACCTGGGTCTCGCCGATGAGCTGCGCTCCGCGCTTGCCGATTACAGCACTGCCGGTGGACGCGGACGCACGGCGGTCGACCAGGGCGAGGTCGTTGCCGTCATGCGCGAGAAGTACGAGATCTGCACAGCGCTGTGGCACGGTTTCGACTATTCACCCTTCCTCACGGGCAAACCGGGCGAGCAGCTCGAGGTTCTCAAGAGGGGGGTCGAGCACGTTCTCGCGCAAGAGGACGGCAAGGCCCGTCTGCTCCAGGTGGTCACGGAGCTGTCGCAGGCATTCGCTCTGGCGGTACCCCACGACGACGCCATGCGCATACGTGACGACGTCGCGTTTTTCCAGAGAGTGCGATCGGCGCTGGCCAAGAAGGACACCTCGGGGCGGCCCTTCGATGAGGTAGACCACGCCGTGCGCGAGATCGTGTCGCGCGCCCTTGTGAGCGAGGAAGTGGTCGACATCTTCGCGCTCGCCGGACTCGAGCGACCCGACATCTCGATCATCTCGGACGAGTTCCTCGCCGAGGTTAGAGATCTGCCGCAGAAGAACCTCGCGGTCGAACTACTCGAGCGGCTTCTGAACGACGGCATCAAGTCGCGCGCCCGCAAGAACGTGGTCGAGGCCCGCTCCTTTTCCGAGCTGCTCGAGAAATCGCTGCTCCGGTACAGGAACCGTGCGATCGAAGCGGCACAGGTCATCGAGGAGCTCATCGAGCTGGCCAAGAGCGTGAAGGCGGCGGCAACGCGCGGTGAGGAGCTGGGTCTCAGCGACGACGAGGTCGCCTTCTACGATGCTCTCGCCGCCAACGAGAGCGCCGTCGCGGTGCTCGGTGACGACACGTTGCGCGACCTCGCCAAGCAGCTCGTGCGCACGGTGCGAGGCAATGCCACCATCGACTGGACGATCAAGGAGAGCGTACGCGCCAACCTTCGCCGGCTGGTCAAACGGATGCTGCGCAAGTACGGCTATCCGCCCGACAAGGCACAGCTCGCGACCGACACGGTGCTGGCCCAGGCCGAGCAGCTGTCGCTCGGGTGGATCCTGGAGGCGCCGGAGATGATGACGGCCGCTGGGGAGGAACCGAGCGATGGGCTTGCCGTCGTGCGTCTGCTCCGGGATGAGGATGCCAGGCCTTTTGAGAACTGCCTACCTCTCTATTCGCTCGAGGCTGCCGCGGGACGTTTCGGGACGGGCGGGGAAGTGGACCGCGAGGGTTGGGCCGAGGTGCTCGGCGGCGGGGTGCTGGACGAGGACATGTTCGTAGCCCGCATCGCGGGGCGCTCGATGGAGCCGCGGCTGCATGACGGCGATTACGGGGTCTTTCGGTGGCGTCCTGCCGGCACCCGCAACGGAAAGATCGTGCTGGTCCAGTACCGAGGTCCAGCCGATCCGGAGACCGGAGGCTCCTACACGGTCAAGCGCTACCGCTCATCCAAGAGGCCAACCGAAGACGGGTGGGAGCACGACGAGATCATCCTCGAGCCGTTGAACCCCGAGTTCGACCCGATCGTCATCGACCCAACCGCCGCCGCCGACGTGCAGGTGATCGCGGAGCTCTTGCGAGTGCTGGATCACTGAGCCTGCCGTAGTCAGCCTGCCACCACAGGCCGGCGCCTTGACTCTTTCGTTTCTTACTGTAAGAATCGGTAGGCATGCAGGAGCAAGTCGGCGGGAGGCCCCTTCTCGACACCAAGCCGGACCAGGCCCTCTACGTCGCGCGACCCGCCCTCGAGGAGACGCTGTGGGCCGCCGTCCGCCGCCGGCTCAACGTGCTCGTCCTGGGCGAGCCGGGGAGCGGCAAGACGACCCTGCTCCGTCACCTCACCTACGCCCTGCGCAACGAGGACGCGGCCGCCCTCTTCGTAGAGGCCGCGACGACTACCGACGCGCGCGGCCTCATCGCTCTGCTGTCGAGCAAGCTTGCTCGGTCCGGTGAGCTGCAGCAAACCAGCGCCCCTCGTGGTGACGGCCAGCTCCTCGACCTCGTCACGGATCTGCGGAGCGTGGCCGAAAACGACCCGCACACCTTTCTGCTGATCGACTCGCTTCCGAACGCGTCCGATGCGCACGCGCTCTTCGGCCGGTTGCGCGACGAGCTGTGGCAGCTTCCCTTCACCTGGATAGTCGCCGCCGACGACGCCCACCGAAGCGCCTATCTGACGCCGCCGGCCGACGCCTTCTTCGACGTCGTCCTCGACGTCCCGCCGCTGACGCAGCAACAGCGGCGCAAGCTGCTCGCCGCGCGGCTCGGATCGAAAGCGCCGCGCTTCGAAAGCCTCGCTATCGAAGGAAGCGGCAACCCCCGCCGGCTGCTGGCCATGGCGCGTGAGGCAATCGTGAGCGGGAAGGGCTCCGGCGACGTTCTGGGAGCGAGCGCCGAGCGCCACATGAAAGCTGCGAGGCTCGGAAGTGCCGCAGCGATGCTTCTCGTCGAGCTCGAGACGCGCGGCGCCGCCAGCGCATCGGACGAACGCCTCCTCGCCAACCTCGGTTGGACGCGGGCGCGCGCCGTTCAGGTCTTCAAGCAGCTCGAGACGGCGGGACTAGTGACCTCGTACGAGCACAAGGGCCCCGCCGGCCGCCCGCGCAAGATGTACCAAGTAGCGGGGACCGTGGGACCATGAGCCTCAGCCGGCTACTCGAGCTCGACGCGCTGCGGGCCTTCGAGGCCACTCACCGCTTCGAGGACCTCGACCTCTACCACGTGCCCTTCGACGAGCTCACTGGCAGGCCCGACACCGAGGCGGTTCTGGCGCGCATGGCGGCGCGGGCCGGGCGCATCGCAGTCCTTGGGGCCAGCGGTAGCGGAAAGTCGAGCGTGATGGCATCGGTACTCGGCCCCTTCAGCGAGGAGCTCCCCGCCAGGGTAGTCCCGCTGCGGATCCCGGTCGCCGTCGAGTCGGACGAAACCGTCACCCAGCCGCGCGCGTTCGCGCGCCATTTGATCTCCGTTATCACGAGATGGGCCAGCCCGGAGCTGTTCACTTCTGCCCAGCGCGAGAGCCTCGAGCTCGCCGCCGCCGATCGACGGAGGCGACTGGGCAGGCAGAGGTATCGCAAGTTCAGCCTCGGCACTCCCGGGTGGCTCGCCGACGCCCGCTTTGCGACCGAGGTGAAAGCGGCGGGAGAGGACATCGAGGCCCATTCGAGCGCCACCGACGCAATCTTCGAGCTCGGTCGCATGATCGAGCTCTTTCGCGCGCACGACCTCGAGCCGCTCATCGTCATCGACGACTCGGATGCATGGCTGCGGGTGCCAGACTGGGACCGCTCCGAGCTCGCCGCCGGCTTCTTCACGGAGATCGTGACGATGATGGCCAAGGACGTGAGCTGCGGTTTCGTCATCGCCGTGCACGACGAGTACGTCGAGCTTCCGGCTTACAAGCAGCGACGGAACCTGCTGTCGACGACGGTGTCGATCCCCCGCTTCGAGCCCGCTGCGGGGGCCGCGCTCGTCCGCATCCTGGCGCACCGGATGTCCGTCCACGAGGTGCCCGGTCACGTCGGCGAGGTGCTCGATGACGGCGCCGTCGCCGCCCTCGAGGCTTACTACCTGGGCGGTGCAAACGCCAGCTTGCGCAACGTGCTCAGCGTGGTCGATCGGGCGCTGCAGCACGCCTGCTCGGATCGCAGCGAGCAGATTACCAAGCAGCTCATCGGCCAGAGCGTCAGCGAATGGCGCTGACCAAGTCAACGTTGCATGGCCCTGCAAGTGAGCGCGAGCCGAGTGATCGGGCGCGCTCCCCAGACGAGAGTCGATCGACTGCTCAGCCGGTATCGAGCGACCAGGGGGCCGGCCCGGCCATCTGGTCGGGCGCATCACGTGTGGCCGCGTCGTTGTCGAGCCTCAGGTGGTGGGTCACCAGAATGTCACGGGCGTAGTAGTCGAGCGTGTCCCCGTCCCAGGCCGGCCGGCATGTGTCATCGTC
>JBBSGD010000058.1:0-10868 GCA_038254435.1 Actinomycetota bacterium
GCGAACTCGCCCGGAGATTGCCATGACGGGTAGCGGATGCCGCTGCTGGAGATGGCCAAGGACGGCTCATTCCCGTTGCCGCTTCCCGGGAGCAGAACCTGCTTGTGAAACCCCGGCGCCCCCCCGGTCGCTCCCGATGCTGCAGGAGCTATCACCAGGGCAGCCCCCAGAGCTGCCAGTGTCAGTATCAGAGTTGCTCGACGCATCCGTTCCCTCCTCGAGTTGTTGCCGATACTCTTCAGTGCCGTCTTTAAGTGACTCCTAGAGTGGATGTGCTCACGGGATGAAGTCGTACGCGCGCGCGACGTCTATGAGATTGAACTCCGAGCCCGATGGGAACCCGCCGCAGGTGGGGGCGCACTCCGCAGAGACCGGGACCGTCATGGCGCTGGCCGTGACGCTATAGAGCTTGTTGTTTATCGCTCCGGGCTCGGACACAGCGCTAGTCGGAACCGTGATGCTGATCGTGCCCGGAGCGGTGGCCGTGTAGCTGCACGACGAGGTCAGGTCGGTCTGACCCGGATAGGTCAGCGACACACCGCCGCCTTCATCCTGAGCCGCGTTTTCCCCCGTCCAGCACGTCGGGGGGCCACCTGCCTTGGACTCCATGTACACAAAGAAGTTCTTGCCGCCGTTCGGATCGGTGGTCGACGGCACGAGCCACTGCGTGTTCCACACGAGCGCGGTGTCTGTGTCCGTGGTCGTGGGATCGGGAGCCAGGCTCCTGAGATCCTTCACCTTCATCGTAATGCGGTAGTGGGACGCGTCCGGCTTCGTCACCGAGGACCCGAGAACGTCCATGTTAGGTGTGTACGGGTCCACCATCCCGTTTGCTTCATATGAAGCATCTCCCGAGGGGTCGGCGACCGCGTTCGTGGGCGCCCCGCCCGTTATCGATGTCCCCGCGTACACGCCCGTTCCACCTATCTGTCGCGTGAACATGCCGTGGGGGACAAAGGCCTCATCTTGGTTGTTCGAATCGGCGTAGGAGATGTTCGCCTCACCTTGCTTGCCGATGCGAAGTTGGATGAAGTCTCCGAGCGTGCGGTCTCCGCACTGACCAGCCATCACCGTTTGAATGCTCCCGTGGTGAACGAAATGCTCGCTCGCCAGTGAGGGAGACTTGAACGACGGTGTCGCCGCGGTCCCATTGAGAGTCTGGGTCATCCACAAGCTCCAGTTCCCGTTTACACCGTCGGGGCCCGAGCATCCACCGAGCCCGGAGTCGGTTGCAGGCGTGCCGTACCAGGCGACGTCCACTCGTCCGGCATCCCCCGCCGCAGCCCACGCGAACACGTTGTTGCGGAGACCGGGTGTCGGAATCTGCACGGGCCGGGTCCAGTGGTCGCCCTCGTCTCGTGACGAGGACCAGAAGAGCTTCGTGTCGCCGGTGATCGTGCCGTCGAGGGCCGCAGGAGCCTGTTCCCAGACCGCGTAGAGGTTGCCGCTGCGATCGATGGCCATCGTCGGGAAGTTGCCACCGGTGCGGGAGCCGGGGAACTTGGTGACGAGGCGATCCACGCAGCTGAGTCCCGTGGGGTCGGTAGTGAAGGGGACCTTCTGACAGCGGCCCATCCAGATGGAATCGAAATCGGCGTCGTCGTGGACGACGAAGATGTGGTTCGTGACTGGACTGACCTCGTCGTTGCCCATGATGCCCTCGTGACAAGTGCCATTCACGAATTGAGACGGGTTGTACTGCACACCCGCACTTTGACCCGTTGCATCCCCCGCAAGCGGTGAGCGGGCAAGGACCAGCTGGTTGTTGGCAACGAGGGGATCTCCGGCCTCGTCGCGGCAGACACCCGGGTCGCCGCCGACGATGTCGTACGCCTGGTAGATGTTGCCGCCGCTGAGCGGGTTCCCGTCGGTAGCCAACCACTGTCTGTCATCGGGGGTGGTTGCGACCGAGGCGCAGCTCGTTCCGGCGAAGGACCGTCCATGGTCGTCCGAACGCGCGGAGTCGAGGTTGGCCAACGTCAGATCGCTGAAGTAAAGGTGGCCTGCCGTGTCCGTGGCGAGCTCGGTGTCGCCGCCTCCCACCGGGCACGAGCCCGTCAGCTTTCCCGTGAGGGGCGCCGAAGCCGGGATGTACTTGAACGTGCTGCCGCCGTCGAGGGAACGCCAGATGTTGCTGATCGTGGAGGAGAGTGACTCGGGAACGCTCGTGTAGACGCGTCCCTGGGGATCGAGCCTCAGGTCCTGCTCGAAGCCCGTCCCCGCTATGCCGCTGATGGTGGGGCGCCCGAACCGGGGCGCGGTCGACGATGCAGCCGTCGAAACCGCGCGCTGCACGTGCCGGGGGGCCGCGGTGGACATGGGTCCCAGGTAGACACCGATAACGGGGAGCATGACGACCAGCGCTGCGCCGATCGTTCGCAGATGCTTTCTCACTCACCGGCCTCCTTCAGGAGCGTCAACCCCATGGAAGTGTGACTTGCCACGCCCACACCCGAATGACTGTACCGAAAAGACCCCATCTCTGACGAGCTCTGACGAGGATTTCTCCACAGGAGTGGTTCTCCTTCTCCACTCTCACTCCTTCTCCGGGCAGAGGACGGGCCGGCTGCCTTGTTCCTGCGCATGCCGGCCCGTCCTCGTCACAGGCTGAGTCCCTAGCCCTCGAGGACCTCGATCGAGAACGTATTGAGGTCGGGATCGGTGGGCGTCCGCTTGCTCACCTGATCGAAGTAGTAGAAGCGGCCCGGGCTGTCGCCCTTGGCGCCGAAGCCGATGCCTGCCGCCTGGAGCTGGGTGACGGCGACCGTGATGTCGTCGAACCCAGGCTGGCCGATGTTCGGAGCGCCTGGAGCCGTCTCCTTCTGCGCCTCCTTCATGAACACGCGGTCGTTGCCGAGCAACCCGAGCGACTGGCGGGCCAGCGCCCTGTGGACTCCCTCGACCCCCATGAACTCCGCCGCGCTCATGGCGAGCTTGGCAAGACCCGCGTGTGCGAACGAGCCCGTAGCGAGCAGATACGCGTTGACGAAGATCTGGTCCCCCACCTGCAGGGTGTTGAGAAAGTTCGTGCGGCTGGCGAAAACCGCGTCTGGGATCCAGATCTTCTTGGTGGCCGGCGATCCACCCAGACTCCTCAGCACCTTGTAGTGAATCAGCTCCTCACGCGCCGCTGCTCTGACGTTTCTCTGGGTAACGGCGTCCCCGCCGAGGCCGCGCTCGGATCCCACCGTGTTGATGATTGTTGCGAGCACCTCTGCGGTAGTCGCCACTGTGAGGATCTCGGCGGTTGTGTTCTTGGTATGGGAAGCGCTGGCGACGCCGGGAAGGCCGAGCAGGCCCAGTCCGCCGGCCGAGGCGAGCGCCCCCTTCACGAACTGACGCCGGGTGGCTGCCGGCTTGTCCGCGTACTGCTCTTCTACGGCTTTGGCGACGTAGTGCGATGAATCGGTCATTGACACTCCCTTTTGGAGATTTGAGGGACACGATGCTCTTGCCGGGTCACGGCGCGGTTCTGCGGCGAGCCCCGCGACTGTGCCGAGGTGGTGCGCGCGGTGTGGGTCACCGAGCGGCGCGGCGTCAGGTTCGCATGGGCGGCCTCCTTCCGGCGGAGCCCCAACCGGTTGTGGTTTCCAGGCGCCTGCCCACAGGACGCGCCGCGCGTCCCAGCATGATGCTCATCATCCTCGGTTAGGTAGACCTCTCTGCGACCTTCGCCCAGGCACATGATACCTACCAAACCCTGGGTTGTTGAACGGGGGCGATTAGGGCCTTCCCGGATAAACCGGGGCACAGGCCTCGAGCCCCCCTCCCACCACCCCCCGTCAGGCACTCGAATCTCCACGAGGGCCCTGCCAAAGGCAGGACCCTGCTCGTAGGCTTGTTGAATGGTCGACTGCGCGAGATGCGGCACCAGCAATCCCGACAGCGTGAAGTTCTGCCACGAGTGCGGGGCCTCGCTCGCCGAGTCGCAGCTCGCCCTCGGCGAGGAGCGCAAAGTGGTGTCCGTTCTCTTCGTGGACCTCGTCGGGTTCACCGCCCGCAGCCACGATGCCGATCCGGAGGACATTCGGGCCGCGCTCAGCCCTTACTACCGGCGGCTCAAGCGGGAGATCGAGCGCTTCGGGGGCACCGTCGAGAAATTCATAGGCGACGCCGTGGCCGCGGTCTTCGGCGCTCCCATCGTCCACGAGGACGACGCCGAAAGGGCAGTGCGCGCCGCGCTGCGCATAACCGAGGTCATCGGCGACCTCAACGACTCGAACTCGTCGTTCGAGCTTGCCATCCGCGCGGCGGTAAACACCGGCGAGACCGTCGTGTCTCTCAACCATCGCCCAGAGGCGGGCGAGGGCATGGTCACCGGAGACATCGTCAACACCGCGTCGCGCTTGCAGGCAATCGCGCCCGTCGGCGGCGTCGTCGTCGGTGAGAGGACTTACCGCACGACGAGGCGCTCCATCGACTACGAGGCGCTGGAGCCGGTCACCGTAAAGGGCAAGCCCGAGCCCGTCCCCGTGTTCCGGGCAGTCTCGGCGCGCGCCCTTTTCGGCATCGACGTCGAAGAGAAGCCCTCGACCCCGTTCCTGGGACGCGATCACGACCTCGACACGCTCAAGTCGGCGTTCGCACGAACGCTGCGCGAGTCTTCGGTGCAGCTGGTCACCGTCGTCGGCGTGCCGGGCATTGGCAAGACCAGGCTGCTCACCGAGTTCCGCACCTTCGTCGACGATCAGACGGAGCTTGTCTACTGGCGCCAGGGGCGCTCGCTCCCCTACGGTGAGGGCATCACCTTCTGGGCTTTGGGCGAGATCTTCAAGGCGCACGCAGGGATCCTCAGCTCGGACCAGGCGGAGATTGCCCAGAAGAAGCTGCGCGAGATGATCGAGAGCTTCGTCGAGGACCCGAGCGAGCACGACTGGTTCGTGCACAGGCTCAGCCCCCTCGTGGGTGCGAGCCTCGAGGAGGTAGGGCGCCAGATCGGCCGCCAGGAGTTCTTCACGGCGTGGCGGCGCTTGATCGAGGCGATGGCTGCCCGGCACCCGATTGTCCTTGTGTTCGAGGACCTCCACTGGGCGGACCCCGAGCTGCTCGACTTCATCAACTACCTCGAGGAGTGGTCTTCGGGAATGCCGATTTTGATCCTCAGCGCGTCGCGCCCAGATCTGTTCGACCAGCACCCCAACTGGGCCGGTGGCAAACGCAACGCGGTGACGCTCGGGTTGTCACCGCTGCACCAGGATGAGATGGCAGAGCTCATCTCCGCCCTATGGGACAAGGGGCAGCTGCCCGAAGGACTGCGCGCGTCGCTGCTCGATCGGGCGGGAGGCAACCCGCTCTACGCCGAAGAGTCTGTGCGCATGCTCGCCGAGCGCGAGAGCATTCAGGACGCGCCGAATCTTCTTGCTATGTCGGCCACCGACCTCCCCCTGCCGGACTCCGTGCACGCGCTAATCGCCGCCCGGCTCGATGCTCTTGCCGCCGCGCTGAAGGCACTGCTCCAGGACGCGTCGGTGGTGGGCAAGGTGTTTTGGGAGAGCCCGCTCGAGTCGATGGCGCCTTCGCTGTCCGAGCCGGTCGCAGAGTCCTTGCACCAGCTCGCAGGCAAGGAGCTCGTGCGCTCTGCTCGCAAGTCCTCGATCGAGGGGGAGCACGAATACTCGTTTCGCCACGCGGTCATCAGGGACGTGTGCTACGGCGAGATCCCGCGCTCCTCCCGGGCTCGCAAGCATCGTGCGGTGGCGGAGTGGATCGAGGCGATGGCGGGAGATCGCGCCACCGATTATGCGGAGCTCCTGGCGCACCACTACGGCACCGCGCTGACGCTGGCGCGCGCCAGCAGACAAGCTGAAGAGGCTCGGGTTCTGGAAGCCAGCGCGTGTCGCTTCCTGCTCATGGCCGGCGACCGCACACAGCCCCTCAACCCAGGCAAGGCCGAGACCTACTACCAGAACGCTCTTGGGCTGCTCGAGAAAAGCGATCCCGATTGGGCTCTTGCCCTGGCCAAGGCGACCGAGGTGTCGTGGCTGCTCGGACACTCGAGCGCGGCCGAGACCGAGGTCCGGTACGAGGACGCTATCGAAGCGCTGCTGGCGCACGGCAATCGACTGTGCGCGGGGGAAACGATGGTCAAGCTGTCCCGGGTCCTGTGGGAGCAGGGAGCGACTCTAAAGACGCGCTCCGCGCTGGCCGCAGCCGTCGACATGCTCGATGCAGAGCCGGCTGGGCGCGAGCTCGTCTATGCGTGCGCTCAGACCACGGGAGAGAGGTGGGCGTCGGGGCTGCCGCAAGAGTGCCTCAAGTGGGCCGCGAGAAGTCTCGAGCTGGCGGAGTCGCTCGGCATCAGCGATCAGGCGACACTGGCACGCGGGTACAGGGGCTGCGCGCGCTGCGACCTCGGCGACCCCGGCGGCCTCGAAGACCTTCGGGAGGCCGTCGATCAGGCGGTGGACTCGGGCTTCGGGCGCGAGGCCGGCATCCACCACAACAACCTCGGCTATCTCGTGTGGCTGATCGAGGGGCCGAGCAAAGCACTCGCCATCGATCGAGAAGGACTGGACTTCGCGCACCGCCGGGGCCTCGTCATCGAAGCTCGGTGGCTCAAGCTGTCGAGCATCGAGGCGCTTTACGACCTCGGCGAGTGGGACGAGCTGCTGTCGGTGGCCGACGAGATCATCGGCGTGAGCGGGGAGGTGGGGGCGGGGCAGGCCGCTCTGCTTGCCCTCATCGACAAGGCGGCTGTGTTCCGGTGGACGGGAGCCGACGAGGATGCTCGTGGCGCCATGAAGGAGCTCATGATCGAGGCAAGACGGCACGAAGACCCCAAGGTGCGGGTGCGGGCGCTAACTGTCTCGTGCCTCATTGCCCGCGACACCGGCGATGTCGCCACGGTGGCCGCATTGAGCGCAGAGCTGGCCGAGGCGATCACGGCTCCATCGCTCGAGTGGGTGCGCTGTCTGACGGACACTGTGACGGTGCTCGTGACAACCGGCCGGGCCCAAGTCGTGACGGAGTTACTCCCGCGCATACCAACCGCCTATCCGCGCTATGAGCATTCGTTGCTGACATCGCGAGCCATCGTGATCGAGGCTGAGGGCGACTACGAAGAGGCAGCCGGGCTCTACGAAGAGGCAGCCGGGCGCTGGGGACGGTATGGGTCGGCCCTCGAGCGGGGGCGAGCCCTCGTGGGCCGGAGCCGCTGCCTGGCGGCGGCGGGACGCGCCGGGGAGGCGGGCGGGTCACTGAACGAGGCGCATACGATCCTTAGTCGTCTCGGAGCGACCCCGCTGGTGGCCGAGATCGATGCGCTGCAAGGCCCTTGACCGCCGCGACGCAGGAGCCGAAGATGAAGTCGCAGCATGTGGGTTTGCGCAAATGTCGTCGGGCCGTCCTGGGAGGTCAACCGTGCCGAAGAGCTGGAAGATCGTGCAGATACAGGCGACCGCTACCTACGAGATTCATCTGCATCAGAACGGGAAGCGGGTAAGGCCCTACGACAAAAGCTTCAAGTCGCGCGACGAGGCCGAGCAGGAGATAAGGGCCTGGCAACAAGCACCGATCGAGGACGAGGATCAAACGGACTAGGGCACCCGCGCCGGGGGGCACCGGGATATCGCCCCCGATGCCGGCTAGAGCCAGCGCTGCAGCAGGCGCGCAATCACTCGAAAAATCACCAAGCGCAGAACCCACCTGAGAAGGATCATCGTGTACCCCTACCCTATTCGGGTTCGCTCATGCCGGCGAGCCTGGAGCCTAGGCCGACACCCGCCCCGAGCGAGCCGGCTCGATCCATTCGGCCCCTTCGCTCGTATTACAGAACGCAAAGCGACGCACGTACAGGCAGACCGAGTTGGGAGGACGAAGTGAACAGTCGAACGAAGCTCGTGATCACCATCATCGCAGTGATCGCAGTGGCGATCGTGGCCTACTTCCTCCTGTACTCGGGCGGGGGCAGTAGTGGCGGCGGGGGCGGCGGCTACTAGTCTCGCCGGCCGGCTGAGGCCGGCGGCGTGTCCGGGCCCGCAGCGTATGACGGGTGAGTCAAAGTCAAGCGAGCCCGGGCCCCTTCGAGCAAGACCGACGAGGCGGGTGCCTCTGTGAGAGCGGCGAAGAACGACTCCCCGGGTATGGCCAGCAAGGTGCAAGCGCTTGCCGCGCGCACCGTGGCGGTGCGCTGGATGTGCTCCAGCAGCCCTATCTCCCCGAAATAGCTCCCCGCTGACAAACGCCTCAAGAAGCGCGACTCGCCCAGTTCTCCTGCGGCGCTCACGTCCACCTCTCCTTCAACCAGGAGGAAAAGGGCATCAGCGGGATCGCCCTCGGTGATGACGACCTCGACGGACCGTGTGCTCAAGGCGGCCGGGCACCTCAATCTTCCAGCGCTCATCGCCGAGGCCTTCATTACCAAGGGCACCGTCCTGTACTTGGATGGTCGTTCCTACGAAGGCTTGACCTGCCTTCACGGAGGACTATGGCTAGCCGAGGACCAGGGCCTCGCGTACCAACAGGTGCGCGCACTGAACAACATCTCAGACTCCTGCGTGCCACTCGATCCAGCGATGGGCCTTGGAGCGGCTCGCAAAGGACTTGGAATCGTGTGGCGACTTGGCCTAAGAGACATGGAGATGTACCTCTGTGAGAACGGTTGCAGGAACGCCATCTCAACGGGCGACTGGGACTGGATAGATGAGACCGTCACGGCCGCTCTGGGCGAAGGCTCCGACATCCTGAACACGAGGTTGCTGGGCTTGATTGCCGTGATGCGAGCGAATCGCGGCGATGCCGCCGGCGCCGAGGACATTCTTAAGGGGAACGAGTCACTGATTCGGGACTCCACCGATCCCCAGGACATGCCTGCCTTTCTCATATGCGAAGCGCGGGTGGCACTGGCGGCGGGCTCGTTCGAGAAAGCTCACGAAAAGGCGAGCGCGGCGGCCCAGAGCGACTACGCCGTTGCCCTGGGGGTCACCGAGTTTTCGCTGGCCGGCAGGGCCGCGTTGTGGCGGCGCGATGTTCTCGAGGCGCGCGAGGCGCTGGCCGCGCTCGCTGCGATCAGGGTCCACGGCGAGTGGCCGGACCTCGCTAAGAGACAGCTCGAGGCCGGGATTGCTGCACTCGAGGGGCGCATGGACGACGCCACTGCTCTGTACGTCGAGACGGCCGGCGGCTGGCGCGCCCTTGGTGTCCCCTTTGATTTGGCGCTTGGGCAACTCGACTTCGTTACCTTCGTCGGGCCTCGCGAGCCGGCCGCCCAAAAGGCAGCGGACGAAGCAGGCCAGATCCTCAGAAGCTTGGGGGCGAAGCCATTCCTCGACCGCCTCCACGCGGCAGCTCCGGACCCGGCCGGCGGCGGGGAGAGCACTTGACCGGCACGCCACCGCAACGCCGGCAGGGTAGCCCGTCTACAGTCAGAGCCTCGGGTGGGGAAAATCTGCGGAGCGCCCCTGGAAGGAAAGGATCTTGGGGTTCTGGATCACTCCGTCGCGAATCTCGATCGCGGCCCGAATGGTCTCGCTCGCGTCCCACGCCTTCGGGCCGGCCATCACGTTAGGCAGGTGCGGCAGCACAGCCTCGCTGATGTCCCAGGTCGCCGAGCTCCACAAGTAAGAGGGGCTGTGGTCGACCGCGTAATAGTGGGCCCCGGCGCCGACATCGAACATCGGGTCCTCGAACGAGGTAGGGCGCGCCCATCCAAAGCCCATCCCCTCGTCACACGACACGTCGATGAACAGGCTGCCGCGCCTGAAAAGGTCCAGCTCGTCATCCGTGACGAACATGAGCGGCGCATCGGTATCCTGCAGCACGCAGTTGACGATGACGTCGTGCTCTGCGACAGGAACTGGTCCCGCGGTTGTGATCGCATCGGCCCGCTTGAGGCGTGGGTCGCCCGCTTGAGGTGGACCAAATGGATCGAGTGGATCGGCGATGCAACGACCAAGGTATCGCGCTGCGTGAGGACCGTGATATCGCCAACTCCGAGCGCGTTCAACGCGGTTACCGCCCCCCGCCCCGCCGCCCCGAGGCCGATTACCGCGGCGCGGAGCTTACGGCCGTACTCGCCGGTAGTTCCTATCTGCTGGAGAGCATGCAGGACCGAGCAGTAGCCCGCCAGCTCGTTGTTCTTGTGGAAGACGTGGGCGCCAAAGCCCCCCTCGGCGGTCCAGTGGTTCATTGCTTCCCATGCGATCAACGTCAGCCGGCTGTCTATTGCGAGTTGAGTGATTGCCTCGTCCTGGACGCAGTGCGGCCAGCCCCACAGGACCTGCCCCCGATGGAGCTCGGCGAGGTCCTCCTTCATCGGCTTGGCCTGAAGTATCACGTCGCACTCCTCGATCAGCTGCGCGCGTGAACGCAGTCCCCCGACCAAGGTGGCGAGCTCCCCATCGGACACGCCGAAGCGTTCGCCGTAACCTTTCTCGAGGTAGACGCGCCGCCGCAAGCCGGCATCGATGCGGACGAGGTGCGCAGGGTGGATGGGGAGACGGCGCTCGTTCTCTTTGTACGACTTTCCGAGAGCTCCGAGGCTGAGCTGAACCACGTGTTTCTCCCGGGGGAGGGGGGTCACTGCTTGACAGAAGCGGCAAGAACCGCTGAGACGCGGGTCACCCTATCCCCCAGGGACGGCTCGTGTCCTTAGAGGAGCCAGGGATCGGGCAGGTCGATGTAGGTCATGTCTTGGAAGAGCTCCGACCACTCGGGGGGAGGGCCCTCGTTCGCGGGGTTCGATTCCCCTTCGCGCGCGGCCGCTTCGGATGTGAAGTACATGACCTGAGTGAACTCGCCGCCCTTACCGTGCCAGGCCGCAATCCCGCCCAAGACGTCGGGACGCATCTTCTTGAGCTGCGGCTCCATCTCTTTGCCCATCGAGCGGATCTTGTCGACGTCCGTTGCCCGTCCTTGCATCACCTGGACGA
>JBBSGD010000059.1:0-10848 GCA_038254435.1 Actinomycetota bacterium
GAGCTCGCGTTGAAGGCGCGCCGCCCGGTCGGCCCAGTGAAGGTGCCTTCCGATCTCGGGGCAGCCGTGGCACGGGTGCTCCTCGACCGCCCGGCTCGAGGCGACGAAACGGGCATCGTCGCCTCGAGGTTCATGGCCCCCCCGACCGCCCGCGCCGACGTCTTCCCCCTCATGAGCCGCCAGGTCGAATGCGGCCAGACGGCGCGCAAGCTGGCGCCGGTCGCGCGCGTCGCGCACCTGCCATCCCTTCGGAATCGGAATCCGCCCGTGCGCACGCGGCGCGCCGCGCAGCTCCCCCGCAGAAAAGCGAGCCAGCGAACGGTCCTCACCCAGGGCGAGAATGCGCGGCCTGCGCTCCGACTTGCGCTGCGACACCTCGATCACAGCGTAACGTCCGCGCCGCCTCCCCGAAGGCACCACGAACACGTCGCCGGGCCGCAGTGCCGCGGCGGCGTCGGGCGCCCGTCCGGTCACCTCTCTCTGTCTGCCGGATGAGCCGCGGCGCGCGGCGCTCAATTCGTCGAGAAGATTTCTATACTCCTCTATGTCGCCTTTCTCGCAGAGCATCTTCTCCTGGTAGGAGGCCAGGTACGCGCCCAGCCGCTCGCGCGATTGCTCCAGCGTCACGACCTCACGGTCGGCCTGGAACTGCGCGAACGACGAGTTGACCAAGTGCTCGGCCTCTTTTTTGTCGTAGTTGCGCACGAGATTCACCGCCATGTTGTAGGACGGTTGAAAGGACGAGTCGAGAGGGTAAGAGCGCGTCGATGCGAGGCGCGTGATCGAGTCGAAGTTTGCGTAACGCTGCATGAGAACCACCGAGTGGCCAAGCTCGTCAATTCCTCTTCGTCCTGCACGACCCGATAGCTGCGTGTACTGTCCGGCAGTGATGAGCTCGTGCTTCTCGCCGGTGAACTTCATGAGACTTTCGACCACTACGGTTCGAGCAGGCATGTTGATACCGAGGGCGAGCGTTTCGGTGGCGAACACGACGCGCACCAGACCTTGCTTGAAGAGTTCCTCTACCGCCTCCTTGAAAGGCGGGACCATGCCTGCGTGATGGGCGGCCACTCCTCTGCTCAGAGCTTCGATCCACTCGTAGTAGCCGAGCACCTCGAGCTCGACGGGAGTCAGCTCCCCGACGCGTTCGCCGGCAAAGGCAACTATTCGCTCTCTCTCTAGGGTGCTCGTCAGGCGCACATTCTCACGCATCATCTGGCGCACCGCGTCGTCACAGCCGCGCCGGGAAAAGATGAAGTAGATGGCCGGGAGCATGCGCTCTTGCCGCAGCCGCTGCACCACATCGATTCGAAGCGGCGGCCGCGCCCTTCTCTCACGCGGTCGACGCCCCCCGCGTCCGGGCCGGGGAGCGGTCCTCTTGGCCTTGCGCTCGAAGTTCCGTGCCCTGGGGTTTGGGAGCGGGGACCCGTCCTCAGCGCGGGCGAACATTGGCATGAGCTCGTCGGCCACCATGTACTCATGCCGGATGTCCACCGGCCGCTTCTCCTCGATCACCACCTCGACCTCGCCTCGCAGGGTCTTCAGCCACTGCGCGAACTCCTCGGTGTTCGACACCGTTGCCGACAGCGACACTGTAAGAACGTCGACCGGCAGGTGGATGAGGATCTCCTCCCAAACCGCGCCGCGATAACGGTCTTGCAGGTAGTGGACCTCGTCGAGCACGACGTAACGCAGATCGGCCAGCGCGGATGAGTCCTCGTAGATCATGTTTCGCAGGACCTCGGTGGTCATCACCACTACCGGCGCATCGCCGTTGAGAGAGTTGTCCCCCGTCAAGAGGCCAACGTTGGCGGCGCCGTGCAGCGCCACGAAGTCGCCGTACTTCTGATTGGAAAGGGCTTTGATCGGCGTCGTGTAGAAAGTCCTGCCCCCGCCTCTAAGAGCGAGGTGGGCGGCGAACTCGCCCACCACGGTCTTGCCCGCGCCGGTGGGAGCTGCGACAAGGACCGAGAATCCTTGAGCGAGCGCGGCGCACGCCTTGCTCTGAAAATCATCGAACGAGAAGCCGTAGGCGCGTTCGAACTCCTCGGCGAGAGTGGCGCCCCGGTCCGGCGTGCTAGCCGTTCCCCGACTTGCCACCGGACTTGCTCGAGCCGCCGCCCGACTTGGATCCCGACTGCTTCTTCGCAGCGCCACTCTTGCCGCTCGAGGGCTGGGGCGACGGAGCTGCAGGTTGAGCCGGGATGGGGGCAGCGAGGCCCGAGGGACCGAGCTTGGCCAGCGCCCGCTGCTTGTCGAGCAGCTCGACTCCGGCCTGCCAGATGAAGTTCGCCTGGTCCCGCTGGTCGGCCGCCCGCTGAAGCAGGGGGCCGCGGGCGCTTGCCGGGACGGTCGGGACCAGCCCATAGGTCTTGGCCGCCGACGAGAACAGGTGGATCGACTCCGAGAAGAGCCGCTGGGCGGTCACGACCTGAGGCACGGGAAACACCTGACCCGCGTTCTTCTCGGCGTCGGCCAGCTTGGCGTCCCACTTCTTGGAGCTGCCGGCGAGCTGTCCAACTCCGGGGTCGCCCGCATTCGCCGGTGCCGCGGCCATCTGCCCCGCTGTCGGGGCGGCAACCTGGAGGAGGTCGGCGATGCTCGAGGTATAGGTTTCGAGCGCCCCCTGCTGCTGGCCGGTGCTCGAAGCCGGCGCGCTGGTGCGGTTGGCCAGCACGGCGGCCACAATCAGGCTGAGGACGATGAGCCCCGCCAGCGCGGCAACGGCCATCCCCCCGCGCGTCCTGTACCAGGGAAGGTTCCTGCGCGGCGTCACCACCGGGCGAGGTGCGGCCGCCGGCCGCCTGCGCGCCTGGCTCCCCCGGCTCTGAGACTTCTTCTTGCCCTTTATCGCCATCGCGGCCGAACTATACCGGCTCTTGCACGTTCCTCCGCTTGAGAACGCGCGCGAGAACCAGGATCGTTATCTCGTAAAAGATGTAGAGCGGAACGGCCATTCCGAGCATCGTGTAGGGGTCCTGGCTCGGGGTCACCACCGCAGCAAGGAACGCTATCGCCACCACGGCTTCGCGCCTCCTCTTGCGCAGCTGCTCAACCTTCACCACACCAATGAGCCCCAAGAAGAAGAGCAGCACCGGGAGCTCGAAAGTAAGTCCGAAGCCGAGGATGACGAAGCCCACGAAGTTGAAGTAGCTGTCGGCTCGCAAGAAGGCGACCAGCGTCCCGCTGCCCAGTCCGAGCAGGAAGTTCAGGCCCGCGGGGAGGGTCAGGTATGCGAACAAGGCCCCGAGGCAGAACAGGCCCACTGAAGTCGCCACGAAGGGCACCGCGTAGCGGCGCTCCTTGATCGTGAGACCCGGCACTATGAATGCCCACAACTGGTAGAGCCACAGGGGTGAGGAGACCACGATCGCGGTGAGGGCGGAGATCTTGAGCCGCACGGTGAAGGGCTCGACTGCCCCGAGCGTGATCAGGTGGCAGCCCTGGGGGCCCAGGTACTTGGGGTTGACGCTGCACAACGGCCGCACGAGGAAGTGCGAGATGGGGCCAAAGAAGAAGAACGCCGCTATCGAAGCCACGACGAACCCCGCCGCGCAGATCACGATCCTCGTGCGGAGCTCCCCGAGGTGGTCTCGGATGCTCATCGCGGCGCCCTCACTGCGCTTCCCGCGCCGCTTCATGAACCTGCGCCTGCGCGCTCCGAGGTCGGTGTCGGCCATCAACCCCCCGCCCGGCCGCCGCCCTTGGGCGACGGGCTCACAGTCGTGTCCGGCATCTCGGTGCTATCCGACGGCTCTTGAGGCGCGGGCGGCTCGGCGACACGGCCGCTTGGGGCCTCTCGGGGCGGGCCATCCGAGTCCTCGGAGTCCTCGCTGCTTCTGTCGGCCTCGAAATTGCGGGGCGGCGTCTGGGTGGTGGGCGTCTGGGTGGTCGGCGTCTGGGTGTTCGGCTCTTGCCGGGCAGCGTCGTCCCGCAGCAACGAGTGCTGCTCTTCCTCGTCGCCGGCCGTGCCGGCGCGCTCGCTGCTCGACCCAGGCTGGTAATCGTCCTCCGAGGGGTCGATGCTGTCGTGGGGGGCCTCCTCGCCGAGTCGGTAGAAGTCCTCGTCCTCGACCTCCTCGCCGGCGTCGTCCTCGTTCTCGTTCTCGTCAAACTTGAAGTCGGACATTCCATCGCTGAACTCGCCCTTGAGGTCTTCGGCGGTTTTCTTGATCTGGCTGAGGAACTTTCCTATGTCGCGCGCGAACCCGGGCAGCTTGTCGGGGCCGAACACCACGAGGGCGATGACCGCTACCGCCAGGATTTCGAGCGGACCTATCTGAGGCATTCCAGCAGTTTAGAGGTAGGTGACATCTACGACACCCGCCGGGCGAAAACGAGGCCCCAGGCTACCGGGTGGCGGACTTGAGGGTCTCGAACCAGTCTTCGCTGGTCAGCAGCTCGTGGAACTCGATGAGGTCGTCGAGGTGTAGCGGAGGACCCTCGTGAACCTCGAGCGCCTCGGCCGGAATGTGCATCATGGTCGGCATGACCCCGCCCGACAGGAGCAGCCTGACGACGCGATCGTCGGCCTGCTTCTCGATGAACTCCTCACACTTGGGACACGAGAAACCGTAGGTCTTGTCGCTTGAGCCGATGCGGAGCACGATGTCATCGGGGACGAGATCGATTTCGCCGCAGCCGGGGCAGGTCGCCTTGATCGTGGTCATTGTTGGGCCAGTCCTTGGGGGTCTGAGAGCGTCCCTTACCTGCTTTCTATCGGCAGGCGGACCGGTTCCTTTAGGGGCGCTGGTGGCGAGGATTGTTCAGGCGTGCCGAGAGCGCAAGATTGCTGCCAGACGGCGAGCTTCGTCCAGCACCGCGCGAGGCTCGACCGCCCTGACTCCCGCCCCCAAACGCAGGACGAGCGTCCCCGCCCACCGCTCTCCTCCCGAGGACAGGGTGACACGCCGCCATCCGTCCCCTGCTTGCTCGGCTGCGAGGACCGGGTAGTACTCCTCGAACCACAGGGCGACCTCGGGCGATATCTCCAAGCTCACCTCGCTGCCGCCCCCTCCCCCGACCCAGGCCCCCCGGTAGCGCTGCGGATCGAAGTCGGCAGGGGTCTCGGCGGGCTCGTCGAGCATCGTCACGGACTTGATGCGATCGGTGCGGAACATGCGCTCCTCGGCGGACAGATGATCGAGGGCGACGAGGTACCAGCGCCCGAGAGCGGCCACGAGGCCCCACGGCTCCACGCTTCGCTCGGTCAGCTTGCCGCTGGATGCGGAGAAGTACTCGAGCTTCAATTGCTTGTTGTGCGCGAGCGCCTGCTGGAGAGAGGCGAGGTGCTCGCCCGCGCCGCCCTCGACCGCGATCTCGATCCCGGACGAGCCCGGCGAGCCGTCACGTGCGGAGTCGATTCCCAGTGCCCTGCCCAGCTTCTCGAGCGCGCGGCGCAGCGCGTCGGCGCCCTCCATTCCCGGCAGCTCGACAAGCGGGCGCCCTCCCGCGTAGAGCGCCAGCGCCTCGGCCGGCGTGAGACGCAGAGGTGCCGCGAAATAGTCGGCCATGCGCACATAAACACGGTCGTCGTCCATGTCGACGTCGATGAGATCTCCCGGCCCGTAACCCGGCAGCCCGCACATGAACACCAGGTTGAGATCGTCCACCAGGTCCTTCTTTGCTACTCCGAACTTGCGCGCCAGCTCGTCGACCGACACGCCGGGATGCTGGATGGCGTAGGGAAGGAGCAACAGGATGCGCTTTAGGCGCCGCCCGAGGCGCCCGCCGGTGTCGCTCAAGGGCCGTCTCCGAACCCTGCCAGGTGCTGGACGAGCCGGCGGCGGGCGTCCGGCGGAGAGATGATCTCGGCGGCTCCCCCAAAACCGATGATCCACGACACGAGCGCGTCCACGTTCGCCACCGGAATCTCGATATCGGCAGCGCCGCCGGGCGCGGGGGTGATCGGCGCGCTGGGCATGTTCTGCTCGGGCCACCAGGCGAGCTCCGAGTCGAAACGGATCACGGCCGCGCTGGGTTCTCCGGGCCCCACCTCCCAGGCTTCCTTGCCGAGGTGCCGGGCCGCGTCGAACCCCGCCGGGATGGCATACGAGCCCTCCGCCGCCGACGGACCCGAGTCGATGCGGGACACCTTGAAGGCGCGCACCGCGTCCCGCTCCCGGTCGTGTCCGACGAGGTACCAGTTCCCGCGCCTGTGCACCAGGGCATAGGGCTCGACGGTGCGCATTTTCGCTTCTGTCTCACCCGCCCGCAAGTACGAGAAGATCACCGGGCGGCGCTCGAGCAGGGCGCCGTAGAGCGGAGACAGCAACGGCTGCTCGGCCGCGACATCGGCGCCCACGACCACCCGGGGCCCGTCGAGGGGCGCCACCGGCCCGTCCATCGACATCTTGAGCAGCCCCGCTGCGGCCTCGTCGCCGGGGCCGAGGACCGCATCGGCGGCCACCTTGAGAGCGGCGACTTCCTCGGGTTGAAGGTCGAGCGCAGGGAGGTAATAGCGCTCCTTGGAGATGATGTAGCCGTCCGCCTGGTCGGCGAAGGGGTCGGTGGCAACTACTTCCAGCGGAATTCCCATCGCCCTCAGCGCCTCCTTGTCGCGCTCGAAGGCGCGCCGGAAGGCCTCGTGCGTGTCCTGCTCGTAGCCCTGGATGCGTTCCCTGATCTCCTCTGCCGTCATCGGTCTCGGGGTATCGAGAAGCGCCGCTATGAGGTTTATGAGGCGCTCGATGCGTCGCATCGGCAAAGGCTAGCCCAGGTACCCCGCCGCCACGTTCCCGGCCGCAGCGGCAGCGAGGAACAGCTCGGGGACCTCGCTCAGGTCCCGACGCATGGATGAGGGCCGCAGGCCGCGCTCGTCGAGAAGCACGAGCCCCGGCTCGCCGTGAGCGGTTACGAGGTCATGCCTGGCGGCCAGTCCGGCCTCGCCGAGCTGCCGATCGACCATGTGTGCTTGTGCGGGAGGAAGATGAGGGACGGCGATGGTGCACGCATCGCGCGCCGCAATCGACAGCGCCGTAAGGGTGTGATGGCTGACACCCCTGTGGCGCGCCCGTTCCTCCGCGAACGAGATGCGCAGGGCGGCTATGCCCCGGCCCCCCAACGCCGCCGCGACATCGAGGACTTGACCTTGCTCCATGGCGCTGAAACCAAGCTTGGTCTCGGTGCCGACGACTCCGGGCCCTGCGGCGGCAACGACGATGTCCGCTCCCCCGACCCTGCGCAGCGCGGCGAGGCCCGAGAAGTCGTTGACCGCTTCCAGCTCCCCTCCGAAGGCGTGCCCCGAGCTGCAGGTGACGTCGATCAGGCCGGCCGCGCGCAGCTCGCCGGTTAGGCGGCTCCAGGCGAGCGGGAGCGCCGCCCCATCGGTCATGAGGTAACCGACGCGCGCCTCTTGCCGGGCCGCCTTGATGCCGGCCGCCGCCCCTGCGACCTGCGAGTGCAAGCCGGCGACGACCACCGGCATGCCGTCGACGCCGTCTGCCTCGCGCAGCGTCTCGTGGTGCGGGCTCTCGGGGGCCTCGGCCGCGAGCACCTCGGTCTGCCACGGCGTGTACCGGAGCTTGACGATGTGTCCCTCGGACAACTCGGTAATACCCGCGCCGTCGAGGTTCCACAGGATGAACCCCGCTCCCCCGGTGCCCAGCGCGAGGTCGATGCCCGTCATGTTCACTATGACCCGGTCTCCTGCGCGCAGGGGGCCGAGCATGTGCGGGAACCCGGCAGCCGGCACCCTCTCTGTGCCGACCTCTACCTCGGCCTCGACGATCCCGGCGCTTTCGGCCGTGATCATCAGGACCCGTCCCTGTCTGAACGACGCCATCACAGAGAAGCGATCAGCTTGCTGACGCGCTCGTCATGCGAGCGGAAGGGATCTTTGCACAGCACCGTGCGCTGAGCCTGGTCGTTGAGCTTGAGGTGGACCCAATCGACGGTGAAGTCGCGGCGCTTGCGTTTGGCTGCGCGTATGAACTCACCGCGCAGATGTGCTCGTGTGGTCGCGGGCGGCTCTTCGGTTGCGCGTTCGATGTCACGCTCGTCGCACATGCGCTCTGCCATGCCGCGCCTCTCCAGCAAGTAATAGAGGCCCCGCTTGCGATTCACGTCGTGATAGGCAAGGTCCATGAGGGCCACGCGCGGGTGCGACAACGACATGTTGTCGCGGGCTCTGTAGTTGTCGATGAGGCGCCGCTTGGCGATCCAGTCCACCTGTCCGGCAAGCGCGTCCTGATCGTGTTCCAGCTTGTCGACTGCGTGCTCCCACATGACCGCGATCTCCTTCAACACCGGGTCATCACGCTGCTCGACCCAGCGTAAAGCCTTGTCGACGTACTCCTTTTGCAAATCGAGCGCCGAGGCCTCACGTCCATTGGCAAGGCGCACGCGGCGCCGGCATGTTGTGTCGTGCGAGATCTCTCGGATGGCGCGAATCGGGTTCTCGAGCGTCATGTCGCGGATCTGCACTCCCTCCTCCACCATGCGGAGCAAGAGGGCGGTGGAGCCGACCTTCAAGTAGGAGGTCCATTCGCTCATGTTGGAATCGCCGACGATGACGTGAAGACGGCGGTACTTCTCGGCATCGGCATGAGGCTCGTCTCGAGTGTTGATGATCGGGCGCGAGCGGGTAGTAGCCGAGGACACACCTTCCCAGATGTGCTCGGCACGTTGAGAGACGCAGAACAGGGCGCCGCGCGCGGTCTGGAGCACCTTGCCCGCGCCGGCGAAGATCTGGCGCGTCACGAAGAAGGGAATCATGACCTCTGCGAGTCGCCCGAACTCGCCGTAACGGGACACGAGGTAGTTCTCGTGACTGCCGTAGGAGTTGCCGGCCGAGTCGGTGTTGTTCTTGAACAGGTAGATGTCGCCGGAGATCCCCTCTTCTCTCAGGCGGCCCTCGGCGGCTTTGAGGAGCTGCTCGAGGATCCTTTCGCCCGCCTTGTCGTGCACGACGAGGTCGTAGACGGAGTCACACTCCGGCGTCGCGTACTCGGGATGAGAGCCGACGTCGAGGTACAGGCGGGCACCGTTCTCGAGGAACACGTTCGAGGAGCGGCCCCAGGACACGACGCGCCGGAACAGATAGCGCGCCACCTCGTCGGGAGACAGACGGCGCTGGCCCCTGAAAGTGCAGGTCACGCCGTACTCGTTCTCGGTTCCGAAGATCCGTCTTTCCATCTCTCAACCCTAAGGGGTGTGCAAGTTTCCGCCCGGTGACGGGCAGTCGTGAGCCGACAGGCACAAGCCAGCAAGCTCGGCTCAGGCGGCGGCGAGCTCCGGCAAGCTGTGAACGCTTTGGCCGCCCGAGCCGGACGTCGATTCCAATGCGCTCGAACTTCACCTGGGCAGCGTTCGCCCGATCGACATCGCTAGGCGAGCTGGCCTAGCTCCGTCTCCGCCAGGCGGCGAAACTTGCGCCGGGCCCGCGCGCGATCGAGCACCGCTGCCTCGAGCCCGCCGGGCGGGATGTCGCGCTCCTCGACCGATCTCAGCGCCTCGCGCCCGAGCCTCAGGGCGGCGGCGAGATCGGGGACGTTGTCGGGGTATCCCTTGGGAAAGTGCTCTTCGAAGTAGCCGTTTAGCGCCTCCGACTGGCCCCCCATTGCCACCCACCCGGTGCGGTCCGTCACGGAGCCGTCGTAGAGGATGTGAAAAAGCTCGGTGTGCTCGGTGTTCTCGCCCACCGCAGCGACCAGGATCTCGCATTCGTACGGCTTCACCTCGGACGTAAATATGTTGCCGAGCGTTTGCGAGTAGGCGTTGGCGAGGCCCTTGGCGGTCACGTCCTCACGCGAGTACGAGTAGCCCTTGACATCGACGAGTCGAATCCCCCCGACTCGCAGCTGCTCGAACTCGTTGAACTTGCCGACACCTGCGAAGGCGATCCGGTCGTAGATCTCCGAGATCTTGTGCAGCGTCGCCGACGGGTTCTCGGCGACGAAAGCAACGCCGTCGACGTACTCGAGGGCGATGACCGAGCGTCCGCGGGCGATGCCCTTGCGGGCGTAGTCGGCCTTGTCCTTCATGAGCTGTTCGGGAGAGACGTAGTAGGGCGAGGGCATCAGCTCTCGCCCCCGGCCCGCCGTACGTCAACCGGGTGAGTCTCGCCCATCACCATCTGCTCGCGCCGGTCCTCGATGAGCTCCTCAAACAGCGCCTGGACCTCGTCCTCGTCGATCTCCGCAGTTCCGGACAAGGTGATGCCCACGACGTTGGGAAAGATGCCGCGCATCAGGTCGGGGCCGCCCGTGCCGACGTCCTCATCCGCGGCATCGAACAGCGCCTCGATAGCGACCTTCACGGCCGCCTCGCGAGTCAGGTCCTTGTGCCAGCGCTTCTTGAGCGACGAGCGAGCGTCCTTGCCCCCCGAACCGGTTGCATGGTAATCGTCTTCCTCATAGCGCCCCCCGGTCACGTCGTACTTGAATATCCGGCCGGCGTTGCGGGCGAGATCGAATCCGGCGAACACGGGGACGACGACGAGCCCCTGCATGGCGGCCGGCAGGTTTGCCCTGATCATTTGCGAGAGCTTGTTCGCCTTGCCCTCGAGCGTGAGGCGTTCGCCCTCGACCTTCTCGTAATGCTCGAGCTCCGTCTGAAAGAGACGCACCATCTCGACGGCCGGTCCCGCAGCCCCCGCGATCGCTACGGCGGAGTGATCGTCCGCGGCGAAGACCTTCTCGATGGACCGGTGGGCGATCTGAAAGCCCTCGGTAGCGCGGCGATCACCGGCGACGATCACGCCCTCCACGTAGCGCAAAGCGAGAACCGTCGTCCCCTCGGGGGCGCTCACGTGCCCCCCTTCCAGCCGCTGCGACACCAGCCCCGGGTGCAGCGCCCGTACCACGCCCGTGAACGACGAGCCTGGACCGTTTACCGGCAACCTCATCA
>JBBSGD010000060.1:0-10749 GCA_038254435.1 Actinomycetota bacterium
CCATGCACATGGAAGAGGTGACCATCTGCTACGGGATGACCGAGACGTCACCGGTGTCGACCCAGACAGGGGCGAGCGACACCCTCGACAAGCGCGTGGCAACCGTGGGCCGCGTGCACCCTCATATCGAGGTCAAGATCACCGATCCCGAAACGGGGGCCGTAGTAGAGCGCGGCTTTCCCGGAGAGCTCTGCACGAGGGGTTACTCGGTAATGATCGGCTACTGGGACGACCCGACGCGCACATCCGAGGTCATCGACGCAAACCGCTGGATGCACACGGGCGACCTCGCCACCATGGACGAGGATGGCTACGTCAACATCGTGGGGCGAATCAAGGACATGATCATCCGGGGCGGCGAGAACGTCTACCCGCGCGAGATCGAGGAGTTCCTCTACACCCACCCGCAGATCGCCGATGTCCAGATCATCGGCGTTCCCGATCCCAAGTACGGCGAGGCCGTCATGGCCTGGGTAGCGCTCAAAGAGGGCTCCAATATCTCCGGGGATGAGATCAAGGAGTACTGCAAGGACAAGATCGCCCATTACAAGGTGCCGCGTTACGTCAAGTTCGTTGACGAGTTCCCGATGACCGTCACCGGCAAGATCCAGAAGTACAAGATGCGCGAAAGCGCGATGCAAGAGCTAGGTCTCAAAGAGGCACAAACGGCTTGAACGAGCTCTGACGATGCCGGCTCCTGCCGAAACGATCGAGGTGGCCGGGCGCGAGGTGCGCGTAACCAACCCCGGCAAAGTCTTTTTTCCCGAGCCCGGTATAACCAAGCTCGACATCGTCCGCTATTACCTCGACGTCGCCGAGGCCGCGGTGCGCGGCGCGCACAACCGGCCCACGTCGCTGTACCGCTGGCCTAACGGGGTCGAGGCACCCGACGATGCCTTCTTCCAGAAGCGCGCGCCGGTCAAGGGAAGGCCCGAGTGGCTCGAGACTGCCACGGTTCACTTTCCGAGCGGCCGCTCGGCGGAGATGCTGGTCGTTGCCGACGCCGCGCATATTGCGTGGATGGCGAACCTCGGCTGCCTCGACATCAATCCCTGGCCGGTGCGCAAGGACGATCTCGACCATCCCGATGAGCTGCGCATCGACCTCGACCCGACACCCGGTATCCCCTTTGAGCACGTCCGGCAAGTCGCCCTCATCGCGCACGAGGTCCTGTCAGACCAGCGGCTGACCGGCTGGCCCAAGACGTCGGGCAAACGGGGCATTCACATCAACGTGCGGATCGAGCCCGAGCACCCCTTCACGACTGTTCGCCTTGCCGCCGTCGCCTTTGCCCGGGAGGTCGAGCGCCGCGCCGGCGGGATCGCCACCACCGCATGGTGGAAGGAGGAACGGCACGGCGTGTTCGTCGACTACAACCAGAACGCGCGCGACCGTACCGTGGCGTCCGCGTACTCCATACGGCCCGTGTCCGACGCGCGCATCTCCTGCCCCATCACCTGGGACGAGGTAGCCGATGTCGAGCCCGAAGGCTTGACCCTCGAGACTGTGCCCGGCCGGGTGCGCGACAAAGGGGACGCGGCCGCGGGCATCGACGCGGCAAGCGGGCGGCTCGACTCCCTCTTGGAGCTAGCCCGGCGAGACAAGAACGAGGGTCTCTCGGACGCTCCGTGGCCACCGCATTTCGCGAAGGAGCAAGACGAGCCGGTGCGGGCTCAACCATCGCGGCGAAAAAAGCAGTCCTGACGGTTGCTCAGGGCTGCGGGGCCGCCCCAAGCTGGCTCATGATCCCCAACTGATCCGAGCTTCCCCAGCGCTCGACGATCTTGCCGTCTTCAAAACGCGCAAGCTGCACACCGCGTGCCGAGATCCTCGTGCCCGTTGGAGCAACACCCTGGAAGTCCCCTTCGTGCGTCCCGGTCATCGTGTAAGCGACAGCGACGTGCTCGTCGTCTGCGACGAGAGCTTCTTCGCAGCTTAGCCACCCTCGCGCCTTACCCGTGAGCAGACCGAGCGCCGAGCCAACGCTATCGGGCTATGAGGGAGCAAGCTGGTCGAAGGTGCACTCGGACGGCGACTTGTCGCGGCGCCAGCGCAGAAACGTTGCCGCGTGACGGAAACGATCACCCTGAAGCTTGTCGATCATCACTTCGCACACGAGCGTCGGGTGAACGGGCACCCAGCTCGAGTCGCGGCCCCCGGTCCAGCGCGACGGTTCGCCGGGTGTGCGCCCGCGTCCGAAGCTGTCACCTCCGGTCAACGGCTTGAGCAGGGCGAGAAGCTGCCTTCGTTCCGCCGCCTTGAAAGAGGAGGTGTGGCCGACGTAGTGCAAGACGTCGTCCGCAAACAGCCCCAAGAGAAGAGAGCCGACGCCGTGACCGGCCTTTGACGGCCGATATCCTCCGATTACGCAGTCAACCGTGCGCTTCCGCTTGACCTTCACCATGTCACGCCGGCCCGGTGTGTAAGGCCTGCCCGTCTGCTTGGCGATGACCCCGTCGAGCCCCATCAGCTCGAGCTCGTCCAGCCAGCGCACCGCCTGATCGCGGTCGTCTGTCTGAGGAGTCAACTGCACGTCGCCCCGCTCTTGGCCCAGCCCCCAGGTCTCGAGGCGCTCGCGGCGCTCGGCAAAGGGCTCGTTTCGCAGGTCGCGCTCGTCCTCGGCCAGAGCATCGAACACCACGAAGCTCGCGGGCGTCTCGCTCGCCAGCCTTTCGATACGCGAGCGCGCCGGGTGAATGCGCTGTTGCAAGAGCTCGAACTCGAGGCGGTCTTGCGTCACGAGGATGACCTCGCCGTCAACAACGCACACCTGGGGCAGCGCAGACTCCAGCATGGGCACCAGCTCGGGGAAGTAACGCTGCAGAGGCTTGCCGTCCCGGCTGATGATGTCGATGCCCTTCTCGTCGCGCCATACGATCGCGCGAAACCCGTCCCACTTGGGCTCGTAGACCCATTCGCTTCCGGCCGGCAGGTCGTCCTTCAGCTTGGCGAGCATCGGCTTGAGCGGAGCAGCGAAGGGAAGCGGCATGCCGGCTCAGCTTCGCTCCATCACCGGCACGAAGCTCGGGTGCGCCTCGGCAAGCCACTGCGCCTCCTTCTCGCCCAGCTCCGTGCAGGCAGGAGCGCCTTCCCACATCTCCCGAGCGATAGCTTGCCAGTTTGCGGTGGCGTTGAGTCGTCCGAGGATCGACGCAACGCCGAAGCCCATGCGGTTGAAGGTGACCATCACCCCGGGAACACCTACCTTGCGCAGAGTTTGGAAGGCCTCGGTGCGAGGATCGAGGCCGGCCGCTGCGATGGCCTGCACGGACTCGGCGTCGAATGTGTAGTCCGCGTCTTGGAGCACCGCGGCATTGGCCATCTTGAGGTGATGCCATACAGCGTCGACTTCGGGCGTACGCCGGTTGAGGATGCCGAGGCCCTCGAGGGCCGAGCGCCCCGTCTCTCTGTCGTCCTCGATCAACGAAAGCACGAGCTCGATGAGAAGCCGGAGCGTCCCGGGATCCAGCGCGCGAACTAGTCCGAAGTCGAGAAACGCAACCTGGTCGTCACGTGGAAGGAGGAGGTAGTTGCCCGGGTGCGGGTCGGCGGAGAACAGCGAGAAACGGTTGAGGCTGCCGTAAAAGAAACGAAACAACATCTCGCCCAGCCGGTTGCGCGCCTCCTGGTCCCATTCGTAGGACGACATGAAGGGGTCGCCCTCGATGAACTCCTGCGTGATGACTCTTGTCCGGCAGTAGTCGGGCCACACCTTCGGCACCCGGATGAAGGGATGTCCCGCAAAGAGCTCGGTGAAACGCTGCTGGTTGCTGGCCTCACGCCTGTAGTCGAGCTCTTCGAGGACGCGTTCTCTCACCTCGGTCGCGACCTCGCGCGGATCCAGGTTTGGCGCGATCGCAACTGCCAGCTTGGTCATGGCGGACACGTTCTTCAGGTCCGCGCGCACGGCCTTGTCAACGCCCGGGTACTGGACCTTGACGGCAACCTGCTCGCCCGATGTAAGGGTAGCGCGATGCACCTGGCCGATGGACGCTGAAGCCACCGCGTCGTCCTCGAAAGAGGCGAAGACGTCCTCGACCGGGGCCTCGAACTCTTGCTCGATGACTCCCCGGGATGCGGCAGGGTTCATCGGCGGGGCAGAGTTCTGCAGCATCGTCAGGGCGTCGCGGTAAGTGGACAGGTAGTCGCCGGGGGCGGCGAACTCGTAAAAGGAAGCAAGCTGGCCAAGTTTCATGGCTGCGCCCTTCATCTCGCCGAGCATGGCGACCAGTTGCTGGGCAGTCTGCTGGTGGAATCCGTCGAGGAACTCACCGGCCCGGTCGGGCGCAGCAAACGACTTGACACGGGTCCCCATAAAACGCGCCGCAGACTTGCCGGTTTGGCCTGCGAGCATCGCTCCGCGCTGCCACCAGCCCGTCGGCAGGGGTCCCCTGCTCGGGTCTGCTTTGTCGTCTGCCATCGAGCCCAACTCTAGTGCCCTCAGCAGCTCCAGCCGCCGCCCCTTGAGGCTGTGCGTTTCGAGCTACGCTTCAGACAAACCTCTAGGGAGGATGCGCATGAATGAGGGCAGGACGCGGCCGTTCGAGCCCTACGAGGAGAACCCGGACGAAGAGGATCTCGAGCCGCCCCTGCGCCCGCGCGTGCTGTGGGGTCGCATCGTCGCCCTGGTGATCGTCCTGCTGCTCGCCTTCTTGTTGGGGCGCCTGACGGGCTCGGGGGGCGGCATCTCGAGCAGCGCCTACGACCGAGTGAAGTCGCAACTCGACGCGGCTCGGGCAGCCACCGGCTCCTTGCAGTCCAAGCTCGACAAGGCCACGGCGAAGGCCGGGCACCAAGCCCCGGGCTCCGCCCCGGCGGCGGCACCGTCGCCGTCGCCCTCTCCGAGCGCATCAGGCGGCGCCCCTTCCAGTTACACCGTCAAGCCGGGAGACACCATCAACTCGATCGCCGAGAAGGTATACGGCGACGTCGGCCTCGGCAACGCGATCCTGCGGGCCAACAACATCACCGATCCAAGCACCCTGTCGGTGGGCGATGTCCTAACGATTCCCCCGCAGCCCTCGCCGTGATCTTCGAGCCCAGCCTCGAGTCCATGGACCGCACCCGCCTGCGCACGCTCCAGGACGGGCGGGTCCGGGATGTCGCCGCCCACGTCTACGAGCGGGTGCCCTTCTACCGGGATCGTTTCGTCGCGGCCGGCCTCGGCCCGCACGACGTCCGCTCGGTTAAGGACCTGACGCGTCTGCCGCTCACTCGCAAGTCCGACTTGCGCGACGGCTACCCCTTCGGTCTCTTCGCCGCCCCCGTGGACGACATGGCGCGCATTCATGCCTCTTCGGGCACGACCGGCAAACCGACCGTCGTGGGCTACAGCCGGAACGACCTCGAGGTGTTCTCGGATGTCTGCGCCCGGGCCCTTGCAATGGCGGGGGCCGAGCCCGGCATGATGCTTCACAACGCCTACGGTTATGGTCTGTTCACCGGCGGGCTCGGCCTGCACTACGGGGCAGAGCGGCTCGGCATGACTGTAGTGCCGGTGTCCGGCGGCATGACGCAGCGCCAGCTCACGCTCATCACGGACTTTCGCCCCGACGTGATCTCGTGCACGCCGTCCTATGCGCTCACGCTCGCGCAGGAGCTGCGCGCGAGCGGCATGGAGCCCGAGGACATCAGCCTGAGATTCGCCGTGCTCGGAGCGGAGCCGTGGACCGATGCGATGCGGCGCGAGGTCGATGCTGCGCTCGGCGTCAAGTCGGCCAATATCTACGGTCTCTCGGAAATCATCGGGCCCGGCGTGTCCGCCGAGTGCACCGAGGCGCGGAACGGCTCGCACATAAACGAGGATCACTTCTACCCGGAGGTCGTCGACGACTCGACACTCGAGCCATTGCCCGAAGGCGAGGAGGGAGTGCTGGTCTTCACAACCTTGACCAAACGCGGCATGCCGCTGCTGCGCTACTTCACCGGCGACATCGCCAGCCTGAGCTCGGAACCCTGCGCCTGCGGGCGAACCCTGGTTCGCATGAGCCTCATCAAAGGACGCGTCGACGACATGCTGATAGTGCGAGGAGTAAACGTCTACCCGACCCAGGTCGAGGCATTGCTCGGCAGATTCCCCGAGCTCGCCCCTCACTATCGGATCATCGTCACCCGAGACAAGACCCTGGACGAGGTCGAGGTGCAGACGGAGGTCACCGAGGTGACGGTCCGGGCGGCCGGCGTCGAGCGCCTGACCGACGAGGTAGTCGCCGGCCAGGACACGCTGCGGGCGCTGCGCGACAGAATCGCGCGGCTCATCAAGGACTCGATCGGATGCAGCATGACGGTGCGCCTGATGGCCCCGGGAGAGACCCCCCGCTCCGAGGGGGGCAAGCTGGCCCGTGTCGAGGACCGTCGCTCGCCCTCTGCATAGCGGACCGGCGCGCAGGCCTTCAGCTCGGCAGGCTCAGTCTCCGAGTGCCGTCAGCGACTTGTTGGGGTGCGGACCGTTGTATACGGACGCGTTGCTGTTGGGCAGGTTGGCGCAATCACGCTCTTTGAGGATGAGCTTGCGGTCCTTCGGGGAAGTCTTCTGATTGAAGTCGAAGGCATTGAACATGTCGTTGGCACGCCGGTCCCGGGCGGTCATCGAGTGAAGACCGAAAGTCTTCTCCATGAACTTGAGCACCGACGAGAACTCGTAGGTCGTGTTGTCGATGTAGCCCGGCTTGGTCCACGGCGAGATGATGAGCAGAGGGACGCGGGGACCGAGGCCCATGTAGTCGATGTGAGGCGGCACGACGTGGTCGTACATACCGCCGAAGTCGTCCCACGTCAGAAAGACAGCGCTGCTCTTCCAGTACTTCGACTTCATCAAAGCGTTCATCTGCTGCACCGTCCAGTTCTCACCGTAGCAAACGCTTCCGCCGCCGGGGTGCTCCTTGTAGGCGGGCGGAGGGTGCAGCCAGGTGATCCTAGGCAGGTTGTTGTGCTTCACGTCCTTGAGGAAGGCATCCGGAGGGCGCATGCGGTTCCACGACGGTCCGTACCTAAGGTGCTTGATGGCCAGGAGCGGGTTCATCCACGCCTCGGAATCCTCGTAGAAGCGCCATGAGATGCCTTTGTTGTTGAGCTGATCGATGATCGAGCGCATCTGGAAGCAGGCAGGGATCGCCTTCCAGTGGGCGCCGATGCCGCTAAGGTCAACCTTGTCCTCGTCGTTCATTACCTGCTTGCGCTCTTTCTTTGTGAGGTGCGCAAAGCGGTAGACGTGCTCGGCGCTGTCATCGCAGTATCCGCCGACTCCTCCGAGCTCGTTCTTGTTTCCGACGACGTCATGCGCCTGCGCGCCGATCGTGTAGAGGTGCTCCGGAAAAGTTGGCCCATACATCGAAGAGAACATGCGGTCGCCGAGAACGAAGTGGTCGGCGTAGGACCAGTAGTTCGGCATGCCCTGGCGCGTGAATGCCTGATAGCCTTCGAGACCCGAGCCGTTTGTGACGTTGTCGAACCCATCCATCTTGCCGCCGTCGATGCTCTCGACTCCATCAAAGAATGCGTGCCCAAGGTCCGGCTTGAAGGAATCCGGCGCCACCTTGAGCGGAACCGTCCGCCCGTCGCTCGTCTTCCCACTAGTCGCACCGTCGCCGCCCGGGTAGCGTCCGAAGTAATTGTCGTAGGTCCGGTTCTCTTTGACTATGAAGATCACGTGCTTGATGGGGTTGGGAGCCGCGGCCGCAGTGGGCGACGGTGAGGGCGACCCGCCTGGGGAGCTCGACGCTGCCGGTGAAGCTGCGTTGCCGTTGTCCTTTACAGGCAATGCGCTGCGCGCAGCGACGTAGATGAGAAGAAGCGCCGCGATGCCGATCAAGGCCACAGCCCTTCGGCGCCGCGCGAGCATGCGCGCCCGGGCCTTGGGAGCTCGTGCTCCCCGCAGTCTTGAACCTCCGCGATCGAGGCTCACCGAGCCCCCTTTCTGACGTCGCCGGTCGGCGCGCATCATACGGCCCTGCACCACCGGAACACCGGCAAAAGAAACGCTCCAGCAGGTTCGGCCGCGCTCACGGCGCGCTCTCCTAGCGCCCCGCGAGTAGCTTTTAAGAGCGCTGACAGCGGGGGCAGTACGTGGTTCCCCGGCCCCCCAGAACGGTCTTTCTCAGCGGCGTGCTGCAGCGCGGGCAGGGGCGCCCCGCCTGCCCGTATGCGACGAGGAAGCCGGCGTTGCGCCCGGACGCTCCGCTCACCATGCGGTAATCGCGAAACGTGGTGCCCTCGCGTTCGATGGCCACTGCGAGCACCTCTCTTATGGCCGCGTGGAGGGCGTGGGCCTGGGCCCGCCCGACCCGCCTCGAGGCGGGGTTTATGCGGGCCAGCCACAGCGCTTCGTCGGCGTAGATGTTGCCGACCCCGGCCACCGGTCGCTGGCTCAGGATATAAGGCTTGACTTGAGACTTCGTGTTGGCCAGGGCGAGGGCGAAGTTGTCGGCGTCGAAGTCCTCGGAGAGTGGCTCCGGACCGAGACGAGCGAGCGTGGGCAGCAGCGAGTAGTCGCCTTGCTCGACCACGGCAAGGCGCCCGAAGCGGCGCACGTCCCGAAAGCACAGCTCGCGCCCATCGCTCAGCGACGCCCGCGCCCTGACGTGCGGATCGGGGCCGAGATCGAAGCGGAGCGATCCCGTCATGCCGAGATGCAGGATCAGCTCGAGCTCTGCGTCGAGTGAGCAGAGTATGAACTTTCCCCTGCGTCCCACGCGTGCTACCCGCCGGCCGATGAGACGTTCTGCAGCGATGAACTGGCGCGGGACCATCGGATGGGAATCCCAGGACACGTCCACCACCCGCCGGCCTTCGAGCTCCGGTGCGAGCTCGCGGCGAACAGACTCGACTTCGGGCAGCTCGGGCATGGGCAAACTGTAGCTGCGAATGAAGGCAGGCGGCCCGGAAACGTATGGTGCTTGCCATATAGGGCCCCCGCCCCGGCTAGCATCGAGTAAGAGATGACGACCACTCGGACGGGCCCCGACCTCGGCTTCTTCGGGCCCCACAGCGTCGCCTGGAAGGTGCACGGCGACCCGTCACTGCTGATCGGCGGGCTGCGTGCGCTTCTGATCCAGGGCCTCAAACCACGTGCGATAGCGGCAGTCGACCAGCACAGCCCGTTTCGCACGAACTTCTGGGGCAGGCTCAACCGCACCAGCGAGTACATCATGGTCACTACGTTTGGCGACACGACCTCCGCTTCCGCCATTGCCCGCCGGGTACGGGAGGGGCACCGGCGCATCTCGGGCTTCGATCCCGTCACCGGGCGCGCTTACAGGGCCGACGAGCCGGAGCTGCTGTTGTGGGTGCACGCGGCGGAAGTCGACTCCTTCCTCGCCGCTTTTCGGCGCTACGGGGGCCGGCTGTCGCACGATGATGCCGACCGTTATGTCGCGGAGATGGTGACTGCGGCCGAGCTCATGGGGCTCGACCCGCCCGAGGTGCCGTCCACCTACAAGGAGCTGCAGGCATATCTTGACGGAGTCGACGACCTCGCCCTCACCCGGGCCGCCAAGGAGGGCATGCGCCTGCTCTTCTCGCCTCCGCTGCCCGTCGCCGCCCGGCCCCTGTGGAAGGTGGCGGCGGCGGCGACCATCGCCGTCCTTCCCGAGCGGGTGCGCGACCTGTACGGGCTCCCGTGGCCCTCACCCGTCAATCCCCTGCTCGTGGCCGCCGTGTGGCCGGCATTTCGGGCCATGAACCTGCTGCTCCCCGGTCCTCCCCAGCTGCGCGAGGCGAAGCGCCGCGCAGGCTGAGGCCGGCAAGGCACCTGGACGCGCACGGAGCCTCTCCCTGCTCGGCTGGTTCCTTGCTACCGAGGCATGGAGAGGCTCCGACTTGCCAGGCTCAGATCACACTGCCTGGGCCGGCTGATGATCCCGCCGCGCAGGCGGGTCCTTCAGTTGCGTCTAACCGCAGACGGGCCAGCGCGACGACTGCCCCGCCGCGATAAGTCCCGCCGCCGCGCTCGCCTGTGCTGCGGGGTCGAAGATCGAGCCGCTGCCGTACTCGGCCCAGGTCGTCTTGTCGAACTGGAACAGGCCGTAGTAGCCCGCCGGGTTCACCGCAGATGGGTTGAGACTCGACTCGCACGAGGCTATCGACACGAGGTAGGCGCCATCGACCCCTTGCTGAGCGGCTGCGCTGAGGATGATGTCGGTGACCGAACCCCCGCTCGGCGCCGGCGCGGTCGAGGCGGACGCGGAGCTGCTCACGCCGTCGCCGTCGGGAATGACGAGAGTCGTCCCCGCAAACACCAGGTCGGGGTCGGCGATCCCGTTCTTCGCGGCCAGGGCCGTTACCGAGGTGCCGTAATGCCGGGCAATTCCCGACAGCGTCTCCCCGGACGCGACCCGGTGCGACTCGTGTGCCTGAGCTGCGGGCGCGGCCGCAAGCGAAACCGCGGCGGCGAGTCCGCAAGCCACCGTGAACCGCCGCAAGCGAAACGTTTTTCTGTCCTTGCCCATAGAGCATCGACCTCCACTGGTCTCGTCTTCGGAAATAGGGCGAAGGCACCAGGGTTGAGGTCGCTGCCCGAATGGTCAAACAGCCTCGAAGGCGCTTGGCCGGCCTCTATCGGTCTTGCGGCGAAGGGTGTTTTGCCTGCTCATAGCCCATTCTGTCGCCCGGCGATCCCTCTGAGTAGCGTAATTTGCCAGTATGGGTTCTTGTCTCCAGGCTAAGGTCGGCCAGCGAACCCTATCGATCGAGCACAACAAGTTTCTCGGTCTCTTGGGAATATCCGGCACTTGAGGTTGCGATGGGGTGCGG
>JBBSGD010000061.1:0-10679 GCA_038254435.1 Actinomycetota bacterium
CCGCGGAATGGGCGCGCCCGGGCCCGCCGCGCCAACTTTTCTCACCAGCGTGCGGAAATCGCACGGATTTGAGAAAAGTTGAGCTAAAGGGGATGCGCGGGGCGCTCGCTCGCTCGGAGCTGCGCACTAGAATGGGGATCTCGGCACGGGACGGCCGGCAGGCCGGAGCCGCGCGAGCCACAGCATCGGAACAGTCGGCTCCCGAGGGCGTTGTGCATTAGGGAAGGCCACCCCGCACAGGGACTCGAAAGGAGCACCATGACCTCCTCGGTAATCGTGGCAGGCGCACGCACGCCGATCGGAAAGTTCGGCGGAGCGCTCGCCGGCACGGCGGCGGTCGACCTCGGCGCCACCGCGATCGCCGCCGCCCTCGAGCGCGCCGGCATCTCGGGCGCCCAGGTCGACTACGTCATCATGGGCCAGGTGGTCCAGGCCGGCACCGGGCAGATCACCGCCCGGCAGGCAGCAATCAAGGCGGGAATCCCGACGGACATCCCCGCGATCACCATCAACAAGGTGTGTCTCTCGGGGCTCAACGCCATCGCCCTTGCGGACCAGCTGATCCGGGCCGGCGAGGTCGAGATCGTCGTTGCCGGCGGCATGGAGTCGATGGACCAGGCCCCCTACCTCCTGCCCAAGGCACGCCGCGGGTACCGGATGGGGGACGGCGCGGTGGTCGACTCGATGATCTACGACGGACTGTGGGACGCCTTCAACGACAAGCACATGGGCGACCAGTCGGACGACGTCAACAAGGAGCTCGCGATCGGCCGGGCGGAGCAGGACCGCTGGGCCGCGCGCTCGCACCGGCGCGCGGCGGAGGCCATCGCCGGGGGTCGCTTCCAGGACGAGATCGTGCCGGTCGAGGTTCCTCAGCGCAAGGGCGACCCCGCCATTGTCGACACCGACGAGGGCGTTCGCGCTGATGCTACGGCGGAGGGCCTCGGCAAGCTCCATCCTGCCTTCCAGCCCAACGGCACCATCACCGCCGGCAACGCATCGCAGATCTCCAACGGCGGGGCGGCGGTCGTGGTCATGAGCGAGCGCAAGGCGCGGGAGCTCGGCCTTGCGCCCATGGCCGAGATAGTCGCGCACGGCATGTCGGCGTCCGAGCCTCCCTACTTGCACACGGTCCCTGCGCTCGCAGTTCAGGTCGCGCTCAAAAAGGCCGGCGCCGCAGCAGACGAGCTCGACCTCGTCGAGATCAACGAGGCGTTCGCGGCGGTGGCGCTGCACTCGACCCGCATGCTCTTCAACGGCGCGGCAGACGCCGAGGACAAGGTCAACGTCAACGGCGGGGCCGTGGCCCTCGGACATCCCATCGGCTGCACCGGAGCTCGCCTGGTGGTGTCGTTGCTCTACGAGCTCCGCCGGCGCGGTGGAGGACTCGGGGCCGCCGCTCTGTGCGGCGGCGGGGGACAAGGCGACGCCTTGATCTTGCGGGTGGGCGCTTAGCACCGCACGCACGCCCCCGCACTCGTCGGCTTCTCGGATGTCTGGACAGAGGTCGGCCTTGCCCGCTCAGTGCTCCCAGTGGGCGCGTGCTGACCGCATCTGCCGCGCGCTCTGCCCGCCGCCACGCCCGCCGTCCGGCATTGGAGCCGAAGCCATCCACGTCGATGCCGACCTTCTCCTTTACATAAGCGAAGTCGATGCGCGCAACAAAATGACTGTTCTCCGTGACCGTCTGCTGTGCGACGGGAAGTGGCATGCAGGAGCGCCGCAGCAGCCGCAAGAACCCGGCCTCGAGCGGGACTCTAAGACGCGCATCCAGGGTCCTGCGTGCGGCGGTGAGTCTCATTAGGGCGTCAGCTCCGTGCCTCCCGCGGCAGCCGAGTCGTCGAGCGACACCTTCAATGCCGTGCCGGAGGGGTCAAGCCCCGGCGCAGAGCGTGGTCCACGACGCGCTCGAGGCAATCCGACTCGCACGTGGCGGGGAGAAACGATCTCGATGACGCCGGCAGGGCACCCGTCGAGTTGGTGGGGCGCTCCCGCACATCGTCCGGCCACTACTCTCTCCGCCGAGAGGGATGGAGTAGCTGATCCCACGACTCTGGCGTAGAGGACTAACGGTAGACATGCTGGAGCATCTTCACGAGCCCGACCGCCGGGCGTGCACGAAGCGAAAACACGAGAGGGTGCAAGCCTACGGAGAGGCCAGGATAGCCGGAACTGAGGGAATTTCACCGGTTTCCGGTCAAGAGTTGGCCGCTGTCCGGCAACCTCCTAGATTGTCGGCTTTCAGGCCAAAAATAGTCCGAAATAACTATTGTTCGTAGGCTTCCGTAAGCGCACAATCAGTACTGCTTGTGGGGAAAGGAGCCTAAAGTGAACCGGATGCTTCCCTGGACGCTGACCATGCTCAGCGTCGCCCTGAGCGTCGTCGCCGCAACCTCGGTCTCGGCTGCGTCTGGGGCCACTTGTGACGGACGAACTCCCACAATCGTGGGTACTCCCGGAGCCGATACCATTCGCGGTACAGGTGGCGCAGATGTCATTGCGGCGTTAGGAGGCGATGATCGTGTCCGCGCTGCGGGAGGGAACGACGTCGTTTGCGGGGGCCGGGGCGATGACACTCTGAGGGGGGCGAGCGGGAACGATCACCTCGTGGGCGGAGCTGGGGCCGACGCCGAGCGCGGCGGGGCAGGGGCCGACTTGGTGAGGTCGGCGGGCAGCTCCGACACCTTCTTTGGCGACCGCATGCACGGCGGGACCGGACCCGACCGCCTCTTCGGCAGCGGGGGTCAGGATCGGATATGGCCGGGCCGGGGCCGCGATCGCGTCCACGGCGGGACCCCCAATCCGGACACGATCCTTTACACCCACTCAACAAGGGGCGTAGAGGTGCGGCTCGGGCATCACGAAGCCACCGGCCAGGGCCATGACAAGCTGTGGGGGATCGAGTATGTGGTGGGCTCCCGACACGACGATGTTCTCGTCGGCGACCGGGAACTCAACGACTTGGTTGGCGGCGCTACCTACCTTGGCGGTCCTAAGGATCTGGGTGACGACGTCATCCGCGGCCGCCAAGGGATCGATTTCTTGTTCAGCTTCACCTGCTACGCAAAGTCGTGCCCTGTCGCAGGCAGCGTCGCCGCGGTCGGCCACGACCATCTCTACGGCGGCAAAGGCGAGGATGACTTCGGTCTCTCCGGGGAGCGCAACCGAGCCGCTGGGGGCAAAGGGAAGGACCACTTTGTTCTATATGGCCAAGGAGTGACCATGTCCGGAGGACCCGGCTATGACGTGTTCACGCTACAGAAGGGCCGAGCCCGTATCGACGGCGGGTCGGGAACAGACCTGCTCACCTTCCTCGGGCCCAGCATCGCCCCGCCGACGGGCCCGGCTCAGGTGGATCTGCGCGCTGGCACCGCGAGCTCACCGGGAGTGACCGCCTCGCTCGGTCGCGTCGAGAACGTCAGGGGAACGGCCGGTGACGACTCGCTGTTTGGAAATGCGGCCCCCAACCGGCTGCTTGGTCGCGGCGGCAACGATCAGGTGCGCGGGCGTAGAGGCGGGGATTACCTCGGCGGAGGCGCGGGGATCGACACTCTGAACGGCGGGAAGGGCGTCGACACCTGCGTCTCGGGAGAGAACGTTTCACGCTGCGAGCGCTAGTTTCGGTTTTGTTCCTACGTAAAGCGGCGTAGGGATCTGCTTGCTCAGTCGAAGCTGCGGAACGCCTCGATCTGATCGAGATGCCCGGCGCGCAGCTCTTCGTCGGTGACGCCGAGGCCGACCTGCGGCGCGAGCACGAGGATGCCGATCTTTCCCTGGTGCAGGTTCTGGTGCACGCGGTAGACCGCTTCCCCGACCTCGGCGAGGGGGTAGGTGGCGGACAGAATCGGATGGATCTTTCCGAGGCACGCCAGCCGGTTCGCCTCCCAGGCCTCCTTGTAGTTGGCGAAGTGCGAACCGATGATCCGCTTGAGGTTCATCCACAGGTAGCGGTTGTCGTACTCGTGCATGTAACCGGAGGTGGAGGCGCAGGTGACGATCACGCCGCCCCGCTTGGCAACGAACACGCTCGCTCCGAAGGTCTGGCGGCCGGGGTGCTCGAAGACGATGTCGGGGTCGTCGCCGGCCAGCGCACGGATCTTCTTGCCCAAACGCTTCCACTCCGGGGGGTTGGGCGCATCGCCGTCCCAGAACTCGTAGCCTTCGGCGGCCCGGTCGATGATGTGCTCGACGCCGATGGCCGACAGGGTCTTGGCCTTGTCGGACGAGGACACGACGCCGACCGGGACCCCTCCCCCATTCAGCACGTACTGGCAGGCGAAGCCGCCGAGGCCGCCGGTAGCGCCCCAGATGAGCACGGTATCGCCCTGCTTCATATTTGCACCGTTGGGTGACACCAGCATGCGGTACGCGGTGGACGACACGAGCCCGAGCGAGCCCGCCTCTTCCCAGGTCATGTGGCGCGGTTTGGGCATCAGCTGGTTGGTCTTGACCATGGCGATCTCGGACATGCCCCCGAAGTTCGACTCGAAGCCCCAGATGCGCTGGTTCGGATCGAGCATGGAGTCGTCGTGCCCGCCCGGTGCCTCCATGTCGACGTAGTTGCAGTGGATCGTGACCTCGTCGCCCGGCCTCCAGCGGGTGACGCCGGGCCCGGTGCGCAGCACGACGCCTGAGGCGTCCGAACCGACGATGTGATAGTCGAGGTCGTGGCGAGCGCCGAGATCGCTCTCGCGCCCGAGTCGCCGAAGGAACGCAAAGGTCGGGAGGGGCTCGAAGATCGAGGTCCACACCGTGTTGAAGTTCACGGCCGAGGCCATCACCGCGATCAAGCACTCGTTGGGACCCAGGGGCGGGAGTGGAACCTCCTCGACGTGCAGCGACTTACGAGGGTCCTTGTCCGCGATGGGCAGACCTTCGAAGATCGTCTCTTCGTCGCGCCGGACGAAGGCAGCGGTGACGTACTCGGGAAGCTCGAGGTTGGCGATGTCGCCGGCCGGGGCACGGGCGAGGATTGCATCTCTCACGGCCTTGATCGAGCCACTCATGAAGCGGAAGCCTACAAGAGCGAGTGTGGCGACTTGAACGAATGGTCAAGACTCAGGGCTCTCCAAGGAGGCTTTTCCCCCGCTGTACGATCATGGGTAACAAGCGATCGGCGGGAGGCCACAGGGTTTGAGCAACGGGCTTAGCTTCACCTTCACCGAGGAGCAGGACGCGTTCAGGCGATCCGTGCGCCAGCTCGTCGAGGACAAGGTTGCGCCGCGCGCAAAGGAGATCGACGAGGTCGACGAATACCCCTGGGACATCGACGAGCTGCTCGTCAAGAGCGGATTCGCAGGCGTGTCTTACCCCGAGGAGCACGGTGGCGCGGGCGGGGGGGCCGTGGAGCTTGCCATCCTCACCGAAGAGGTGTCCCGCTCCTCGGCGGGGACTGCCCTCATTCCCATGGTCAACAAGCTGGGCGCGATTCCCGTGCTGCTTGCCGGCACCAACGAGCAGAAACGGAAGGTGTGTGACGGAATAGCCAATGGACGTCACCGCATGTCCTACTGCCTGACGGAGCCGGGTTCGGGCTCCGACGCGGCCGCCATGCGAAGCCGCGCCGTCCCGGACACCGACGGATGGGTTCTCACCGGCTCCAAGCGGTTCATCACGGGTGCCGGCGCCGCCGACCTGTACACGTACTTCGCCGTCACGAGCCCCGACAAGGACAAGGGACGCAACATCACCGCATTTCTTCTCTCCAAGGACATGGACGGCTTCTCCGTGGGCCGCAAGGAGGACAAGCTCGGCGTACGCGGCTCGCCCGCGTCCGAGGTCATCCTCGACGGCGTGCGCGTCGGCCCCGAGCACGTCATCGGCGAGGTGGATCAGGGGTTTCGCCTCGCGATGAAGACGCTTGACTTCGCCCGCCCGACCGTAGCCGCGCAGGCACTCGGGATTGCGCAAGGCGCTTTCGACTTCGCGGTCGAGTACTGTCGCGAACGTCGGCAATTCGGCAAGCCGTTATCGAGCTTCCAGGGTCTGCAGTTCATGTTCGCCGACATGGCGATGAAGCTCGAGACCGCGCGCCTCATGGTCTACCGGGCGGCCCAGGCCGTCGACGACGGGGACCCGCAGGTGACCTATTACGCGGCGATCGCCAAGTGCTACGCGTCCGACGTGTCCATGGCCGTCACCACCGATTGCGTCCAGGCGCTCGGCGGGTACGGTTACGTACGCGACTATCCTGTCGAGCGCTACATGCGAGACGCGAAGATCACCCAGATCTACGAGGGCACGAATCAGATCCAGCGCGTCGTGATAGCGCGCAGCATCTTCGGACGGCACTGAGGGCGGTTATGGCGCACTCGGGGGTGATCCGGCGGCCTGCACGCAAGGGCCCGGTGCACGTCCCGGCTCGGCCCGACCCTCCTGCAGGAAACGACGGGCGCGGAGGCGGCGGCTCGGAATGGGTAGAGCTCGTCAAGGCCCGTAACGACATCGATGCGCATCTTCTCATGGGACGTCTTGCCGAGGCAGGCGTCGAGGCTCGCACGCTCAAGGAGCGGGGCTCGTCACCGTCGTGGCTCACCGCCGGCTCAAACCCGTGGGCGCCGGTGATGGTCCTCGTGCGCCGCTTCGATCTCGATTCCGCCCGGCTCGTGCTCGCAGAGGTGTCCTTTGAAGCCCCGGCCGCGGAACCGCACGCTTGCGCGCCGCAGCAGCGCTCGATCCCGATTCTGTGGTGGTCCTTGGCCGTGGGGCTCGGGATACTCCTGACCGCCGGTGCGCTGGCCCAAGCTCAAGGAGCGCCGCCGCCCGCGTGCCCGGGCAAGATGATGTGTGCGCCGGGGCACGTAAACCCGTAACCATCCGTCAGCAAAGGAGGCCGGCGCGCGTGGCCGAGTTCAGGACAGAGAGGGACACGCTCGGCGAGGTCGAGGTGCCCGCCGAAGCGCTGTACGGCGCGCAGACGCAGCGCGCACGCGACAACTTCCCGATCTCCGGGCTTCCCCCGCAGCCCGACTACGTGTGGGGAATGGTGATGGTGAAGAAGGCGGCTGCCCTCGCCAACATGGATACGGGACGCCTCGACAAGAAGATCGGCGACGCGATAGCCGCCGCGGCCGATGAGGCCCTGGCGGGCAAGCTCGACCGGCACTTCGTGATCGATCCGTGGCAAGCCGGCGCCGGCACGTCGCACAACATGAACGTCAACGAGGTTCTGGCGACGCGCGCGTCCGAGCTCCTCGGCGGGGGGAGGGGCGCAGAGCGCTCGGTGCATCCCAACGATCACGTCAACATGGCGCAGTCGTCCAACGACACGAACCCAACTGCAGTGCGTCTGGCTGCTCTGCGCCGCGTGCCCGGTCTCGTCGGCGCGCTCGAGGGACTGCGCGACACGCTTGCGCACAAGGCGGCCGAGTTCGACTCGATAGTCAAGTCATCGCGCACACACCTTCAGGACGCGGTGCCGATCAGGCTCGGGCAGGAGATGTCGGGATGGGCCGCGGCTCTCGACATCGCGGTCGAACGGGTGCGCATCGCGGCGAGACCGCTCGGTGAGCTCAACATCGGCGGGACGGCCTCGGGCACCGGCATCAACGCCGAGCCTGAATATATCGAGTGCATCGTTCGCCACCTGCTCCAGCTGACGGGTTTCGAAGTGCGCCGCGGGGAGAACTTCTTCCGCCTCACCCAGTCGGGCGCGGACATGGCCTACCTGTCGAGCGCGGTGCGGGGCGCGGCAGTTGAGATCTCGCGCATCGCCTCGGACATCCGCCTTCTGTCCTCGGGCCCCCGCACCGGTATTGCCGAGATCGTGCTTCCGGCCGTCCAGCCCGGGTCTTCGATCATGCCCGGCAAGGTCAACCCGTCGATGGCCGAGATGATGAACATGGTGTGCTTCCAGGTCATCGGCTGCGACGAGGTGTGCTCGCTGGCGGCGCATGGAGGCCAGCTCGACCTCAACGTCTTCTGGCCGCTGTTCGGTTTCAACCTCCCCTTCTCCATGCGCATCCTCACGAGCGGTGTGACGCAGTTCACCGAGCGTTGTGTCGCCGGCATCGAGGCGGACGAGGAGCGGTGCCGCGAGCTCATGGAGCAGTCGCTGATGCTCGTCACGGCGCTCACCGACTACGTCGGCTACGAGGAGGCAGCGTCTATCGCCAAGGAGGCGCACGCCTCGGGACGCACACTGCGCGAGGTGGCTCTCGAACGGGGCGCGATGGGGGAGGTCGAGCTCGATCGGGTGCTCGACCCTGCCCCCATGACCGAGCCGGGCGTGCCCGGGCGCGGCTGACCAAAGCGCTGCAAAAACTCCACACCTGGGTCACCGGCCCGGGTCATCGGACCGTCACCCTGGTCGATGTCAGGTCTAGGGCGCGTCCGCGCCCATAATTCGTTGCGATGCGAAATCCCTTCCGCAAGAAACAGAGCGGCTTTGCGAGCGATTACAGCGGCGTGTTCAAAGGCGTGAAGCAGCGCCCTCGCAGACGCCTCCATCACCGCTGGCAATGGGTGGCGCTGGCAGTCCTCGTCCTGCTGGTGGCCGCGGTTGCTTTCGGCGTGTTCACGTACTTCAACCTGCAAGGCGGAACGCAAAAGGACTTCGGCACTACCGTCACTCCCGAAAAGAAAGCGGGCGATCCCTACAACGTGCTTCTGGTCGGGTCCGACTCGCGTCAGGGTCTCACGCTAAAGCAACAGCAGAACCTGGGGGCGCTCGACGTTGGCAGCCAGCGCTCGGACACGATCATCGTTGCTCACGTCGACCCCGCCACCGACCACGTCACAATGGTGCAGTTTCCGCGCGACTACTACGTCCCCATTCCCGGGCACGGCAAGAACAAGATCAACACATCGTATGAGTTTGGGCAAAAGACACTCGTAGCTACGGTCGAGAGACTGTCCGGTCTGCAGATCAACCATTACCTCGAGGTCAACATCGCGGGGTTCCGCGACCTAGTCAACGCCATCGACGGGGTCGACGTGTGCGTTCCAGACGCCATCCCCTTCGATGCGAACACGGGCATAGCGATACCCAAGCCGGGCATGTATCACTTCGATGGCAGTCAGGCGCTTGCCTTTGTGCGCAACCGGCACACGGTCTCCGAAGGGGACATCGGGCGCATTGCCAACCAGCAGAAGTTCCTGTCGGCAGCGCTCAACAAGCTCGTATCGAGCGGCACTCTCTTCCACATCACCCGCCTCTTCGACCTCAAGAACGTGGCCAAGAAGAACGTCACGATCGACGCCCGGACGACGCTGCTCGGGCTCTTTCACATCGCGCAGCGTTTCCGTTCTTTCAACCCGCAGGACTACGAGGCTTACATCGCTCCTTTCACGGGCTTTACCACCGATCCACAGGCTGGTGACGTCGAGACGCCCAACTTTCCCGCGCTCAAGCTGATCTTCGCGGCGATCGCCAAGAACGAGTCGCCGGCGGACGCCGACAATGTTCCCAACGTGGATCCTGCAACGATCACTGCCGGCGTGTACAACGCGACCTTTCACAATGGGACTGTCAAGACCGGTATTGCGTCGGCAATCGAGAACAAGCTCAAGGACGCGACGCAAGGCATCGGCGACGTCAACTTTGTGACTCCGGCCAACGCGAAGCACTTCCACCACGCGACAGTCATCCACTACGCGCCCGGAGCACAGGAAAAGGCGAGGTTCGTGCAGGCGGCTATGCCGGGAGTCAAGATCGAGCAGACAGCGACCCCCCACGGGGTCGATGTTGCGATCCTCGCCGGCACAGAACACGTGAGGTTCAAGACCCTCGCCGAGATCAAGCCCATACCCATCCCCAAGCCCGGGGCGCTGCCCAAGTCGTGTCAGGACACCGCCTCCTCGCCGTTGACACCGGCGAGCAGCTAGGTCCCCGGTCGTGTCACGAAGCGGCACCCAAGTTGGCTGACGACGCGGCTCTGGTTCATCTCACGCGGCCCCCCGCGGGGGATGCCGGCGGGCTGCTGGTGCTTCTGCACGGGCGCGGCGCCGACGAGAACGACCTCTTCCCGCTGCTCGACTACCTCGACCCCGAGCGCCGTTTGATCGGCGTGACGGCGCGAGCCCCCCTCGGTGCGGAGCCGGGTGGCCCGCCCGGCGGATACCACTGGTACGTCACCCAGGAGATGGGGCATCCTCATCCGGCCACCTGGCGGGCGTCGCTCGACGGGATCATCGCGTGGCTGGATGCCCTTGGCGCCCATACCGGCGTCCCGCTCACAAGAACGGTGATCGGAGGGTTCTCGCAGGGCGCGGTGATGGCTCACTCGCTGGTCTTCGGCCCCGAGCCGCGCCGGACTGCCGGACTGCTCGCCCTGTCCGGCTTCATGCCGATCATCGATGGCATGGAGCTCGACCTCGCCGGCCTGAATGACTGGCCGGTGGCCCTCGGCCACGGCACGCAGGACCCCGTCATCGGAGTCGAATGGTCGCGCACGGCTCGCCGGCGTCTCGAGGCTGCCGGAGCCGAGGTCACCTACCGGGAATCGCCGATGGGGCACGCGGTCGACCCGGCTTACCTCGGCGAGCTGGCCGGGTGGATCCACCGGGTCCTGCCCCCACGCCCGCCGAGTGGGTGGTGAACGGGCAAATGGAGCCTGTCGCAATAACCTCCCAAAGGCTCGCGTTCGGAGCGTGAGTTTGCAAGACTGAGCTCCAACCGAGCTCAGGAGGCCCCGTGGCAAAGAACCTCATCCCGTGTGATCGCGACCAGCGGATGTTGA
>JBBSGD010000062.1:0-10433 GCA_038254435.1 Actinomycetota bacterium
AGAGGGCGGCGAAGCTGCCGGCCGGGCGACGCTGGGTGCCACCGAAGCGCGCGTCAAGGCGGTGCGCGAGCGGCGCGAGGTTGCCGAGCGCGAGCTGTCGGACCAGAGCGGACAGCTCGAGGGTGCCGAGCGAGAGGTATGCGCGATCGAGACAGAGCTCGACAAGGCGACCGAGCAAGCCGCCGCTGCAGAGGCTCATCTCGAAGAGGGGCGCGAGGAGTCCGAGCGCCTGGCCGCGCGCCTCGGAGCATCACACGCTGATCGTTCCGGGGCCGCTGCGCGTGTGACCGCGTTGGAGGAGGTTGCCGAGCTGTTCGCCGGAGAGACCTCGGTGGTAAGCCGCCTGCAACCCTTGCTTCAGGACGCGCGCGACGGGGATCGCCTCGCCTCGGCGGACGAAGATGCCGCTCGGCGGATCCTCGCGACGGCGAACGATGAGGTCGAGCGCCGCTGGCAGGCGGTCGCCGCCCTCGACGAGGAGCTTCGCCGGCTCGACGCGTTGATGTCCGGCGCTGCCGCGCGCCTTGCGGGCCGCAGGCGAAAGAGAGAGCAGCGCGAGATCGAGCTCGCGGCCCTCGACGAGGAGCTGTCGCGCGCCTCGGACGCTCTAGCTGCGGCGGAACGCAATGCCGCGGAGGAGCGCGCCGCCCTGCCGGCGCGTCGCGCTGCTCTGGCCGAGGCGAATGCCGTGAGGCAGGACGCGGAGACCAAGCTGAGCGTAGTGCGCCGGGCTGAGTCCGAGCTCGTTCGGTTGGCCGCCGACGCGCGCATGGAGGCACGCAGCGCGCAGGAGCGCGAGCTGGCGGCGCAGCTGAGGCGCGAGGAGGCCGAGTCGGGGATCGCCGATGCGGAGCGGGCCCTCGGCGGGCTCGAGGATCTGCGCGCCTCGCTGGGCCGGGCAAGGCAGCGTGCTCGGGGGATCGCACGGGTCGCTCTCGCCGCGGCGGAACGGGGTCGCACGTGGGCCGAGGAGGCGGAGGGTCGCGCCGGGAAGGTGCGCACCGAAGCGCGCTCGTCCGAGCGCAAGCTCGCGTCGCTCCGCACACGCGAGCGTGAGCTCGGCCTCGGCCTCGAGCAGGTGGCCCACCGCCGTAACGAGGCAGAGGTTCGAAGGGCGCAGACCGGCGCCCGCATCGATGCGATCGCAGAGCGGGCGATGGACGAATGGGGACTGTCGCGCGACGGACTCGTGGCTTTCGGGCGCCTCGGGGCCGAGGAAGAGGACTCGGCGCGCGAGCGCGCCGCGAGGCTCGACCGGGACATGCGCCGTTTAGGCCCCGTCAATCCGCGCGCGGCCGAGGAGTACGAGGAGGTGCGCGAGCGCGAGACGTTCCTCGTGACACAGATAGAAGACCTCTCGTCTTCCAAGAACGATCTGATGAGGGTGATCAAAGAGGTAAACGACACGATCGTGGAGGTCTTCGGCGAAGCCTTCGAGGCGGTCGCCGCGGAATTTCAAGGGGTCTTCGAACGTCTTTTCCCGGGAGGCGAAGGACGCCTGCGGCTCATCGACCCCGGTGACGTGCTGGCCAGCGGCATTGAAATCGATGCGAAGCCGGCCGGCAAGAACGTGCGCAAGCTGTCGCTTCTGTCTGGTGGCGAGCGGTCGCTGGTGGCGCTTGCGTTCCTGTTTGCGATCTTCAGGGCCCGGCCTTCTCCCTTCTATCTGCTCGACGAGGTCGAGGCGGCCCTGGACGATCTGAACTTGCAGCGCTTCCTCGGCCTGGTTGCGGAGCTGGAGGAGCGCGCGCAGGTACTCATCGTGTCCCATCAAAAGCGCACGATGGAGGCCGCAGACATCCTCTACGGAGTGTCCATGGCCAAGGACGGAGTCTCCAAGGTCGTCGCCAAGCGCCTGGAGAAAGTCTCTTAAGCCGGGAAGGAGCGGCCGGCTCGTAGGCCCGCCGCGAGTGCGTCGTTTAGCCTTTGGGCCATGTCGACAACGGAGCTGATCGTCATCGTTGCGGTGGTTCTGGTTCTGGTCGTCGCGGGCGCCGCCCTGCTGACCCGGTCCCGCCGCTCGTCCGCAAGGCAGGATCTGCGGGCGGTCGAGCACGCGGTCCACCATGAGCCTGCCGAGTCGGCCACTGAGGCGCCGGCTAAGGAAGCCGCAGAGGACCGCGACCCTCGTGCCGGGGCCCTGGAAGCCCGGCCGCCCATCGTGGAGCCGGGGCCCGGCCTGCGCGCCAGACTCGGCAAGAGCCGCAGGTTCCTGTCCGAGCAGCTTGCCGTCGTCTTCGGCGGAGTTGCCGGCGAGGACACCTGGGAGGACCTCGAAACGGTCCTCATCCAGGCGGACGTGGGAGTCGGCGTCGCAACCCGCATAACCGGGGATTTGAAGGTCAAGGCGCGCGAGCGGCGCATCACGGACGGCTCCGAGCTTCGCTCCCTGCTGGCCGAGACCATCGTCGAGATATTCGAGGGGGGCCCCGAGCGCTCGCTCGTCATGGCGCCAAACGGTCCCTCGGTGTGGATGGTCGTGGGGGTAAACGGCACCGGCAAGACCACCACGATCGGCAAACTGGCACGTGACCTAACGCAGCGGGGCCGCACCGTCGCCCTTGCCGCAGCCGACACATTCAGGGCCGCCGCCGACGAGCAGCTCGGCGTGTGGGGACAGCGCTCGGGTGCCCATGTGGTGCGCCATCAACCCGGAGGAGACCCCGCGGCGGTGGCCTTCGATGCCTACCAGTACGCCCGCGCTCGCGACTACGACATGCTGATCGTGGATACCGCGGGCCGGCTGCACACCAAGATCCCGTTGATGGACGAGCTCGCCAAGGTGCGCCGCGTCATCGAGAAGCAGGGCGCCGTGCACGAGGTGCTCCTCGTCCTCGATGCGACGGCAGGTCAGAACGGGCTCGTGCAGGCTCGCCAGTTCGCCGACGCGCTCGGTGTGACGGGAATCGTGCTGACGAAGCTCGACGGGACGGCCAGGGGCGGCATCGCCATAGCGGTGGAGGAGTCGCTCGGTCTCCCGATCAAGCTCGTGGGGGTGGGCGAGGGAATCGACGACCTCGAGCCGTTCGACCCCAAGATTTTTGTCGACGCACTGATATGAACGCGCGGAGGAGCGGAGCATGAAGATAGTGCTTGCGGGCGGGACGGGGTTTGTCGGGCGTCACGTCGGCAAGGCGCTGCTCGAAGCCGGCTACGAGGTCACAGTCATCAGCCGCAGCCCCCACAAGGTCTCCGAGGTGCCGGAGTTGGCCGGCGCCAACGCAAGCAGCGGTGACGTCACCGATCCCTCGTCGCTGCTCGGGCGGCTCGAGGACGCAGACGCGGTAATCGGCGCGGTCCAGTTCCCAAACTTCCCCGTCGAGCAGCCGAGCAGGGGGCTCACGTTCGAGCGCTACGACCGGCGCGGGACCGAGTACCTACTCGCGGAGGCGGCACGCACCTCGATCAAGAAGTACGTCTACATCTCGGGTGTCGGCGCCGATTCTTCGAGCGACAAGCCGTGGTACCGGGCCAAGGGCCGCGCCGAGGAAGCCATCAAGGCATCTGGTCTCGACTACGCGATCGTGCGGCCCTCGTGGGCTTACGGTCCGGGCGACAAGGCCCTCAACCGCTACGTCGGCATCGCAAGGTTCTCTCCCGTGCTGCCGCGCCTCGGCCTGCGCCCGCAACGGATTCAGCCGGTGCATGTCGATGACATCGCCCTTGCGGTGAGGCGCATCTTCGAGCGTGACGCGTGGGACCGTACCTTCGAGATCGGGGGGCCGCGCGTGATGACGATGAGCGAGATCATCGCGACCATGCTGGACGTGCTCGGCAAGAAGCGGCTCGTCGTCCCTGTGCCGAGCCCTCTTGCAAAGCTCGGCACCGCTGCGCTCGACCTCTTCCCGTCGCCTCCGATGAACCCCAGGGGCGTCGAGTTCGCGGTGCAGGACGGCCTTGCCGACAACACCGAGCTCGAGCGCACGCTCGATGTGCATCCTGTCGAGCTGCGCGAGGGGCTGTCGCGCTATTTGAGGAGCTAGGGCTTGTTTGACTCACTCAGCGATCGCTTCGAGGACATCTTCGCGCGCCTTCGGTCTCGTGGGCGCCTCAGCGAGAAGCAAGTGGAAGAGGTTCTGCGTGAGATTCGCCTCGCGCTCCTCGAGGCCGACGTATCACTCAAGGTGGTAAAGGCATTCGTCGCGAACATACGCGAGCGCGCTGCCGGGGCCGAGATACATAAGAGCCTTACGCCGGCCCAGCAAGTCATCAAGATCGTGCACGCTGCCTTGATCGACGTTCTCGGCAAGGAAGCTGCGGGACTCGAGGTGGCGCCCCGGCCCCCGCGCGTCCTGCTGGTAGCCGGTCTCCAGGGGTCCGGCAAGACGACTGCGGCTGCCAAGCTGGCGCGCCACCTCAAGTCGCAAGGAAGACGTCCTCTCCTCGCCGCGTGTGACCTGCGCAGGCCCGCCGCGGTGCGCCAGCTGCAGCTGCTCGGCGAGCAGGTCGGCGTGCCCGTCCATGCCGGCGGCACGGGTGAGGACCCGCTGCCCGTTGCCGCCGCGTCGCTGAAGGAAGCGCGGGACGAGGGCTACACCGACCTCATCGTGGACACCGCGGGCCGGATGCACGTCGATCCCGAGCTCATGGCGGAGTTGCACCGCCTCGAGCAAGCAGTGAGCCCGACCGAGACCCTTCTCGTGTGCGACGCGATGACCGGCCAGGACGCGGTCAACGTGGCGGAGTCCTTCCTTGCGGAAGTGAGAGTGACCGGAATCATCCTTACCAAGCTCGACGGAGATGCACGCGGCGGCGCGGCTTTGTCCATGGCGTACGTCACCGCGCGCCCCATCAAGTTCGCAGGGGTGGGCGAGAAGACCGGCGATCTCGAGCCCTTCTACCCGGACCGCATGGCGTCGCGCATCCTCGGCATGGGGGACATGCTCACGCTGATCGAGAAAGCCGAGCAGGCCTTCGATCAGGACGAGGCCCAAGAGATGGAGGCCAAGCTCCGCAGGGCCGAGTTCACCTTCGAGGACTTCCTCGACCAGATGCAGGCTCTCAAGAAGATGGGGCCCCTGTCCCAGGTAATCGGGATGATGCCGGGCCTGGGCAAGCTCCCGCTCGGAGACGATCAGATGGACAAGCAGCTGCCCAGGGTCGAGGCCATAATCCGCTCGATGACGCTCGAGGAGCGCCTCAACCCGCACGTTCTGAACGGGAGCCGCAGACGCCGCATCGCGTCCGGCTCGGGCACCAGCATCCAGGACGTCAACCAGCTCGTGAAGCAGTTCGATCAGGTCCGCAAGCTCATGAAATCAATGTCGGGCGGAAAGATGGGCAAGGGGCGCATGCCCGGCGGGATGAAGCTTCCCCCCGGCATGGGACTCTGACGCAAACGTCCTCGAGTACCGGTAAGGGCGCAGGTTCCCGGCGCAGGCAGGCTCAAAGCGGCGTGCTGGTAACATGCCGGGGCGGGATGTTGCGCCGCCGGGCCGCGCCCGTCCGCCAAATCACCATTCACCAGGAGGACAGTTGGTCAAGATCAGGTTGAAGCGCGTCGGCAAGAGGAAGCAGCCGTCCTACCGCGTGGTGGTGGCCGATTCCCGCAGCCCGCGCGACGGCAGGATCATCGAATCGATAGGGCACTACCAGCCACTGCAGGATCCGTCCATCGTGGCCATCGACTCCTCTCGAGCCGTGCACTGGCTCGAGCGCGGCGCCCAGCCCTCGCCCCCCGTGAGAAAGCTCCTCGAGATCTCCGGTGCGTGGGCGGAGTTCACCGGGCAGGCTCCGCCGGCCCCTGCGGACAGCCGTCGCAAGGCTACGCCTGCGGAGTCGGTGACGGCTCCCGCGGCCTCGGTAGGCGAGGGAGGCGAAGAGGCCTCGGACTCGGAGGTCGAATCCCACGCGGCCGGGGCGAGCGAGCAGGATGATGCCGGTGCCGGGCAGGAGCCGACCTCGTGAGCCGTGCGCTCCTCGAGTACGTAGGGCCGTGGCTCATCGATCACCCCGACGAGATGCAGATAGACGAGCTCGAGGAAGAGGGCGGCTCAACCGTCCTGGAAGTATCGGTCAACGCCGAAGACGTGGGCAAGCTCATCGGCCGCCGCGGCCGCATCATCCGTTCACTTCGCATGCTGGCACGCGCCGCCGGGCAGCGCGACGGCCGTTCGGTCACCGTCGAGGTGGTCGACTAATCTTCGGCCCGCGCGGCTGCCGGCCGGCCACACCGCCAAGCAGCCGGCTTTCGCACTCTTCCGCTCACTACGTTGGTGACTTTCAGAAGCGGCAGGGGGGAGACCGAAAGAGGTCGAACGAGCTCGTAGCAACAAGACCCTGTGGGCATAACTAGTTACTTCTAGCCATCCAAAGTGGTCTATTCGGGCTATGGGTTTCCCCCACCGACCGGTGTAAAAGGGAAATAGTTCTCAACGCTGCGTGGAGCGGGACAAAGGGGGCAGAGGCAATGAAGGGCCATTTTGGCAGTTTGCGCCGCCGGTGGACGAAGGAGTTGGCGGCCGTGGGCATGCTCCTTACCCTGACTGTGGCGACCGCGTCGCCGGCACTGGCGGCCGGAAGTTCCGCGGCGGACCGTATGTCGCCAAGCACGGGGGGCGTCACCGTGCAGGGTGGCGGCGGTATGGCGCCCGAATCGCCGGTTCCTGTCTCCGGTTCGTCTAGCTCGGCGCCGGCGTCTACCTATTCCACTACCTACCTCGACGACTCCGAGTCGATGCTCGATCAAGGTGTGGATGCGGTCTCTTCGACGGATCCGGGCACCTTTGCACTGACGGGCCTTGCTCTCGACGCCGAAACCGGGACCGAAGTCTCCGGGGCGACGGTGTCGTTGACACCCAGCGGCACCGGCACCACATATTCCGCAACGACCGATGCAAATGGGGGCTATGCCTTCATCAATATTCCGATCTCCGGTTCGTCCCAAGACTACGATCTGACCGTCAGTGCAGGGAGCTACGGGTCTTATAGTGTGCTGAACAACCCGTACGATGCCTCCGAGGGATATTACGCGACCGCAGAGTTGACTTCAACTGCGCAGTCATACGATGAGTCAAACTTCAGCATCGAAGATGCGACGCTCGGTCCCGAGCGGTCAGGCGCTGCAAACTATCCCTCTCAGACGCGCGTTCCGCCGAGCATCCAGGTGTCCATGTACCACCATGTCTCGAGCTGCGGTGGAGGTAGCTTCGAGCGCGTGCGCAACTATCCCTGGAAGTTCTACGTTCTTCATGTCGCTGTCGGAGAAATCGACTCGCGCTGGCACCAGACAGCATGGAAGGCCAATGCAAGCGCGGAACAGAACTACGCGTGGTATCAGAAGCAGGGCTCCCGACGGCTACGGAGGCGAGATCACCAACTACACCAACGATCAATGCTTTCGGCCAGAAAGGCCAATACCACTAAACAGCTGGCACAACTGGCTGACCGATGTGCTCGACAATCGGGTAGCGAATGGGGTCGGAGACATCGGAGAGACTTTTTACAAAGGTGGACAACCCTTTAGCGGCTGCACCGACACCCTTTTTAAGGACCACAACGGGAACCTTTCGCAATACGGCTCGCGGTCCCTTGATAACAATGGTTGCTACGGTTCCTGGGCTGGCATCGTCAACTACTATTATGCAACCGATTGGAGCGTGGCGGGCGGAAACACCCCGCAGGCTCCCGATACCTCTTACTCCGTCTCCAACGGGAAGATTCATTTCAATTTCTCCTCCACGGGGGGCTTCCGCTACGTCCTGGAACGATTCACAAACATCAGGACCGGGTGGGTCAAGATCTACGACCAAGGCTGGAATTGGAGGACCCGCAGCATCCCCAAAGACGCCACGGTTGACCCCAACGGCAACTGCTACGCCTACAGAGTGAAAGCTGCTAACCCGTCGGGAGGCGGTTCGTACTCTCAATATCACAACGGCGGTGCGGTATGTACCTGAACCTTCGTCGACCCAGGGGTCTGAGAGGTGCCGGGCCGCGCCTGCTGGTGGCAATCTGCGGGCTTGTCGGCAGTCTTATGGCGAGCGGCACCGCGGCGGCGCTTCCAACTTTTCCGGGTCATAACGGAGCCATCGTCTTCGACAGAGCAGTAGACGGTGAGGCACCGACCGTCTGGAGGACCGATCGCTACGGCTCCGATGCCGTGCATCTGATCGGATCTGCCGCCGTGAGCTTCACGGTCACACAGGTATCTCCCAACGGGAAAAAAATGCTGCTCTCCGGTGGCGCCCATGGGAGCCACATATGGACCGCGGAAGTCGGGGGTGGCGGCAAGACGAAGCTAACTCACGGCGCCGGCGAGCAAGGCTATCCTCAGTGGTCTCCAAACGGCCGGTGGATCGCCTACGAGCGGTTCCCAGGCAAGACGAGCGGCCTTGCCATACTCATGGTCATGCGCGGCGACGGCACGCACAGGCACGAGATCACCAGGGCCAGACAGGGTCTCAGCATCGGCTCCTGGTCGCCCGACGGCAAACGAATCGTCTACTCCAGCAGCAAGCCCGGGGCTCCCGGCGAAGCGACGGTCATCAAGACGGTGGCGACCGGCGGCGGCAGGCAACGCACAATCGTTGGACCAACCCGATACAGCGACGTGGGAGAGCCGGAGTGGTCTCCAAGGGGAGGGCGGATTACGTTCACCCGCTGGTTTTCCGGCCCATCGGGCTCAACCTTCAAGCTCGCCGTCGTAAGGCCGGATGGCTCAGACCGCCATGCCCTCGCTGCGGGAGAAGCCGTAAAGACACAGCCCGCGTGGTCTCCCGACGGCTCACACATCGCATTCTTGAGGTGCCCCACCGGGCCGGGAACTCTCGTATGCGGCCTCGAGGTGGCGCGCCGGGATGGGAGCGGCAAGCGCCGCTTGAGGCGCGCCGACGTGGAGGATCTTGCATGGGCGCCGAACGGTCGCCGGCTCGTCTATTCGTGGACGCCGAAGGAGGACTCCACAGCCCTGACACAGAAGCCCCGGCTCTATGTGGAAAAGCTGGATGGGAGCCACATGCGACGCATCACGCGTAGCGCCGGCGGAGGCCAGCAGCTGGATTACGCGCCCGCGTGGCAGCCCGTAGCCAAGAGCGCCGTAAGCTCCCGAACAGAGCCCTTGAGCGCAGCGGCTCACCCATGAGCCTCCTGAATTGGTTTGGGGACGGCAGCCGTGCGCCCGACTGACGAGCTCTCGTGAACGGCAGAGCCTGGCTGGTGGTGGCGCTAGTCGTTTGCGTCGGCGCGATCGGTTTTGGCTACGAGCGGCACCAGCTGGGCGTTGTCAGAGATAGTGCCGGCAAGGTGCACGCTCGCCTCGTCGCGGAGCGGAACCGTGCGTCGAGCAAGGCGGTTGCCGCAAGCAAGAAGTCCAGCACCGCGCGAGGCAAGCTCGAACATGCGCTCCGGAAAGAGCGCGAAGCTTCGGGGGCTTACAGGTCGGAACGAGCCGCGCTCGAAGAGCTTCTTACCTACCTGGGCACGACCTCGTGCTCGCGACCTGCGGTCAAGTCGGTGCGGCCGAGCATTCTTTCTCCTCATGACGGAGCAACAACCAAGTCTCCGGTCACCATCCATGTCATAGGCGCCCACCCCGTGTTCTGTGATTTCACTTTCCATGTGACCGTCGATGGCGTTCCCTACGCACCATCGACGCGCGGTGCTCCTGCGGGTCCCAATCAAGCCCTGCCAATGCGCGCGACACCGGGTGTTGCCGGGCACGACGTCCGCAAGCCTTGTATCAGCGGCAGCTATTTCTATCTTCTGTTCAAGCTTGCTCCCGGTTTGCACACCGTGCGCATCAAAGGAGCTTGCCCCAATGGGACTGCGACGCCGGCCACCGAGCAGACCGAAGTGAGCTTCACGGTGCGCGGTTGAGACTCTTTCTGATGCCGCCCGGGACGCTAACCGTTCTGATTCCGCAGTGAGAGGCACTCCTGGCGCGCAAGCGGACTGTTTCATGCATGTTTGCACGTTACGATGCGCATATGCCTAAGACGGTGCAGATACGCGACTTAGATGATCACGTCTACTCTTCCCTTCTACGCCATGCCGCTGAGGCCGGGACTACCGTGCCCGAGCTGCTGAGCCGCGCCGCTGCACGCCTGGCCGCCCGCCCCACGATGGAGGAGTGGCTGAAGCGGACTCGGCGCAGGAAGAGCTCTAGCACGCCGGCGGAGGTCATCGAAGCCCTGGAGGAACAGCGTGGTCCGTGGCCGGATGCTGGTTCTTGACGCCTCCTGTCTCTACGAGGTGGTCGCGGGGACGGCGCGTGCCGAGGCCATCCGTGACCCTTAGCTTCAGATCCCGACCAGGCTGCCCCCCACGTCGTCGACATCGAGGTTCTCAGCGTCATCCGGCGCGACCTTCACCTCGGGCGGCTGGATGCCACGGCCGCCGATCAGGCCGTTGAGGACCTGAAGGATTGGCCGGGCGAGCGCTTCAGCCACCGCAGCCTCCTCGAGCGAGCCTGGCAGCTGCGCCTCAACCTGCGA
>JBBSGD010000063.1:0-9598 GCA_038254435.1 Actinomycetota bacterium
CCTCGGTCCGTTCCAGCTTCGGCCCCGGCCGAGCTGGGGCCGGTCTCCACTCAGGTTGCTCCCTCGGCATGACAGTCGCAAGAGGGTTCGCCCAGGACGTTGAGGCGCTCTCGTTGCCGAGTGGGTGGTAGCGCGCGCATATGCCCGTTTACCACCCAGTCGGCAAGGGGTCAGGGTGCGCCTCGGGAACTCGAGAAATCAGTCGCCGGTGGCGCCGTCGATGCACTCACGCAAGAGATCGGCGTGCCCGTTGTGACGCGCGTACTCCTCGATCATGTGCAGATAGATCCAGCGCAAGCTGACCGGTCCGCGCCGGTGGGTCCCGACTGCGTCGAGGTCATAACCCACGGCGATCTCCCGGCATCGCTCGACCTCAGCGCGATACGTCGCGAAGTCCTCCGTCGCCCGATCCGGGTCGAGCTCGTCGAAATCCGCGTCCTCGGAGTCGTCGCGGGAGTACAACGGGGCGATGTCCTCGCCGGCCAAGCAGTTGCGGAACCAGCCGCGCTCCACCTCGGCCATGTGGCGAACTAGCCCGAGTAGGGCCAGCGCCGAAGGCTCCGCGCTGTGGCGGACGAGGTCTTGCGGCGACAACCCGTCGCATTTCCACAGCAAGGTGCCGCGATGAAAGTCCAGCCAGGCGTCGAGCAATGCCCGCTCGCCGGCAACGAACGGCGGGTCGACGCGAAAGCCCGCCTCTTCAGGACTGGTCATGGCTCGAGCGTAGGGCAGCCACCGACGACCCGTCAATAAAGGGGACCGGCCCGAGCGAACAGCAAAGCGTGGCTAAAGCGCGGTTACTTAGAGCGCCCGGAGGGGTTCGAACCCCCGACCCTCGGATTAGAAGCGCAACAAGGGTGGACCCGTGCTACCAGCGAAATCGGTCGTTCCCCTGGTCATCGGCCGGTTTTCGGCTGGTCCTCAGTTGAATCACTTGCATCCATCTCGACAGTTCTCTGTTGGATTCTGGTTGGACGACCAGACCGCACCAACGCGAGACTTCGCTCGCGCGCGACCATCGGAATCGGCGTTGGACGGACGACCCCCTGTTTCTCAATCCGCGAGCACCTGGCGTATCGTCGCTTCATGCAGGGCGAACTCCTGTCGACCGACGCGTACTACCTGCTGAATGCGGACGGCGGGATGATCAACACGGGACAACGGCGGCACGAGGACCCTCCCGGCGAGGCCGCTGTTGCAGTTGTACTCAGCCAAATCCGGATCGCAGGGAGCACGTTATCGATGGATTTTCGGGAGCAATAGGTCCCGCGACGAATGATGTGGCCGAGTATCGCGCCTTGATCGAGGGACTAACATTCGCACTGCATAGGGGCGTGCGGAAGATTCGGCATATATGGATTCGGAGTTCGTTGTCGAGCAGGTGAATAGTCGAGCGAAAGTCGACCAAGACGATCTCGTTTCTTTGCACAGCGAAGTGGCTCGCTTGGCGAGTGAGTTTGCACCTGTGGTTGGCTTCAGACTGTCTTGGGTACCGCGGGAGCGAAATGAAACTGCGGACGCGCTCGTGCAGGCGATCCTCTACGGATAAATGAACACCGATGGCACTACCTGAACTGGTTCGTCGCACCGCCGAGAAGAAGGTGGCGGAGTTCTGTAAACGACGGATCCCGCCTCACGTCCGCGATGAGATCCGTCTTGAGTTCGGCTTCCGAGGAAACAGCGTCACGATCTTCGAGTGCCGTCCGCCGTGGGAAGGGCTCCCGGAGCAGGTCGTGGAATGGTCGAGGATGAAGATCGTGCAGCTTCGCTACGACCCGTCGACTCGTGAGTGGACGCTCTTTTGGGCGGATCGAAATGGGCGCTGGCTGCGCTACTGGGACCTCGATCCCGACCCCGATCTGGACAGGTTGATCCGGGAGATAGACGACGATCCGATGTGCGCCTTCTGGGGTTGAACCGCGGTCATCGAGATCAGATTCGATCTGGTGGGTTGAATGGCTAAGGCTGTTGAGGCGCTGTAGCGATTCTTATCGCTCAAACGCTAGCGATTTGTGTCCTGACTGCTCTCGCTCTCCCAAAGCTGATGAGCTGGGTCCCAGCGACCGGTCACCTCGTCCTTCAGGATCGGGTCGAGCAGCTTTCGGGCCTCTGCGAGACCCTCTGAGAGCGTGGGGTCGATGCCAACCTCCGTGGCCAGCTTCCGGTACGCGGTCTCCCAGTCAGGCGGAGGGGCTGGCACGACGCCGGGGAGAGCCTGGAGTGCACGCGATCGGAAAGTCTCGACCAAAGCTTCTTGGAGACGAGCGCCGTCAAGCGTTGCGTAGGTCTTGATCAGTACGAGATCGATCAGGTCCTTTGCCCGGCTGCTGGGATGCCCGCTCCCGTATACGCGGGTGTAGGCGTGAAGCTTCTCGGCGACCTGCTGCTCGAGGGGAAGGGCGGGGACTTCGGCAGGCTCGATCTCGGCGAAGGCGAGAAGATCCGGGCCACTTAGGCGCTCCGGCTCCCACTGAAGGGGATCGGAGAAGCCGATATCGACGAAGACCTCGTCGAAGAGCCTGCCGGCGAGTTCGGCTCGCGCCCGGTATCGGAGCGCTGCCCCCTCCTGCCACTCTTCGCGCCTTTCCACCTTCTCGATAGTGAACACGAAGTGGTCATCGAGCTCTGTGGCCTGCGCGGCGATCACGTCCTCGGTGGCCGCCTCTTCGTTGTCTCTTCGGACGAGGTCGATGTCTTTGGTGGCCCGGCCCGCCGACTCAAAGCGGAAGTCGAGAGCGAGCGCTCCCTTCAACACCCAACGGTCGGGGGCCGACGCGGAGAGACGAGCGAGTAGCCGATCGAAGACAACGTCTTGCGCAGCCGAGCCAGCGACACTTCCGTCGCCCGAGCGAGGTTGAGCAGGCGTTGCTCAAGCGCCATCCGAAAGGCGGCCGCGCTCGCATACTTCACGAAACTGCCTCGTTGAAGGCCCGCTGGAGGAGACGCTCCACTCGTCCTCCGCGGGACGCGGCGCCGGTCTCAAGCTGACGCCTCGTGGCAAGGCCTCGGTCGACCGCCTGCCTGACGGCTGCGACGATCTGCTCGGGGGCCGTACCCGTCTCCGCGCAGTCGAGGATCGTTCGCATGGCGCTGGTGAATCGAAGCCCGCCACGGGTTATGACCTCACCAGGCTTGAACTCTCTGGTGGTGGTGTGCAGCGTGATGCCGGCGGCGGCCGGACGGTAGCGGCGGGATCTAGGGACCGTGATATGGATGGTGCCCGGGATCACGTCGGTCAGGTCGAGCAGGTCGAGCGCGCTCTCGTGAGAGACGACCGCGACGTCCTTGCCCGCCCACAGCCAAGCAGCGATGACCTCCTCGCGATCGGAGGAGGGATACTCGCTGAGCCGGTAGATGCCCCGTCTGACCCGGATCCACCGGCCCTGCTTGACGTGATAAGCGCGGAGGTTGGAGGGGTACCCGCAGGCCTCGGCCTGGGCGGTAGTGAAGTAGCCCGCTTGCTCCGAGGCGACCTCGAAGAGGCACTGGTGATCGGGTCGGCCGTGTGTGTCATGCATAACCTCAATATTATTGAGCTTTTCCATGACAGAGGCAAGCATCACCGCCTGCCCTCCGCTTTACGGGCCTCCTGATACGCTGCTCCAGGCCCTCCCTCAGCTGCTCGGCCAAGGACGGGAACACGAGGCTGTACGTGTCCAGCGTCACCGTTGCCGAGGCGTGGCCCAGCATCTGCTGCACCTGTTTCACGTTCGCCCCCATGGCGATCGCGATCGACGCGGCCGAATGCCTCAAATCATGAAATCGGATCTTCTCGTCGAGACCTGCCCGGCGCAGTGCCGGCTTGAAGTGGCGCGTGTAGAAGTTGTTGCGTCGCAGCGGCCCACCCTCGGTCGACGAGAACACCAGCCCGTTTTGCCCCGGGTAGCTCGCGAGCTGCTCCGTCAGCAACTTGCACAGGAAGCGGGGGAGCGGCACCGTGCGGTGCTCCCCGGTTTTGGTGGGAACGACCCGCACCACCCCGCTTCCCGCCTCTGTGAGCGCCTCTCTCACGTCCACCGTTCCCCGCAACAGGTCGAGGTGCTCTGCCCGCAGACCGGCTAACTCACCCCACCGGAGCCCCGTGAACCCGGCCATGAGGATCAGCGCTCTGTGGCGCGGATCGATCGCATCGGCCAACGCCCGGATCTGCTCGGCCGACAGAAATCGCATCTCCTCGCGACTCGACTTCGGCAGCGGTATGCGTTTCGCGGGATTCCTTTGGATCATCCGAGAGTTCTCCGCCTCCTGAAGAAGCCGGGCCAGCACCCGATAGGCGTTTCGCACCGTGCCCCGCCCCACTCCCTCGGCGATCAGATCGGAGATCCACTGCTGGACGTGAGGGCGCTGGATCCTCCCGATGGGCGCCTTGCCAAAGCAGGGGAGGATGTGCAGCCGCAGTAGCCCCTCATAAGACACCTGCGTGGAGGGCTTGAGGTGAACGGTCGAGGCGAGCCAATCGGCGGCGAAATCGCCGAAGCGGATCTTGGCGAGCCGTGGATCGGTCCAGTCCCCCGCGCGCTTGGACGACTGGACCCCGGCGAGGAAGTCGCGCGCCTCAGCCTTGGTCCGGAAGCACTTCGAGCGCTGGCGGCCCATCGGATCGCGATACATCGCCTCATAGCTTCCGCTCTTGCGTCTACGGATCGCCACCTACTGCCGACCTCCTGCCCGTTTCTTGCTATTGGGCCCGTGAGTGCGCCCTTGAGTCCTCTCACCTCGTGCCTGTGACATCCAGCCGGGCGCTACCGTCCGCGGCCGAGAGGGAAATAGCTCGGTCTCCCATGAGGACTCGCCAAGGCGACGGGACTCGAGCCACTCGTCGATATCGCATGTCCTGAAGCGCAAGTGCCGCCCGGCCTTGAAGGCGCCGAGCTCGCCGGCGTGCCGGTACACGAACGCGGTGGTCACCTGGAGCGACTCGGCGACCTCGGAGACCTTGAGCAGTGGAGGCGTCACAGCTCGATCTGCTCGCGCTTCGACCGAAGCTCGATCAATGGCACCCGCTCGTCTGAATCGAGCGGCTTCCAGCTGGACCCCAGCGGGTCCTCTCCGTGCAGCTCCCGATGGCTGGTCGCTATCACGAGATTCTGGACCGCGTACAGCTTCCTTCTCGCGTGCAGCTCCCGGTTGGCACTCGGGAACAAGAACAGAAGCACGCCCGGCCCCACCGTCAGCCTCGCCACGTGCGCGTAGGGCTCGAGCTTGTTAGTGAGCTTGTCGCCACGTTCGGTCCCCCGATCGATCTCCAGGAAGAAGGAGACCTTGCCGCTGGGTCCCTGCAGCAGTCCTTCCGCGTCCGGGCGCACGAGTGGCTCCGAGTCGCGTGACGAACGCCACCGCTTGTCACAGCGGTGCTCGCTCCACCACGTCAACAAGCGGCAGCCGGCGACCTCCCGGCTGCGGCAGATGAGATCGACGAAAAAGTCGTTGATCTCGAGGATGTGATCCAGTTTGCGGCTGTGGGCGAGCCCGCGATCCCTGTCGAGGCGCTGTAGCAAGTACTTCACGTCGAAGTCGTAGTGACCGGCGAGAACGTGAGCGCCGAGGTCGTCGAGGATGTAGTGGTAGGGCGCGGAGCCGGTCGGACGCCACGGCTGGAAGCGTTCGAGGAGACTGCGGTCGTAGAGGACCTTGAGGCGCTTCTCGGCCTGACGGAGCTGAGTGAAGTGCAGAGCCGCCAGTTGGTGGGTGGTCATGATCAGATGCCGGTAAAGGTCGTTGCAGATGTCGAAATCTCTGTCCGTCATCCAGCTCGCGGCGGCAAGAGAGTCGGACCAAGTGACGCGTTTGCGTCGCAGGCGTTTACGCCCGCGACGGTTCTCACCGCCCATACGACCCCCGGCTGCCACCGCTACCTGGTGCTTTGGAGCCGTTTCAGGTGGGTGCGACAACAGTCCCCGAGAAGTCCCCCGACCCGGCCCCGGACACGATCCCCGAGTCCCGTGAACGGGTTTTCGGTCGGGTGAACCCCATCCCCTGGATTCTCGTGCGGGTGAACACCATCCCCTGGGTTCGTGGCCGGGAGACAACCGTCCCCAAGCCCCTACATCTCTTGCGGTCTGTGAGCTGCGATCCGTTGTGTTGAACATGGGCGCAGCGAAGCACCGGGCACCCTACAAAAACCGCGCGAAAACTCTACAAACGAGAGGTGAGACCGCGAACGGGCAGGTCAGAAGGCGGAGAAGAAACTTTGCTCGACTTGGTTCTGAATTGGTGTTCCAGGCGCCTGAGCGCCATGGAGGCAACCCTACAAATACCGCGCGTGGCGCCTGCAAATGCCGCCGGACACGGGCCTGTCCCCGACGGGACCGGCCCGGTATCTGTCGGCTCCGGTCTTATTCGGGGAGCACCGAGGCGATGCTCCGGGAGCTGCCGCACATGCCAGGCAGAAGCGGAGAAGCGGATCGGGGTTTCAGGCTCGCCTCGGTTCACTCCTGTCGCCCCCTCTGAGTAGAGTCGAGCCAGCAACCACAAGGGGGAAAGGCAGTGCCGCAGGCGGTCATCGAGAACCCGATCCTCAACTCCCCATTCCGGGAGCCGACTCGCCACTTCCGATTCTCGGACGACGGGATCACCGACGAGGTCGTCGACAAGCGCCGGGTTAGCTCCTACTTCATCCCCATCCCGGCCGCCAAGAAGAAGGGGAAACAGGCCGTTCTCGACACCGAGTGGACCAAGGACCGCATCGAGGAGAACAAGTTCATCAATGAGGTCCGGTTCCAGGTGGCGAGGTGGCGGATAAACGGACGGCCCGGGACCACGAGCACCACGCGACGGCTCCTCGACTACTGGACCAACGAGGAGCGAGAGAAGAAGCTCTTCTTCTGTCAGATCGAGGCCCTCGAGACCGTCATCTACATCACCGAGGTCGCGAAGAAAGACGGCCAGGCCTGGATCGAGAACGAGCTGCGCCGCTTCAACGATGACGCCAATCCCGGGCTCTTCCGGCTGGCGTTCAAGATGGCGACCGGATCGGGGAAGACCGTCGTCATGGCCATGCTCATCGCGTGGCATGCCCTCAACAAGCTCGCCAATTCTCAGGACCCCCGCTTCTCGGACGCGTTCCTGATCGTCACTCCCGGCATCACGATCAAGGACCGCCTCCGAGTCCTGCTCCCCAACGACCCGAATAACTACTACAAAGAGCGCGATGTCATCCCTCCGGACCTGTTGTCGGAGCTGAACAAGGCCAAGATCGTCATCACTAACTTTCACGCTTTCAAGCTGCGCGAGCTGGCGAGCATGGGCAAGCTCAACAAGGCGATCCTGAAGGCGAATGAAACTGGTGCCTTCACCGAGAGCGCCGGCCAAATGGTGCGACGGGTCTGTCGCGAGCTTGGGAGCAAGAAGAACATCATCGTGATCAACGACGAGGCGCACCACTGCTACCGGCGCCGTACCACCCCGGAAGGCGATCAGGAGAAGCTCACAACCGAGCAGCGCCGTGAGCTCGAGTCGCGCGAGGAAGAGGCGCGCGTCTGGATCTCGGGTATCGAGGCGGTGAAGGCCAAGCTCGGGACTAAGGTCGTCTACGACCTCTCGGCTACCCCCTTCTTCCTGCGCGGCTCCGGCTACCCGGAGGGGACACTCTTCCAGTGGGTGATCTCGGACTTCTCGCTGATCGACGCGATCGAGTCGGGAATCGTGAAGGTGCCGAGGGTGCCGGTTGCCGACGACTCGATGATCGGAACGCTTCCCACTTATCGCGATCTTTGGATCCGCATCCGCGACGAGCTACCCAGGAAGGGCCGCAAGACCGACGCGCTGCAGGGCCGTCCCAAGCTGCCTGCCGAGCTCCAAGCTGCACTGCACAGCCTTTACGGCAACTACGCAAAGTCCTACGCACGGTGGGAGGCTGCCGATCTTCCCTCAGAGCATTCGACTCCCCCGGTGTTCATCGTCGTGTGTAACAACACCAATGTCTCCAAGCTCGTCTTCGACTACATCGCCGGCTACGAGACGACCGGCCCCGACGGCACCAAGTTCGTTGTGCCGGGCGCGCTGACGTTGTTCTCGAACGAGGAGAACAAGGCGTGGACGATCCGGCCCAAAACGATCCTGGTCGACAGCTCTCAGCTCGAGGCCGGCGAGGCTATGAGCGACGTGTTCAAGAAGGTCGCCGCTGCCCAGATAGACGAATTCAAGCAAGAGCTCAGGGTTCGTTTCCCCGGGCGCGACCCCGACGACATCTCCGACGAGGATCTCCTGCGCGAGGTCATGAACACCGTCGGCAAGCCGGGCAAGCTCGGAGCAGACGTGCGCTGTGTCGTGTCGGTGTCGATGCTTACCGAGGGCTGGGACGCCAACACCGTGACCCACATCCTCGGCGTGCGCGCTTTTTCTACCCAGCTCCTCTGCGAGCAGGTCGTGGGCCGGGGGCTCAGGCGCATGAACTACGTGCCGACCGAGGAAGGGCTGTTCGAGCCCGAGTACGCGGAGGTCTACGGCGTCCCGTTCTCGTTCATCCCCGCCGCCGGCCCCAACCCGGACCCGAAGCCGCCGCTCGTCCCCACCAGGGTCCGGGCGCTCGAGGAACGCATCGACTGCGAGATCACCTTTCCCCGATTGACCGGCTATCGCTTCGACATGAGCCCCGAGCGCCTCGAAGCCCGGTTCGACGAGGACTCCAAGTTGGCCCTGTCGACCGAGGAGATCGCGACCAAGACCGAGCTTCGCCCCATCTTCGGTGAGGCGAGCTTCCACGATCTCGACGACCTCAAGAAGCGCCGCGAACAGGAGGTCGCGTTCAACCTCGCCAGGCTCACGCTCGAACGCCACTTCTCCGGTAGCGACGGCAACGGCGAGAACGTGCCCAAGCCGTGGCTGTTCCCCCAGCTCCTCGACATCTCGCGGAGCTGGTTGCAGGAATGCCTGACGCTCAAAGACAACGCTTTCGTGCAGATGCTGCTGCTGCACGAGTACGCGTTCGACGCATCCGATCGCATCCACAAGGCGATCGTCGCCTCGCTCCCTGAGGGTTCGGTGCTACGCCCGATCTTGCAGTCCCAGGATCCGATTGGCTCAACCCGCTGGGTGGACTTCGACACAACGAGGCCCACGCTTCCCACCCGCGCGGATCGATGCCATGTCTCGCACGTCGTCGCCGATTCCAATTGGGAGCACAAGATGGGCCAGGTGCTCGAAGACTTGGATGAGGTCGTTTCCTACGTCAAGAACCAGGGTCTCTATTTCTTCATCCCGTACACGATCAACGGGACGGAGCTGCGCTACATGCCCGATTTCATCGTCAGAGTGAACGACGGTGGGGAAGATCCGCTGAACCTGATCGTCGAGGTCTCGGGGCAAGCGAAGAAGGACAAGAAGGCCAAGGTGACCACCACCCGGACGCTGTGGGTGCCTGCGGTCAACAACCACGGAGGCCTCGGCAGGTGGGCCTTCATCGAGATCACCGACCCGTGGGACGCGGCCACGACGATCCGGGCGATGCTCAAGGATCGTCCTTCGGGCGGGATCGAGGAGACGGCGGTCGTAGGAACTCGTGGGGGAGATGCCGGCTGATGGCGAGGAAGAGGGCGAGCGGTCCCACTCCGATCGAGAACGTCCGCCACAAGGACAAGCGCGTCAACATCCCGACCGA
>JBBSGD010000064.1:0-9232 GCA_038254435.1 Actinomycetota bacterium
CGCGATCACCCAAGCTCGCAGGCGCGGCATGCAGGAAGCAAAGCAACGACGGAGGATGGAAGCCTACGGAGGGGTCAGCGAGGTCCGATGACTGAGAGAATTTCGACGTGGTTTCCGGTCAAAGGGTCTGGCGCAGTCCAATGGGCAATCCTCCTATGGGGGGATGGAGATTCGGCCCAACCACCCTGCTGATAAAACGCAGTGGTTGCTACAGATTGTCAGTGACAGGCACAGGCTTTCATTTTTCAATCAAGTTCCGCACGCTGCCAGGTAAGCAGCCGGTATAACTGTGGCTAGAAGGAGCGATCAAGGTCTCCAAGCGGGGCTGTGGTCGGTCGGCTGCGGCCCGAGTCAGTTGTTTAAGGCCAGTGCCGTCCTTCTTTATAACGAACAATCGAGTTCGGGTTGCCGCGCCGCGCGCGCGATTGCGATTTGACTTCCGTCGGTCCGTTAGCGTCCCATGGAATCGTGGAAATTCGGGGGGACGCTAACGATGGCGAAGCCTGCTCGGCTGGGCGGCCAGTACCTCGATGCTCCTCGCCTGTCTAACGATGCTGATTCGGCAGCCATGAGCCGAACCAGGTGCCGCGATCGAGTCCTATTTGCTCTGACGATTTACGTTCTGCTGACCACGGCTTGCGTAGCAAAGTCTGCCGGCAGCTTGTCGAATCGATCCAGAACAGGTGGTGATTCAACTGTCCAGCCGAGCCGTTCAGGAAAGACGATCGCGGGCATCAAACTGGTGCCGAGTCTTGGCGTGCGGCTAGCGCAGCGCGCCATTGGGGGAGGGGGGGTGTCGCATCCTTCTTATCCTTTTCTGCATAGTTCCCTTCTGAAGGACTGCCGCCGTACGGCGCGCCGCGTCCACTTCCCGGTGCCCTGTCCAAGGTTGCTGCCATCGGACTCAAGCGCCACCCTGGCAGGGATGTCCGGGCTTACTCCCATCACTATGGAACCCTGGCTGCACAAGACCCGCGTTGCCCTAAGCATCGATTATTACGACCCTCTGCGCCCAGGTCACATCGCGATAGCGGCTTCCCGCCAATCCGTCGGCCGTCTCCTAGTGGCCGCCGACCCACGGCCGCTTTCTCACATCCGGCTCAAGCACATTATTCATGTGCGGTGTCGCACGGCCGCGCTCATTTTCGTCAAGCCGTCCTCAACGTTCTTTGGCGGCCATAGTGCGGTCGTTTGGAACGAACGCGGGCACACGTACGTGGTCAGCTTCCATGGGCATGACGTGGGGGCGCAGCGCCTTAGCATCGCCGTTGCCCGCAGCGTTCGCCTCGTCTCAAGCCAATAAATAGCGAGGGGATGGCATTGCATCTGTGCTCCAGAGCTTCTGAGGCTGACTCCCGCAACTACAGGTCGCAGGTCCTTCATGCTGCGTCGGCCCACCCGTGTGTTGGAAACTCGGTTTCTCACGGCTGCTCGACGCAGAAATAGTCAAGAGTTGTGGAACGGAACTTTGGATCACGCGGCGTCCTTCTCGTCGTCCTGAGCCTCTACCAACTTGCCGTTCACGAACTTCGCACCCGCACGGACGAGAGCGACGAGCTCGTGCCCGTTGATCTTGCGCCACCTGCCTTCCTCGGCCTCGATGAGCTTGAACACCATCGCGAGCCCCGCTTCGCGCGAGCCCGGTCCCTTGGTGAGGTTGGTCCGGGCACGCACCGGGGCAAAGGTCGATTCAATCGGATTCGTCGCCCTTAGGTGCTTCCAGTGCTCGGCCGGGAAGTCGTAGAAGGTGAGCAGCGCGTCCTGGTCGCCGGTGATCTTGGCGACCGCCTTGGGCCACTTGGCACCGAACTGATCCACAAACGCACGGATAGCGTGCGTCGCAGCATCCTTGTTCTCTGCGTTAGTGATCTCGAAGATGGCGCGTTTGGCGGCTCCCTGCACCGATTTCGGCAGACAGTCGAGCACGTTGGCGGTCTTATGCACCCAATCGCGCTGCGGACGCGTCTCGGGGAAGACGTCTCTCACTGCGGCCCAGAATCCAAGCGCGCCGTCGCCCACAGCTACCACCGGGGCGCGCATGCCGCGCTTCTTGCACCCCCGCAGCAGTTCGGCCCAGCTCTCGGTCGATTCCCGGTAGCCGTCGGCAATGGCGATAAGCTCCTTAGTGCCGTCGCGGCGCGCGCCTACCATCACCAGACAGCAAAGGCGATCGTCGTCACCGAGGCGGACGTTGAAGTGCACGCCGTCGACCCACATGTAGACGAAGTCTTTGTCCTTGAGCTTTTTCGCCATGAACTCGGCGCGCTCGGCCTCCCACGCCTTGGTGAGGCGCGTGATCGCGGCCGGCGACAGCCCCGCGTCGGTGCCCAAGAATTCGCTGAGCGCGGGACGAAAGTCCCCTGAGGACAACCCGTGCAGGTACAGCAGCGGCAGCACCTGGCTCCTTGGGCGACTTGCGTGCGTAGGGCGGCAGGATGTCGCTGGCGAAGCGGACGCGCTCACTTTGCTCGTCGGTCCTTTGGTTGTCGACCCGCGGCGCCCGGACCTCAAGCGCGCCAGCACCGGTAACGACCGTGCGCGCCCTGGCCTTGCCGTTGCGGGTCACGAGTCGCATGCCCCTTGTCGTCGCGCTCGCCTGTGGCCGCAGCCACGTAGGAATCGACCTCGGACTCGAGCGCCGAAGCCAGCATCCTGCGGGCGCCGTCACGAACGATCTCGTCGAGGACTCCGGCGAATTCCGCGCGCGCAGCCTCGTCCTGGACTACCCTCAACATTGGCGTCTCCTTCCCGCCGGCGCTCCAACGCCGGCACCATCGTTTTTGGCTCAGATGGGAAGGTACGCCGCGCTCTCCTTCGGGTTCCGGATTCCACAACTTCTGGTCATATCTCGCGAGACGCCGCCGGTGTCTACAAGCGCCAAGACCCCCCGGAAGACGAGGGCGCACCGCCGAGGCGTGACACCGGCACCCGGCGTGTCGGCCGCCTCAGCGATGAGTTTGCGAGCGATCTGGAGTCGTAGTTGGTGTCGGAGGCTTACGGCCGAGGCATCGAATCGGTCGGAACGACCGAGCTCACAGGAGGGAGACGAGGTGGCTGGACACAAGATTGGAACGCGCGAAGAATGGCACGCGGCACGCGACGAGCTGGCGAAGCTCGAAGCGGAACAGGCCGAGCGAAACGAGGAGATCAACAGAAGGCGACTCGAGCTTCCCTGGGTCCCGGTGGATAAGGAGTACGAGTTCGACACCGGCGACGGAAAGAAGACCCTGGCCGAGCTGTTCGATGGCCGCTCGCAACTCCTCGCCTACAACATCATGTACGGGCCGGATTACGAGGTCGGAGCATGCCCCGGCTGCACGAGCCTCGCGGACGGGTTCGACGGCCAGCTGATCCACCTGAACAAGCGCGACGTCACATTCCTCTGCTTCTCGCGGGCACCGATCGACCGTCTGACCGCCTACAAGAAGCGGATGGACTGGCAGTTCCCCTACGTGTCGACGCACGGGACCGACTTCCCGTTCGACTTCGGGCTTGCGATGACCGAGGAGCAGGCACAGCAGATCCCCGAGGTCAAGGAGATGATCGACAACCCGCCGGACTGGCTGCGGGAATGGTCGGAGCAGGTTGGCGCGGAGCTCAAGGACGGCCTCCGCGAGGGCCCAAGCTACATCGCGTTCGCGCGCGAGAACGGGACCGTCTACCACACCTACACGGTGATGGCGCCCGATCCGTTCGTCGCCCCCTTCTTCAACATGCTGCTCGAGCGGACGCCGAAGCCGCAGCCGGAGGAGCCGCGCGCCTGGCGTAAAGACGAGTACCCGTTCTGAGCGCGGAGCGCTCGATCTCGCGGTGGACCCCAGGCCAGTCATGACGAGCTCTAGGACAGCCGCGACGGCAGCCGCGCTGGCGGCAACCCTCGGGCTGGCGGCCGCATCCTGGATCGTCGTGGTCCGGCAGATGAACGAGGTGGACATGGGCGCTGCAACCGAGCTCGGCTCGTTCGCGTTCTTTGTCGCCCTGTGGGTGCCGATGATGGCGGCGATGATGCTGCCCGGCGCCACTCCGGCAGTCTTGAGACGCGCTCATGCCGGCGGTCGTGTGCGCGCCGTGCCGCTCTTCGTCGGGTCCTACCTTGCCGTCTGGACACTCGTCGGGGTCGTGGTGTATGCGTTGTATCGGCCGCACGGGTCTTTCGTCGGCGGGGCGGTTGCGATCGCGGCAGGTGTCTACGAGTTCACGCCGCTCAAGCAGCATTGCCGCCGGCGCTGCCGCGAGAGTGTTCGCTCTGGATTCCAGTTCGGCCGCTACTGTGTCGGCTCGAGCATCGGACTGATGCTCATGCTGGTGGCACTAGGCGTCATGAGTGTCACCTGGATGTCCGTGATCGCCCTCCTCGTCCTCGCCCAGAAGCTCCTGCCCTCGAAAGCCGCCATCGATGTGCCGCTGGCCCTAGCGATCGTCGGACTTGGATTCCTGATCGTCCTCGCGCCTTCGTCGGTTCCTGGACTCACGCCATCAATGTGAGACGTCTCGGTCGCGCGGGCCGCGGCTAAGTTGCTGTGACGACAAGAAGGGAGAAACAATGACGGATCAAGAACAAGCGGAAAATGGGACGAACACATGTGCTATCCGATACTCATAATCCTTCGGTTACCACGCGCCGTGACTCACAAAGTGAGGTCAGGAGCCCGTGTCGCACCCCATGACATTCGAGGTGTTCCACATTTGTTCCACCGTTTGATGATTGCAGCACTTCCACTGCACCTGAACCGCGCGCCGCGAGCGCCCGCCGCGCGCGGCGGTATCCTCACGACTCCGGCAGCCCGCGATCTCGAGGAGCGAGTCGCTTGACCTCAATGAACAGCCATCGCCCCGGCGTCACCAACTTCGTCCACGTCGGTCTTGTCGTCGAGGACCTCGACGAGACAGTCCGGTTTCTTGCGCTGCTCGGCTTCGACTGCGGCGAGCCCGGGGTGTTCAGCGGCGAGTGGATCGATCGGATCATTGGTCTCGAGAACGTGACGGTCGAGGTCGTGATGGCTCGCGCCCCCGACGGCAGCGACATGTTCGAGGTGGTGCGCTTCCACTCGCCTTCTGCCGGCGCTCAAGAGCTGGCGCCGGCCGCGAACCGTCCTGGGCTCCGGCACGTCGCCTTCAAGGTCGACGACGTGCGTGGCGTCGTCGACCGCGTCCGAGAGGCCGGCTGGGAAACGGTCGGGGAGATCGTCGACTTCGAGAACACCTTCCTCCTCTGCTACGTCCGCGGACCCGAAGGCCTGATCGTCGAACTCGCCGAGCGGCTCGACGGCGCCCCGGGCTGAACGGCAGACTGAACCGCCCCGGGTTTGAGGGAGGCGGCGGTAGTGGCCGACCGCCGCCGACCGCCTCTACATGCATCGAGAACCTGTCGGCGCCCCGTCGGCTAGCACCGAGCGTCGTCTCGGCGAGCCACCAATCCTCTGGGCGCAAACGCAGCGGCCGCAATCGCTTCGCGCACGCTGATGCTTTCCATGCAAAGGAGGACTCTTACCCCTCCGGCATCTCCCTCAACGGCTCGCTCCCATCCCACCCCTCAGCCCCCAACACAGACTGTTTCAGTACGAGGGCAAGAGTGATTCCTCGGCGGTGAATACGGCCAGACCGGTGATCCCGACGCTTTCGCCGGCACCCTGCGCGAGGTACTCACTGCCAAGGCCTGATCCCGAGTCGCTTTGCATCGGGCTCGTGACAGACGATCTCGAGCAGGCCGTGTGGGTCGAACCAAAACATGGCGTAGTAGTCCTCGTGATACCGCGGAAATAGTCGTGGCTGGTAAAGGATGTCGCTTCCGAGCTCGAGGGCCTTCGAATGAGCGTCATCTACCGGTCCCGCGTTCGGGCGCGGAATGCAACGTGTTGCAGCTCCACATGCTTGCGCACGTAGGTACTTTTCTGTGGAGCGGCGTAGAAGACCCGCGTCCCCGGTTTGCCTCGTGCAGGCTGATAGGAGAACTCTTCGGCTGTTGCGATGAATGGTTCGAAGCCAAGCTCGGCATTATGGCGTCGTAGTAGTGCTTAGCGAGGGTGAGGTCGGGCACATTAAGCCCAATGTGATCAAGCATGAGCCGTTCCAATCCTTTCAATCATTCAGACGAATGGCCCATCCGTTAGAGTCCGAGGATCTCCGGTAGATCGAAGCGGAGCGGCTCATCGAGCTGCTCGTAGGTGCACGACTGGGGATCGCGGTCTGGACGCCACCGGACGAACTGTGCCGTGTGTCTGAAACGCGACCCCTCCATGTGCTCATAACGCACCTCGACCACTCGCTCGGGTCGAAGAGGCACGAATGACAGATCTTTCTTTGCGCTCCAGCGACTGCCCTCCGAGTGTCGCGGGGTGCGCGCGCCGGTCATCTCTTTGGCCCAATCCCACGGGTGATCGTCGAACGTGGTGACGAGCGGCTGCAGCTCCTCGAACAGCTCCTTCCGTCGCTGCATGGGGAATGCACCGACGACACCAACGTTCGCGAGCTGTCCGCTTTCGTTGAACAGCCCGAGTAACAGGGAGCCGAGGACGTGCTCGTCGGTCTTGTGCACGCGATAACCGGCGGCCACGCAGTCGGCCGTCCGAGCGTGTTTGATCTTGAACATCGTGCGTTTGTCGGGTTCATAGATGCCATCCAGCGGCTTGGCAATCACGCCGTCGAGCCCGGCCCCCTCGAACTCCTCGAACCACCGCTCTGCCACAGCACGATCGGTGGTCGCCGGTGTGACGTGGATGGGGGAGTGCGCGGCCGCGAGCGCGTCCTCCAGCGCACCGCGCCGTTCCGCGAACGGATCATTGGTGAAGTCGCGATCGTCGAGGGCGAGCACGTCGAACGCGATGAAACTCGCGGGCGTCTGGTCGGATAGCAGCTTCACGCGGCTTTGGGCAGGGTGGATCCGTTGCTGCAGCGTTTCGAACTCGAGGCGACGACCGTCGGAGGACATCACGACGATCTCGCCGTCGAGGACGCACCGCTCCGGCAGGTTGGCGACGATCGCCTGGACCACCTCCGGGAAATAGCGGGTCATCGGCCGCTCGTTACGACTGCCGATCTCGACCTCGTCCCCGTCGCGGAACACGATCGAGCGGAAGCCGTCCCATTTAGGCTCGTAGCTGTAGTCCCCGGTGGGGATGTCGGCGACGAGCTTCGCGAGCATCGGGGAGACGGGAGGCATCACCGGCAGTCGCATCAAGCGTCCCCGTCGTTGGGCTGCCGCCACCGCTCACGCTCTTCATCCGACCAGGGGTCGTAGTCGACCTCGAGTTCCTCTTGCGTCGGACGTTCGTCTTCGGGGACGTTGCGGAGATTCACCCGGATCCGGTACCACATCGAGCTTCGGCCCCGCATCGCGTCCACCATCACATCTGCCGGAGCGAGATTCGGCACGACATCGGGATAACGCGCCTTCCAGCGCTCCAGGCCCTCCTTCGCTTCTACTTCGGTCACGGCCCGCGCTATCTCGATCAGCGGCATCGTCGTTCGACGCCGTCCGGTTGGGCCGCTCGACTTGCCGGGTGCCGGCGGCGGCACGACACCGGCACCCGGCGCTTTCCCGTGGCGCCGTTTGGAGGGTTGAACTCTCGGCGGCTCGCCGGCCTGCTTGGCGAAGTGTGGGGGCCAGGGCTCGTCGCCATGACCGGCCGATTCGTGTTGTTCGGCCAGCTCGAGCAACGGATCCAAGCTCCCAGCCGCTACGTCGATACCCTTCCAGGGATCGCCGACCTCGGCGAAGCGATCTCGCATCGTCTCGATCGTGAATGCTTCGAGTTCGCAGTCCGGCACCTCTTCCCATCGCAACGGAGCCGACACGCGCGCGTCGGGAAGGGGGCGGATCGAGTAGGCCGACGCGATCGTGCGGTCCTTAGCGTTCTGGTTGTAATCGAGGAACACGCCGTGGCGCTCTTCCTTCCACCACTTGCTCGTGGCGAGGTCGGGGGCGCGTCGTTCGACTTCGCGGGCGAGAGCGATCGCCGCCCGGCGCACCTCGGTGAACTCCCACCGTGGCTCGATCCGGCAATAGATGTGGATCCCGCGCGAACCGGATGTCTTCGGCCAGCCGGTGAGCTCGAAGTCTTTGAGCACCTCGTGCGTCACGAGTGCAACCTCGCGTACCTGTGACCACTCGACGCCGGGGACCGGGTCCAGATCCACGCGCAACTCATCGGGATGGTCCAGGTCGTCGGCTCGTACCGGGTGGGGGTTGAGATCGATGCAGCCGAGGTTAATCACCCATGCGAGCTGGGCCGCTTCGTTCACGACGACTTCCTCGGCCGTGCGGCCGGAGGGGAAGCTCAGCTCGACCGTATCGATCCAATCGGGTCGCGTCTTGGGAGCGCGTTTCTGGAAGAAGAACTCGCCCTCAGCGCCGTGAACGTAGCGTTTCAGTGCCATGGGTCGTGCCCCGACGCCACGCAACGCGCCGACGGCAACAGCTAAGTAGTACTGGACGAGATCGAGCTTGGTGTAACCGCTCTGCGGAAAGAAGATCTTGTCGGGGTTGCTTATGGCAACCTCGCGACCGGCAACGTGCAGGGTCTCCTTGGTCGTCGGCATGGGAGCACGATAAGGTGACTTCCGACTCTTCAGGTATCTCGGACCATCGTCGGCTCGATCGGTTGCCGGTGTTGCTCGCAATAGACGGCCAAGCATATGGGGCATCAGAAGTTCACGTAATCCGGATCGATCTTGAGCAGAGCTTACGGTCATCGCACTGCCGGGCGGCTCCTGGCGCGCCTTCGTTCCGCTCCAGAGGTGGCCGGCGAACCACCGCACGACGTGGAAGTGATCGAGCACGTGGGTTGCGTGGCCGAGGTGACGCTCGATCGCAGCCCGGTAGCTCTCGGATCCGTCGCCGACCACGACCTCTACGCCCCGGCACCAGCGATGGCCCTGGGAAGCCAAGAAGCTGCTGAGAGCCGGGAAGTCCCGGTGCGGCATGGTTGCGAGAAGCTCCCCGGTCTCCCCGTTCAAGACCTGGGTGAGTAGCGGTGGCGTCGTCTGCGCGAGGTCTCGTCGACCAGCAGCACGCGACACGGCTTCTTGCGCCGCTGCACCGCGAGCTGCTTGGAGCATCGCCTGACCAGCGCCATCACGAGGTGCCAGGAGATCCGCCTGCGTCAGAGCCTTTGACCCAATCCCGCAAGGAATTAAGCAGCATCTGATCCCTCCGTGCACCCTCGGTTGACCTGCAATCGTTGCCGTCGAGCCTGCTTCATGCCCACTTTGCGTGCGGCGATGATGCCCTCCG
>JBBSGD010000065.1:0-9144 GCA_038254435.1 Actinomycetota bacterium
ATCGGCGTCGGTAGAGCCGGGCACGGCAACCACGGCGACATCGCCGGGCTCGAGCGCGTACAGCGGAGGCAGATGCGGGACGTCCAATCCGCCTGCGGCGGGTATCGGGAACCCGTGCGGACAGGTTGACGGTCGATCGAGCGCCACGAAGAGCCGGTCCTCGACCTCTTGGGGCAGGTCGTGCTCGAACGAACCGGCGAGGCGGTCGGCCTCGTTCCACGCATAGCCGAGCATGTCTGCGAGAAAACGCTCGACGATCCGATGGCGCCGGATGGCGGCGACCGCGACGCGCCGCCCGGGGCCAGTGAGATCCACTCCCCTGTAGGGCTTGTGATCGAGGAGTCCTCTCAGCGCCAGTCGCTTGACGCCTGCGGTGACGGTGCCGGGAGACAGCTCGAGGGAACTTGCGAGAGCGCTCGTGTGCGCATACGCCCCGTCGCCCGCAAGCCGGTAGACCGACTTCAGGAGCTCGCGATCGGACTTTGACAGGGACCCATTCATCTGCCTTCAGTCCTCCCTTTCAACCGCTCCTGCTCCTCTTCACTCATCTTTTGCCGCTCCCAAACCACGATTGCGCGTGAGTATAAACAAACCTGGCAGCCCCCAAAATCACCCGCCGCGCGAACTTTTCTCAAATAGCGGCGTTTACCGCACGGATTGAAGAAAAGTTGGGGGCTAGGGGAGCTCGACGGTCAGCGAGACCCTCATCCCGCCATCGTCGCGCGGGACGATCAAGCAGTCGTCGACGAGGCTCGACAGCAGCTCCAGCGACATAGCGAAACGCTGTTCGGTGCTGCCCGTGTCGAAGTCGTCGGCGGGGGTGGGCTCATAGACCGGTCCCCGGTCTGCCACCGACACGATCACCGCGGACTGCGATCTCTCGAAGCCGATGTCGACAGGGCTCGAGGCCCCTACCTTCTGGTTGGAGAGAACCGCGTTGGCGCACGCCTCGGAAACGGCGATCTTGAGGTCGTCCACGGCCTCCTCGCCGAGCCCCGCCTCACGAGCCAGAGATGCTACGGCGAGCCTGGCGACCCCCACGTAGACGGATCCCGAGGGGATGGCCAGCTCGACCAGCGACATCGGATCAGTCGCCCTGTGCGGCCGTCGCCGCATCGAGACTGTCGTGGATGGGGAACACCTTGGTGAGTCCCGTGATCTTGAAGATCTTGAGGATCTTTTCCTGGGTGCAGACGAGCGACAGGCTCCCGTCGTGCGCCTTTACCCGCTTGAGGGCCCCGACGAGAACCCCGAGCCCCGTCGAATCAAGGAAATCCACGCCTTCGAGGTTGACCACGACGTCGTAGGAGCCTTCGGACACCAGCTCGATCAGCTTCTCGCGTAGCTTTGGCGCGGTGTAGACGTCGATCTCCCCCTTGACGTCCACGACTGCACGAGAACCGATCTCCCGGACGTCCAAACCAAGCTCCATGCGGTTGCTTCCTCCTCTTGTGATGAGATCCGACATCCTACCCTCGGCCCCTCGGGGCACTTCGTTTCGATGCTGGCCGAGAGGGCCCCGGCCCGCAAACCGCGCAGCTAGAGCCGGTCTCTTGGTAACTTTGCGCCCGATGTCTGCCAATACGACCGAATCGGACACGGGGAACAAGCGCGCGCCGCTGCTCCTCGGAGCGATCGGCCTCGCGGCGCTTGTGGTCCTTATCCTGGTCGCGAGGGCGATGTTCGACGGAAGCCCCTCTCCGCCGCACAAGGCCTCCACGAGGACAGTATCCGCGCCGTCGCCAACGCCGACACCAAAGGACAGCCCCAAACCGACCATCCGGCAGGCGGCATGGCAAGTCAAGGTAGTCCCCGCCGGCGTCGGCCACAAGCTCACATCCTCTGTGCGCAAGCGAGTAGAGGCTCAGCGGCCCGCTCTGTCCGCCACAGTCGAGAACATCTACAACCCCTTGTTCCTCTCTTCGAGCGAGGCGCAAGCGCGGGTCGAACGACGCTTCACGCCGGAGGCGGCCAGGAGGTTCCTCGGCGCCCGCCTCGGCGCTCCGCCTGGCGCCGAGCGCGTCGACACCCTGCGCAGGGTAGCCCGCATCGGGGTCGACACCCCGGGAGCGACGCGCGCCGCTGCCCAGGTGAGTGTCGTTGCGACGGGCATGGTCAAGGGACAGCGCGTGCGCTTCGGCCAGAACGCCACCCTGTGGCTGACGCGAAGCCACGGAAGGTGGAAGGTCATCGCCTTTGACGCGCGGCGGGGCCCGCGCGCCCCGCCGCGCCACCACTCCAAGAGGGACCGCTCGCACAAGCCCGGCCACCATCACCACAAGAAGAAGAAGCCGTGATCCTCAGACGCACACTCGCGCTAGCGCTTGTTCTCAGCGTGCTTGTGGGCGGCATCGTCTTGCTCGGAAGCCACCAGCGCACCGGCGCCAAGCAACCGCTCATCGGTCGCGTCCACAACAGCTTTCAGCCCGAAGACCGCAAAATCTTCGTGCTCGTCATCGGGAGCGACGCGCGCCACGGCAACCCGGCCACCGGCCGGCGCTCGGACGCGATCCACCTCGTCGGAATCAACGCCAAGACCGGCCGCGGCGGAATCCTCAACTTCCCACGCGACTCTTGGATCAACGTGCCCGGCTACGGCAACGCCCGCATCAACGAAGCTCTCTACCACGGGGGACCGCGCCTTCTCGCAAAGACCCTCGAGGGCATCACCGGCATCCACATCGACTACTGGATGCTCACGGCCTTCACCGGCTTTCGCGGCATCGTTCACCACCTGGGGGGAGTGAAGATCAAGGTCCCGATTCCTCTCTCCGACTCTGGGGGTTCGGGAGCGCACCTCAGTGCGGGCGTTCACTATCTGAGCGGAGGCCACGCGCTCGCCTTCGTGCGCGATCGCCACGACTTTCCCCACGGAGACATCGATCGCACGACGAACCAGGCCAGGTTTCTGCTGGCCCTGCTGCACAAGCTGCGACGCGAGGTGAACGTCAATCCGTCGGCGCTGCTTCACTGGATGGCCGTCGTGCACAACTACACCAGCCTCAGCATCTCCGCCGACGAGCTGTTTCGGCTCGGAGTGCTCGCGACACAGACCAAACCATCGCACATGGGCAACGTCACGGTCCCGGTGACGATCGGTCAGGAGGGCGCGGCGAGCGTGGTCTTCATCACTCCCGCCGCACAGTCCATCTACGAACGCTTCCGCAAGCACGCCAGCCTCTAACGTCCCGGCCCGTGTGGCGTCCGGACGAGCTCGTCAGACCGAGAGCTGCGCTGCGAAGTGAGCCGCGTTGAGTGGCTCGCCGGTCGCCTGCTCGATCAGTGAGTCCCAGCGAAGCGACGCGCCGAGCTTGAAGACTCTCTCAACCAGGAACCGCCCCGTCGCTTCGTTGGCGACGACCCCCCCGCATTGCGCGGCGCACACCGCCTCGAGCTGCGACGCGAGGATCTCTCCCAAAAGGTAATTGTGATAGTAGACGGGCGCCACTGCGGTGTGGATCTTTGCCGCCCAATCCGGGGCGCGGCGCCCCGGGGGCCGCGCCAGGAACTGAAAGCGCTCGACGTAATCCCACCACAGGGTGTCGAGGTCGGCCTCGGGATCCGAGTAGAGATCGCGTTCGAAATGCGCCATCACGAGAACCCAGCGGCCGAACAACAAGCTCGCCTGGGTAACCGCAGAACGCAGGGCCGGCCCAAGTCGCTCGACGTCGCCGGCATCGGCTCCCGCTAGGGCAACCAGCCACTTCGGGTTGCGCACCAGACGCTGGCACAAGATGGCGATGGCCTCGGTTACGAAGGTGTGCGTGGCGCGATGGAGGAGGTAGGGCAGGCGCGAGTCGATGCACACGTCGTAAGCAGCGTGACCCGACTCGTGCAGCATGACCTCGACCCAGCGCTCGCCGGGAACGACGTTGGCGAGGATCCGGACATCCTCTCCCGATCTATCGACGTCGAGGCAGAAGGCATGCTGGCACTTGCCAGGGCGAGGATATAGGTCGCTGCGCTCGAGCACACCGCCGATGTGCAGACCCCAAGCGGCGAACGTCTCGCGGGCGCGATCTGGCGCAGAGCCGCGGGTGAGAAGCTCATCGAGTGACACCTGTCCGTCCGGGGGAAGCTGCTGAAAGAAGGGGTCCGCGTAGTGCCACGGCATGAGCTCCGCGGTGTCGAAGCGCCGGCGCAGACGCGAGTCGAGGTTCTCCTTGTAGGTCCGGAAAGGAGCTTTGGTCACCCCCTCGACATCCGCGAGCATGCGAAAGAGCCACTCCTCGCCCAGCTCCTGGAGCTCGAGCGACATCCTGTAGTAGTCGGCAAACCCAAGGTCGCGGGCGGTTGCGTTACGCAGGCGCGCCAGCTCTCGGATGCGGTCCGCGGTCAGCGCGCCGATCTCCTTCGATGCTTCCCACGCCCTCTTGCGCACTTCGCCGTCCTGCGAGGCGCGCAGGACCTCGTCAATCTCATTCTCGCTTACCGAGCACCCATCGAGCTGAGGGCGGTGCGTGGCAAAGTCCGTCTCCACTGAGCTGGCGATCTCGACTATCTCGACGCGCCGGGCCTCGTCCATCTGATTGCCCGTAAGCGATAGGCGCAGCACCTCGAGCTCACGCCGGAGAATCGGATCGTGTACCTCCTCGGTCAGCGCTTCGTTGACGGCGCGCAGAGCGGCCGCGTCTCCCTTGGCGCGTCGAAGCGCTATCTCGAGCTCGTTGCGGCGCTGCTCGGTGTTGCTCGTGGCGTTCACCTGCGAGTCCCAGTAGACGCGATGGAACTCGGTTTCGAGATCCTGAATGCGCGCCGTCAATCGCTCGACGATTCGATGCGGCGAAGAGTCCATCGGCAGGTTCCCCAGTCCGTTGCCCGGCGGCCGCATACTACCGGCGGTCCACCAACCGGCGTAGCGTTAATCTCCCGCGCCACCGCGGGCACCGATGAGCTCGAAGTGCCAGGGCTCGTTCGGCAAGGGTCTGTGAAGCGGTAAGCCCATCGTCTGGACAAGACGCCTCGCAAGCGCCAGGTCCCCGCCCAGGTCGACCGCCAGTCCTCTTTCGTGCATGGAGTGTCCTGGAGGGGCGACCCAGTCGTCTGCCGCCTCAGGACTGCCGTACTTTCTGAGCGCGGCTGCCCACAACCGTGCCTGGCGGGCCGGCGAACGGTAGCCCGACACGACGTGGACGCGCCCGCGGGCTGCGTCTAGAAGCCGCTCCACGGCTGCCGCCACACGCGGATCGAGCCTGCCGGGGTCGTAGGCGGCGCCGCGCGCCGGTGCCATGAGCGCGGCGTCGAACACAGCATGCGAGCGCGCCGTGACGCTCCCGATGGATGTCGTCACAACTATCGAGGAAGGGTCCTGGCAGGAGCAGGACACGAGCGCTGCGCCGTTGGCTTCGGCAAAGCTGCGCGCCACCTCCTCGGCGCTGCCGGTTCCATAAGGAGAGGCCTCCGCGGCCGCCGCGAGGGCGCCCGCATCGGCAGCCGCCTGAGCGCGCTCCCTATCGACGAATATGTGCTCGATGGTGACGGTCAGGCCCCCGAGCAAGAGCGTCACGATGATCGCGATGCCGGCCACGAGCACGGTCACGGCAAGAGGAACCCGACCTCGGCCACGAGCTCGGTCATGGCGACTCGATACGCATGGTCGCCGAAGCGTGCAGCTCGAGGCCGCTCAACACGCGTCCGAGGAGCGGCACCCCGGAATCCGGCTTGTAGGAAAGCCTCACCGTCAGCGGGGCCCCCGCAACCCGCTCGGTGGGCGCCGGGGTGATGGTCATAGCAACCGGGGACAAGCCCCCGCGAGCCGCAGCGTCTGAGGTGACGCTGCGGCTTGGGTCCACCACCGCTGCCCGTGCAGCCTCGCGCGCCGCATGCCATAGCCGGAGCTGGTCCCCCGCGATGGCTCCGAGCTGAACCAGCCCCGCCAGCAGCAGTGCGGCAAAGGGCATTACGAGCGCGAGCTCGACTGTCGCCTGACCGGCATCACGCCGCGACGCCGGTTGTCGGCCTACAGTTGTGACAAGCAGCTCCGAGGCGGGGGTCGCTCGGTTGGGCACGTTGGTGACGGGGGACACGCCTTAGCCGTTTGCCCTGTGGATCAGCTGCGACACGATCGTGTGGAACATTCCGTCAAGCCCGCCCGACTTCACGAAGGCGGCGAAGACCCCGACAACGAGCCCTGCCACCAGCAGAACGAGCGAGTACTCGGCCGTCGTCTGACCCGCTTCGCCGTACAGCATGTTCCTGAGTCGCTCCATGCAGCACCTCCCGGTCCTTGCAGTGGCCGGCCACTGTGGCCGGCGGTGCCTTGCATGTGACCGCACCCGGTCCCGAGCGGCTGTGACGGCAGCCACCGGCATTGCAAGAACCCGCAACCGGGCTTAGCCGGGCTTGCGCATGTGATCCCCTACCGAGACTCCCCATCTGGTGAAAGCGCCTTGGTTGACTTCGAGCGCGCGGCGATAGACGACTCCCGGCCTATAGATGTGGCAGGTTGCCGAGCGACACGGTGTCATGTCGAACATGCGCAACAGCCGGCCCGCGCGTGAAAAGAACGCTATCGACAGAGGGATCTTGGTGTCCTTCATCCAAAAGGCTGTCGTGGTTGGCTGGTGGAATACGAACAGCATGCCGGTATCGCTCGGGAGCGAAGTACGGTTCATCAGCCCGTACTCTTGCTGCGCCGAGCTGGACGCTATGAGGGCGTTGATGTGCACCTTCCGGTTGCCGGTGTCGATGAGCAGCGATCCGTTCGGGAAGGACGGCGACGGCGCAGGGGATGGGCTCGGTCCAGAACCGGCTGCCGGCGACGGACTCGGCTCAATCGAGCGAGTCGCCTGTGCCGCGTGACCCGAGACCCCAGCCTGAGTGCACGCACCGAGACCCACAAGGCACAGCGCCACCAGCGCGACTTTCATGCTCGGAAGTCTTGCATCGCACGGCGCATAAGGCGACGCGATCAAGACAGCTTCAGCCGCGCAGCGCGAGGCCGCGCAGAAAGGGGACGACGCACAAGAGAACGAAAGCCGGGAGCACGCACACTGCCAGGGGGACGACCATGAACACCGGTGCACGACGCGCTGCGTTTTCGAATGTGCGCCCCCCTTCCTCGCGCCGGTGCGCCGCGAATCCTTCGAGCGCCGTCGCGGCCGGGATGCCAAGCGCCGCTGCGCGTTCCAGGAGGGTACCGAGAGCCTCGAAGCCGGGGCCAGCAGTCGCGAGCGCGTCGGGCCACGTGCGTCCCAGCCGAGCCATGCGCCGGGCGCGACCCAGGCCCCTCGCCGGAGCGTTGTCCACCCGCCCGTCAGCCGGTGCGCCGTCCGGGGCCCTCGTCGCCGCAACGAGTGCGGCCTCGAGCCCGACGCCGCCGCGCAACATGCTGGCGGTCAGGTCGGCAAGGTAAGCGGCGGGGTCGTCGCCCGGAGGCGGGCGCGGCACGAGACGCTCGATCCAGGCCATCCCGGCCCACACGAGGCCCGAGCCGGCAAACAGGCAGACGAGCCCGACGCCGTCGAACAGTGGGGCGTGCGACAGCGGGGTGAGCGGAAAGACGAGTGCCGGCAGCGCCGCGATGAGGCGGCCCGACGCACGGGCGCCCGACCCTGCGTTGTGGGCGCGCGCCGCCGCGTTCACTCGCTCCTGCACAGACGTCGCGTAGGAGTCGAGCATGCGCGCCAGGTCTCCACCCGAGCGAAGATGGGCATCCACGAGGCCCGACAGGGCGTCGCAGTCGGGGCCGAGGAAATCGCCAAGGTCCCCAACGACCCGAGCGGGTGACGCGCCCAGTCGCAGCCGCCCGGCAGCGCGCCTCAGGGGGCCGGCCGCTCCGGAGGGCACGTGGCGATGCCACTCGGCGAGCGCGTCGGGCACGGCGAGTCCGGAACGCAGAAGCCCCGCCAGCACCCGCACGCACTCGGCCGCGTGCGACCCTGCGTTCATCCGATGCGCGATATCGCGGAGATGCGCCGGGCGTCCCCGTCGCGCACGAGCTGCACGACGAGCCCGAACGCACGCCTCACGGCAGCCGCCAGGGACTGCGGTGACGCCCCCGACCGCGCCTCGAGGCTGAGGGACACAAGCCGGTCGAGAGCCTCGTCGGGCGAGCGTGCGTGCACGGTCATGATCGAGCCCTCGTGACCGCTCGACATCGCCCCCAGTGCGGCGAGCGCCTCGGCCCCGCGCACCTCCCCGACGACGATCCGGTCCGGACGCATGCGAAGCGCCGCGCGCACGAGATCGCCGAGCGAAACCTGCCCGGCGCCCTCGACGTTGCGGGAACGACTCGTAAGAGACACGAAGTGGCGGCAGGCGGGCCGCAGCTCGGGCGTCTCCTCGACGATGACCACGCGTTCGTCGTTGCCCACGTATGCGAGCAGCGCATTGGCCAGTGTTGTCTTGCCGGTGCCGGTCGCCCCACTGACGATCACCGAGACGCGCTCGCGCACGGCGGTACGGAGCTGCGCCGCCTCGTCGTCATCGAGCGTACCGGCGGCTTGAAGGTCCTCGAGCGTGAGCCTGTGGGGCCAGCGCCGCAGGGACACGAGCGGTCCGTCGCACGCAACAGGAGGCAACACCACGTGAAGGCGCGATCCGTCGGGGAGCCGGCCGTCGGCAATCGGCAGGGACGCGTCGGCGCGCACATGCGCACGCGCCAGGAGGCGACCGATGAACGCCGCCAGGTGGTGCTCCCCATCGAACGACACCGAGGTCTTCTCGAGCCGCCCTGCCCGCTCGACCCAGACATCGCGCGCTCCGTTGATGAGGACGTCGGTGACGGAATCGTCGCGCACGAGCTCTGTGAGCGGCCCGTAGCCGTCGATGGCATCGGCGACCTCTGCCACGAGGCGGGGAACCTCGTCGGGAGCGACGTGTTCCCCGAATAGCTCGCGCAGCGCAAGCCGGCGCGCTGCCGCGTCGAGATCGGCCAGCTCGTCGCGCTCGAACACAAGCTCCATGAGCTCGTCTCTCACGCCTTCGCCTTTTCGATCGCGTCCTCGAGCGCACCTGCGAGACGATCGACGCGCCGGGCCCAGCGGGTCAGCGAAGGGGACAGCAGCCGTCCGCCATCCTCGGCGTCGCGTAGGGCCGGGCAACACGGCAGCTCGGCAGTGACGGGATAGCCGAGCAGCCTGGCAAGCTTGCTCGCAGTCATCTCGCCTCCCGCGCCGAGGCGGTTCACCACTATCACGCCAC
>JBBSGD010000066.1:0-9128 GCA_038254435.1 Actinomycetota bacterium
GGCGGGGGACTGGGCTCCGGACCCTCCGGCGGCCCTCGACACCCCCGACCCAATTCCCCTCGAGGACCTCTTCGACGTGCGAGGCCAATACCCGGCGAGGCGAGCCTTGGAGATCGCTGCAGCGGGTGGACACAACCTGATGATGTACGGGCCCCCTGGATCCGGCAAGACGATGCTGGCGCGCCGCCTGCCGGGCATGCTGCCGGCCATGTCTCTCGAAGAGGCTCTCGAGGTGACTCGGGTGTTCTCTGTTGCCGGCTACTTGACCGAGCGTCCTTCGCTCGTCACTCAGCGACCCTTTCGCTCACCGCACCACCACGTCTCGCAGGCCGGCCTGGTCGGCGGGGGCTCGGCCTGCGTGCGCCCCGGAGAAGCCAGCCTGGCCCACCTGAGTATTGACGGATATTACCTGAACCCCTAGTGTGGTGCCCATGAGCACAACGACGATCCCCCAGAGAGCCGCCCTCTACTGCCGTATCTCGGACGACCGCACCGGCGAGCGAGCGGGTGTGCAACGTCAAGAGGAGGATTGCCGTCAGCTCGCCGAGCGCAAGGGGTGGCCGGTACATCGGGTGTACACGGACAACGACCTGAGCGCCTGGGGTGGCAAGCTCCGTCCTGAGTACGGGTGCTTGCTCGACGACATCAAGAACGGCGTGGTGGATGCCGTGGTCGTCTGGCACCAGGACCGCCTGCACCGCCGCCCCAAGGAGCTGGAGGAGTTCTTCGAGGTCTGCGACTCCGGTGGTCTGCGCCACATGGCATCAGTCACCGGCGACGTGGATCTTGGGACGGACGATGGCAGGTTTCATCTGCGTATCCTCGGAGCCGTGAGCCGTAAGGAATCGGACGACAAGAGCCGCAGGATCAGGCGCAAGATGGCCGAGCTGGCCAAGGCGGGCAAGGGCAAGGGCGGCGGGACTCGACCCTTCGGCTTCGAGCCCGACCGGGTGACCATCGACAAGGGTGAGGCGAAGCTGATCCGTGAGGCTGCCCGGCGTGTGCTGGCCGGCGAGAGCCTGCGAGGCATCGCCACCGATTGGAACGACCGCTGCCACCGGACGGTTACCGGGACGCCGTGGAAGAGCACCGTCCTGCGCCGCATCCTCACGGCTCCCCGGACTGCGGGCCTCCGCCAGCATGAGGGCGTGGTGGTGGCCGACGCCGAGTGGCCGGCGATCATCGATCAGTCCACCCACCAGCGCCTCAACGTGATCCTGGGCGACGCCAAGCGCCTCAAGAACGAGGGCGCCACGGCGCGCCGGTACCTTCTCACCGGCCTGGCTCATTGCGAGCTGTGCGGCGAAAAGCTCGTCGCCCGGCCCAAAGACGGCGCGCGCTCCTACGTCTGCGCCGGCGGCACCAACTTTTCGGGCTGCGGCGGGATTCGTTGCAAGGCCGAGCCCCTCGAAGCCCTCATCTTCGCGGCCGTCATCGTGGCTCTCGACTCAGACGAGTTCGACCGCGCCCTGCGCCATTCCGGCGACGTGGACCAGTCCGAGCTGTTCGACTCCCTGCGGGACGACGAAGCCGGCCTCGAGCAACTCGCCCGTGACCACTACGCCGACAAGATCATCTCCAGGGCCGAGTTCCTGGCCGCCCGTAATGCCATTGAGGGCCGCATGGAGGCGACGAGGCGGAAGCTGGCGAGCCTAGAGGGCGGAAGAGCCCTGACCCACGTACCGTCGAACTCTGAGGCCCTACGAAGCGCCTGGCAGGACAAGGGCCTCGATTGGCAACGCGCGCTGCTCAGGGCCGTGCTCGACAAGGTGATGGTGGGACCGGCCGTCAGGGGCCGTAATCGTTTCGATCCCGACCGCGTGAGCCTTGTGTGGCGGGCCTAACTAGAGGTCGACTCCGAGGAGAAGAGAATCCCGCCCAGCGGTGCGGGCGGTTTCATAGGCTCGAGTCAACTTGGCCGCTCGGACAACGTGGTTGCCTGGGCAACGTTTGGGATTGCACCGCCAGTGCCAGCGTCTCGGCCCCCACCCTTCCTGAGAATCCCCGGGCCTGCTTGGGGGAGGCATTGGCGGTTCTACCGACCGCTGAACGAACGGCCTACTGACTTTCATTCGGTGAGGTCTTTGGCCTGCGGCGCTTACTGCTAGGCCCTTGGGGTGTGCAGCCCAGAGGCCCATGACGTTGCCGTCGTCATCCCGATAAACCTCATCAAGTTCCTGGTGACACAAGCCGCAGATCAGTCGAAGAGGTGGCTCGGTTGACAAATGTAATTCCATTCGGGTAGTTTAGCAGGAACGTTCCGTTCGCATGAGGCACCGGCAGTCGTAGACGTGAAGCCCGGGTAAGCCCTCTAGGCAGTTGCAAACGGCGGGGAAGAGAGCACCTCCGTAGGAATCTCTCGCGTGCCACCCCCTCTCAGCGGAGGCGGGCGAGAGGAGTGTGCCCGATGTACCCCCGCCCTCAATCGGCGAAGGCTGTTTTAGCCATGCGCCGGCTCCCTCAGCGCCACGTCGCCGCTAAGTACGGGTGTTCCCCTACTTATGTCGGCAGAGTGGTAAACGGTTTCGTGCCTCCCTCGGTCGCGTTTCGCCGCTTCCTTGTCGAGTTTCTCGACCTTCCCGAAGACCAGCTCTTCCGAGACGAGCAACGGGCAGATGAGGGGGCGGTCGCATGAAGGCCCCCCCCGTCGACAACCTCGAGCGCTCCGTCCGACGCCTCGTCAGCGAGTCCCGCGCCGAGCAGGGCCTTAGTGAGTGCATCACAGACCCCGTAGTGCTCGCGGTCGTGGTCTCTCTCGTAACGGATGGAGGGGGTGGTGGCTCGTGAGCCCCCCGCGCGAACGAAGCCGGCCCCTGCCCGAAGCCGGCCCCGCCACCAACACCATCGACACCACAAGCCTAACGGCTGATAGCCCGGTCGAGCAGCTTCTCGGCCGCCTTGAGCGAGTGCGCCGCTCTGGCCGCGGCTTCGTGGCACGATGTCCGGCACACCCGGACAAGTTCCCATCGCTCTCGATTTCCGAAGGCGCCGGCGGACGGGCACTAGTTTGCTGCCACGCCGGGTGCAACGTCGAACAGATCGTCGGCGCGGTCGGCCTGGGGCTGACCGACTTGTTTCCCCGTCGCGACGACTGGCGACCGGCACCGCGCCGCAAGCCGAAGCCTGTACCGCGGGACACGCTGCGCGCGTTGGCGTGGCGAAAGACGTTCGCTCTTGAATGGCAAGTTGCCGGAATGCTTGCGGTCGAGCCCGCGCCGTTGGCCCGGCGCGACCTGCTCGCCGCTTGGGACTGGCTCGACGAGCACGGCTGCGACTCATCGTTCATCTGGCGCTTGACGTGCCTGCTGCGTGGCACCGCCACGTTCATCTACGGGACGACGGGCGAGGCCGGCGACATTGCCCGCAGCGTGCGCAGGTTGCTTCGGGAAGTCGAAGCGGATGGTGCGGCGGTCGCATGAGTGCCAGGGTGGAAGCACAGATCATGGCCGACATCGAGCGTGCCGGCGGAGTCGAACCCTACGCCCGCACCCGCCGCGCATCGGAGGTGCGCCCTGAGCCGGTCGAGTTCGCATGGGCGGGACGGTGGCCGCTGAAGTCTGTTTCTCTCATAGTCGGAGTTCCGGGTATCAACAAGACGATGGCTGCGCTGGAGCGCGCCGCACGTATCACCCGGGGGCAGCTCGACGGCGACCTCTACGGATCATCCCGCCAAGTGATTGTTTGCTCGGCGGAAGATAGTCCCGCTCACACCCTCGTCCCCCGCCTCATGGCGGCAGGAGCAGACCTCGATCTCGTGCACTTCGTGACCATGAGCCGCGACGGGTTCGAGGGAGACATTTCCTTGCCCGCCGACGTTCAGGTACTCGAGGACGCAACGGCTGATCTGGGCGCGGCACTCGTCGTCATCGACCCCTTGACCGCCCACTTGGGGGCCGAGGTGAACAGTCACGTGGACCAAGACGTGCGGCGCGCCCTCGGGCCACTGGCGCGCATGGCGGACCGCACCGGGTGCGCGCTTGTGTGCGTCTGCCACACCAACAAATCACCCTCCACCGACTTGTTCATGCGCGTCTCGGGAAGCATCGGCATCAGCGCGGCGGCGCGCAGCATCCTGGTGGTGGCCGCTGACCCGGAGGCCGGCGAAGAGCTCGGCTACAAGCGGGTGATCCTGCACGGCAAATGCAACGTTGCGCCCTACGCTCCGACGCTGCGCTTCGAGGTCGAGGGCCGCACGGTGCACGGCTTCGAGAACGAGGAGATCGACACCGCCGGCATCGTGTGGAAGGGCATCGCCGAAGGGATCGGCCCGCGGGATGTGCTTGGCAGCGAGCCCCGGGAGCGCGAGGCACCAAAACGGGACGCGGCCGAGCAGATGCTTCTCGATCTACTTGCCGATGGCCCCGTCTTGCGCTCCGAGATCAAGGAGGTCGCCACGGACGAAGGACTTAGCTGGCGAACCGTGGCGACCGCCAGGAAAGAGCTCGGCATCATCTCGGAGCAACCCCAACGGCCCGGGCGCCTCGGCAAAGAGCCGTCGAGGTGGAGCCTCCCGACCAGGTATGCAAAACCAGGTGTGCAGAATCCTAACTCTCACAAGATTGCACACCTGGTTTCCGCAGGTCAGAGCGATGATTCAGACCAGGTATGCAACCTTGTTGGTGATAAGGGCAACCTGGTCGAGTCACCCGGCGATGAGCCCCTATCCGTTGCCGAGATAGCTAAGGCCTTCGACGCCGAAGTGGTTGAGACCTCATGACCGCCTATGGGTCTAGGTCAATAAGGCACCGACGTTCGCGCGAGGAGATCCTCGACATCAAGATCGCCATGCACCGCCTCCTCACCGCGGAGCACCCCATGACCGTGCGCCAGGTCTTTTATCGCCTCGTGAGCGAGGGGATCGTGGACAAGACGGAAGCGCAATACAAGCAGACGGTGGTGCGCCTGCTGACAGAGCTCCGTCTCCCTGATACCGACGACACGGCGTCCCAGATGCTGCGGATTCCGTTGCTGTGAGTGTGCTGGAAGCGGTCGAGGCGGACGAGCGCCGGGTGCTTTCGATGTTCGCCGAGGAGGCGGCGTCGTGAGCGGCGGCCTCGATCGTAGACAGCACGCGGCGGTCACGAGGTACTACGACCTCGTTCACGATCCAGCGAGGGCTCCGCTCGTCTCGGCACTGATTGAGTACGGCCAGGATGTCCCCGCACTGCTCGCTCGTGCTGGGTTGCTTCCGCTTGAGGACGTGCCGATGATCTGGGACTACCTGGAGGTTGGCCCATGACCGGCCTTGATCCTCGTAGCGTCGGCCTCGAGCTTCGCCTCGGCAACGCCGGCCGGGAGAACGCTCCCACGAAGGCGCGCAGGCTCTTAGTGGAGGGCCGCGTCGTGGTGCACTACTGCGGTCCCCAGGGCGTTCGTGCGTTCGTGCGTGGCTCGGGAGAGCTGCACCGTGTCGAGTACCAGCACGGACGAGGCTGGATTTGCTCGTGCCCTGCAATCGGCCGCTGCTCTCACCGCCAGGCTGTTGAGCTCGTCACCCAGAGGCCGGGAACCCAAGACTTCGAGGTGCGCGGTGCCGAGGCGTAACTACCCACAGCGCGCCCCGCAGCGTCGTAAGGGTTCGTCTGTCGCAGCGCGCCGCCAGAGAGCAGGCAAGCGGCGGACTGTGCGAGTGGCGGTTGGCTTGCCCGCCGGCGTCAGCAGCCGGAGCTTTAGCGGGCGAGCCCTGCTAGGGGCGCTAGGGGTGGGGGTACCCCGAAGTTCGCCGGCCAGGATTCTTGAGATGTTGCCTGCCAACCTTTTCCCGGCGCATCCCGAATGGAAATGGGTTGAGCCCCGAAGCTTCCCGACTCTGAAAGAGGACTTCTCATGCCCGATATAGGACCGAAGAGCCCCAAGCCCCCGTCACACCTGTCAAACGCCTCGAAAAGATGGTGGAAAGAGGTGGTCGCAACCTATGCACTCGAACCGCACCACTTGAAACTTTTGCAACTTGCCGCGGAGAGCTGGGATCGGTGCCAGCAGGGGCGTCGCGCCATCGGCATAGAGGGTCCATTCGTCGCCGATCGGTATGGAGCTCGAGCTCCTCATCCCGCCATCAGAGTCGAGCGTGACTCAAGACAGGATTTCGCCCGATTGCTGCGCCAACTCGACCTCGATTCCGAGCCGGGAGCGGCCGTGGTGTCCATTCGCCCGCCGTCACGTAGGAGGAGCTAAATGCCCTACAAAAGGAGGCTTAATAAACGCCGGCTCGGCCCCCCGACGATTGTCGACTTGAACGTGCTCTTCGTCGGTAGCCCCGCCCAGATGGAGCACATCTACGGGAGTCTCGCCGCGGCCCGCGAACGGTGGGAATACTTGCGGCTCGCGCACCGGATGGAGCCTACGTGCGCCCAGCGATACCCGGAAGTCTTCTGGCTGACAGAGCCCGGCGTGCCGGACGAGCTGCGCGAGAACACCGACAACACGTTCGACCCATGCGATCCCGACGCGGCGCTCGCACGCCACGAGATCTTTGCGCAGGCTCGGGCCCTGTGGCTCACGAGCCGTGATCCCGAGGAGGGACCATGAACGATCCATGACGGCAGCTTGTAACGTCACGCCCCCAGTAACCCAACCGAGAGGAGCAACATGACACCAGAGCAGACCGAGAAAGAGAAGGTGCTCAGTCCGAGCAAGATCATGAACGCGCGGCTCCGGCGCGATCCCGACGTGACGGATGAGACGGAAGAGCAAGCACCGAAGCCGAACGACGACATGAACGCAACCATTCGCCGGCTCGCCGGCAGAGAGAGTGAGGGAAACAATGCGCGGCAACAACACTCAATCGAACCAATCAGCCTTGATCGTGCAGTTGCAAGAGCCCGGCCAGTTCAAGCTGCCGAAGACGGTGGTTGACGCCTACGGGCGTGTCACGGCAGCCAGCAAGTTGGTCGCGAACGCACCGCAGGTAAAGGAAGCGCTTGTCGTCGAAGACGAGCTCGTCGAGAAGCTTCAGGGCAGCTCGCTCAGTCACCGCGACGCAGCGGACGTCGGCACCACGATCGCCAAGGCCGAGGTCGACGAGCGAGCGGCCTCGGCCGCGCAGCGCGTGCTTCGCCGTGTGCTCGAGGACACCGAGCGCGCCTTCGCGACAGCTACGCGCGACAATGGCGAGACGATCATCGCCGAGGCGCTGCGCCCTGCGCTCGAAGAAGTCCTTGCCGAGGCTCGCACTTGCGCCAAGCTGCTTGAGCACTATGGCCGCGAGCTGTCGGCAGACATGTTTCTCGCATCCCCCGACGAGGACCGCGAAGCGTACGTTCGTTTGCAGCACGCTGCGCAGCGCTACTCGGCTATTAGACGAGCGCAATCGATCTTGGGGTTCCTGGGCGTCAGCGCAGAGGCCGACACCGCCGGCAGGTTCAGCGAACTAAAGAACATCTACGCGCTTTGGCCGTCGATAGGCTCCACTATGGGGACCTCGAAGCCGCCGTGGCCGCTTGATCCGGTGGCGAGGATGCTCTGGCTCGTTACGTCCGGCGCGGAGCCGTGGCTGCCGACGCCGGCCGAGCAGGCCGCAGCGGCGCTCTCATGGGCCGAGGGCAATCGGGCTCGCACGGCCGCGGCCCTCGGCGGCGTCGCCACGGCCTAGCTGTTCCTTTCCGGTCCCGTTAGCACTCGGCCTGCGCCGCACGACAGAGCCCGTCCTCTCGTAAGGGGAGGGGCTCTGTCGTGCGTGCCTGGTACCAGCTCTTGATTTCTAACGGCTCTAAGAGGCTCTGAGGGGCGCTATAATCCGTGACAAGGACATCGCTCGTCGTTAGCACGGGTGAGGCGGTCCTCGTCATCTCCGGGAAAGAACACCGGACGATGCGATGAATTGCTGGGGAGCGGGCGTTCCGTTCCTGCAGCCACCCTCATACAATCCCTTTATGGGCAACCAGAAGCAGGAGCAGCAGAGAGATTCATTAGCGCGTTTCGAGCAACAGACTGCTGTGTGAGGCGTACCTGCTGCACCTGCCCTACTCGTTCCGGACCCCGTACGTCTGGGCCCGACTCGTCCACGACGACAACTAAGGCTGCTCAGTCACTTGCTCAGGACGAGGGCCGTCTAGTTCCTTCACGTAGGTCACAGTGTGGAGTTGCGTCTTTGTGAAGATACCCGTTAAAAGGGAATAAGCCTGCTTACGCGAGGATTGGTTCTGGATCGTCCATCCTTGCGCGAGCATCTTGGTGATTCCCTGTTCCAGTTCCTGCTCCCCCTTGTACTTCTCAACCTTGACAGGCATGTTGGTCCCCCTTCTGCTCTGGCGATGCGGGTTCGGGACCGATGACGTCTGTCATCTTGAGCCCCGTTTGCGGAGCCAAGCGCCGTAACGCTTAAGTATCCTGTCTGTCAACTCTACCCTTGTGAGGAACCGACGAGAGTAGAGGGCCGGGCATGGGGCCTTTCCCGGTCGTCGGAGATGCGGCAGTAGATTGCGGCCTTCACGTAGTCAAGCCCCGTCGTGAAAATCCCGATTCCTCTCTCATGAGGAAGAATCTACCATATTCAAGGGAATAGGCTGTGACACTGGGACACCTCAGTATTGCACCCCTCCCACGATCTGCGGGCCTTCCAAGTACCTAGACGGCGCTCGTTCCACTTGGTAATGACTTCCAAGTTCAGCATATTGCGGGTGTAGATCTCTTCACCAGCGTCCCTTCCCTCGACGGCTTCAGCCCGCCCCCCGCGTGACGAATGAACAGCCAAGCGATTTTCGCTCTGTATACGTATTTCGTCGTTTGTATACTTTGGTCCGGTCTATATAGAGGGCTGGCGGACGAGTGTGTAGGATTGCAGACATGCATCAGAAATGGGGCCCTCGGAACGCTCTTGCTGTGCTGGCGGTATTGGCGATAGTGCTGTTTTCAGCCTGCGGCGGCGGCACCGAGGTTGGCGGTGGTGGTAAGTCCGGTGGTGGCGGCGGCACCGAGGTTGGCGGTGGTGGCAACTCCGGTGGTGGCGGCGGCAACTACGGTGGCGGCGGTGGTGGCGGCGGCAACTACGGTGGCGGCGGTGGTGGTGGCAACGGTGGTAAGGAGGCCGGGTCTGACCTAACTTCCGGTCAGGAGAACGCCCTTGCGACCGCTAAGGATTACATCTCAACGTCAGGTTTCTCACGCTCCGGCCTCATCAAGCAGTTGAA
>JBBSGD010000067.1:0-9058 GCA_038254435.1 Actinomycetota bacterium
ACGGGGGACGCCTAAGAAGCAAGCCAGCAGCTCGCCAGAGCTGCGACATAAAGTCAATGAGCCACCCCGCCGGCTCAGGGCCACCCTCTCACCACGAGAGGAGCTCGCGCTCTGATTAAAGACACGGAATGTTGTCAAGCGGCCGATAGCGAGCCTCTCGCCTCAGTAAGGAGCTGCCGAAACACCACGTTCGACGGTTGCCGTTTGAGGCACCGCATCGCCTCCTTGTCTGACTTGCCGGCAGCCCGTTGCCGCTCCATGTAGACCTTGGTGTCTAGGTCTCCGCGGCAACGGGCCATCGCCATCATGTGAAGCGCGTAGTTGAGCTGGCGGTTGCCTCCTCGGTTGAGGCGGTGACGTTTGGTCCTGCCCGACGAGGCTTCCAGCGTAGTTGCCGGACCCTTCCACGCCGATCAGTCGATCGGCGCCGTGAGCCTCGATCCACCTCCTGAGCTTCTCGTGCTCTTTTGGGTTGTTGGCGAACTCTCTAATCCCCAAGGAACGTCCGAGATCGTCGAGCACCGCGACCGCAAGCGAGCTCTTATGTGAATCGATCCCCACCGTCACACCCATCCTGGCCTCCTTTCGCCAGCCGACTTACGATGTGACCAGCGCGAGGACACGCAGGCGTTGGGTCTCGAGCACCCTTCTATCAAGTCACTTCCGCCAGTCCGGCCCCGGTCGGAGGGACGAGTCAGGTCAGAGGACACTGGCTCCAACAGCCAGGACGTGCGGAAAGCGAGTCACCTCCGGCCGGGTACCGGCACTCTCCCTGAGGAAGAGAGTCCACAGCCGGATTGTCACGCCTGCGGAAATACCAGCCTATGGGGGGGAGCGGGTGAAGGGAATCGAACCCTCATCACCAGCTTGGAAGGCTGGAGCTCTACCATTGAGCTACACCCGCAGACGCCCGCGACCTTAGCCGAGCCGCGTCGGGGCGGCCGGATTCGAACCGGCGACCTCCGGCTCCCAAAGCCGGCGCGCTAACCAAGCTGCGCTACGCCCCGCAGCCCTCAGCATCCCACGCGTACGGCACCGAAGGTCGTCTGCGGACCCCGCGTGAAATTCACCAGAGCGATTAGGATGAGCGGTGAGAGCGAGCAGTCAGGTTGGGAGTCAGGGGTCGTCATCCCCACTTTCGTCCGCCTAGCGCGGCTCCTGGCTCCCAACGTGGATGCTCGCCCCACACCTTCGCCTGCCGTTCCCGGAGCGGCGCTGTGCGGGGATGTGAGATAGTTCGTCACCCGGCCCCCAAGTCCTTCATGCGCCGATTTATCCGTGTCTCCCAAGCCTTGCCAACCGTGACAGGAGCGGGTAATCGCCCCGTTACCTCCGCTTAGGATGGCGCCTTCATGCAGACCACAGCGCTGGAAACCTCCGCCGAGCAAATCGGCCACAACCGCGTCAAGCTGCGAGTAGAGGTGCCCGAAACTGCCTTGAAGCCGGCCTTCGACGCCGTCTACCGGCGGTGGGCCGGCCAGATCAAGGTCCCGGGGTTCCGCAAGGGCAAGGTCCCGCGCCAGATCATCGACACGCGCGTGGGCGCCGGCACCGTCCGTGAGGAGGCCCTGCAGGACGCGCTTCCGGACCTCTACCGGGACGCGCTGCGGGCCGAGGGCATCGAAGCGATCGCCTCGCCCGAGATCGAAGTGGTCGAGTTCGCCGCGGGGAGCCCCCTCGTGTTCGAGGCCACCATCGACACCCGGCCCGAGGTGGTGCTACCGGATATCGGAGGCCTCGAGGTTGAGGCGCCCGAGTCCGAGGTCGGTGAGGCCGAGGTCGACGAGCAGCTCGAGCGCTTGCGTGACCGTTTCGCAGAGCTCGAGACCGTCGGACGTGAGGCGCGGCGCGGCGACTACGCCCTGATCGACCTGAACGGCTCTGAGGACGGCAAGCCCGTCGAAGGAGCGAGCCAGCCCGACTTCCTCTACGAGGTCGGCTCCCGCAGCGGGCCTCCGAGCCTGGACGCCGAGCTCGTGGGTAACAGGCCCGGCGCGATCATCAAATTTCGCGACAAGATGGCCCCGGGCTCCGGGGAGCCGGCCGGCCAGGATATTTCCTTTACCGTGCTGCTCAAGGAGGTAAAGGCCAAGAAGCTGCCCGCCCTCGACGATGAGTTTGCAAAGACCGTCGGCGAGTTTGACAAGCTCGCCGACTTGCGTGCCGACCTTCGGGAACGACTCGCCGAGGTCAAGCAGGGAGCCATGCAGGAGGAGCTGCGCACGCGCGCCCTTGCGGTCCTGGTCGACGCCACGGACCTTGAGTCTCCAGAGCGCTTGGTCGAAGACGAGTTCAATCACCGGCTTGAGCACTTCGAAGCCGATCTCAAGAAGGCGAATCTCACCATGGCCGACTACGAACGTGAGACGGACTCGACCGAGCTCGAGATTCGCTCCGAGTTGCGCAAGCAGGTAGCTCGCTCGGTCAAGGCCGAGCTCGTCATCGAGGAGCTGTCACGCCGCCAGGAGATAGACGTCACGGAAGAGGAGCTGGCGCGAGAGATCTCCCTCGCTGCCGCTCAGATTGGGCGGGAGCCTCAAGACGTCGCCAAGCAACTTGCGCAATCCGGGCGAGTGGGATCGGTCGCGGCCGATATCATTCGCCGCAAGGCACTCGATTACGTGGCCGAGAACGTGAACGTGATCGGAGGGCCACAGGGGAAGGACGAGAATCAATGAAAGACGAAGATCGCTACCGCAACTACCTCGTTCCCATGGTCGTCGAGCAGACGAGCCGCGGCGAGCGAGCATTCGACATCTATTCGCGCCTTCTCAAGGAACGCATCGTGTTCCTTGGGACCCCGGTCGACGACCAGGTAGCGAACCTCATAGTCGCGCAGCTGCTGCACCTCGAATCCGAGGATCCCGACAAAGACATCAGCCTCTACATCAACTCGCCGGGAGGCATGGTCTACGCGGGCCTAGCGATCTACGACACGATCCAGTACATAAAGCCCGATGTCTCGACGATCTGTGTCGGAATGGCTATGTCGATGGGCGCGATCTTGCTGCTCGGTGGAAAGGACGGCAAACGCTACGCGCTTCCAAACTCCAAGATCATGATTCACCAGGGCTCCGCGGGTTTCCAGGGCACTCCCGCAGACATCGAGATCCACGCCCGCGAGGTGCTGTCGCTTCGACAGCGCATGGCAGAGATCATCTCCGAGCACACGAAGCAGCCGGTCGAGCGCGTCCACCAGGACATAGACCGCGACCGTTTCATGAACCCGGAGGACGCAAAAGAGTACGGTATTATCGACGAGGTAATCGCAAGCCGGATTCTTGCGGAGCGGGGTGGAACGTTGCTCAAGGGTGAGCCGGCAAGAATTGCGGAAGCACAGTCCGAGGCTTCTCCCGTGGAGAACCCCGAGGGTTAAGGAGCATATTTCGTGCCGAAGCTCGGGGATGGAGGCGACCTGCTGAAGTGCTCTTTCTGCGGGAAGTCACAGAAGCAGGTCAAGAAGCTCATAGCGGGGCCGGGCGTCTACATTTGCGACGAGTGCATCGACCTGTGCAACGAGATCATCGAGGAGGAGCTCGCCGAAACCCCTGAGCTAAAGCTCGAAGATCTTCCCAAGCCCAAGGAGATCTACGAGTTCCTCAACGACTACGCGGTCGGACAGGAGCAGGCAAAGAAGGTCCTGTCGGTTGCCGTTTACAACCACTACAAGCGGATCCAGGTGGGCGTGCACCAAGATGTCGATGTCGAGCTCGCTAAATCGAACATTCTTCTGATCGGGCCGACCGGCTGTGGCAAGACTCACCTAGCCCAAACGCTCGCCCGTATGTTGAACGTTCCCTTTGCAATCGCCGACGCCACCGCGCTCACCGAGGCCGGCTACGTAGGCGAGGACGTCGAAAACATACTGCTCAAGCTCATCCAGGCCGCCGACTACGACGTCAAGCGTGCGGAAACCGGAATCATCTACATCGATGAGGTCGACAAGATCGCGCGCAAATCCGAAAACCCGTCCATCACGCGCGATGTATCGGGCGAAGGTGTGCAGCAAGCGCTGCTCAAGATCCTCGAAGGCACCACGGCCAGTGTCCCGCCGCAAGGAGGGCGTAAGCACCCGCACCAGGAGTTCATACAGATAGACACGACCAACGTGCTCTTCATCTGCGGCGGTGCGTTCGCGGGGCTCGAAAGGATCATCGAGAACCGGGTAGGACGCAAGGGTATCGGCTTCGGAGCGGACGTCAGGAAGATGGAAGAGAAGGACCTTGGGAACATCCTCGGGCACGTTCTCCCCGAAGACCTGCTCAAGTATGGGCTGATTCCCGAATTCGTGGGCAGGCTCCCCGTCATCACCCACGTGCACAACCTCGACTGCGACGCCCTCGTCAAGATTCTGACCGAGCCCAAGAACGCGCTCGTCCGTCAGTACGAGAAGTTCTTCGAGTTCGACGGAGTCGAGCTGGAGTTCGCCCCCGACGCCCTCGAAGCGGTTGCCGAGCAGTCGATGCTGCGCGGTACCGGCGCACGGGGTCTACGGGCCATCCTCGAGGAGGTGCTGCTCAACGTCATGTACGACCTCCCTAGCCGCGAGGACGTGGGCAAGTGCCTCATCAACCGCGAGGTCGTTCTCGAGAAGGTAAATCCTACCCTGGTGCCCAGGCGCCGGGAGCGGGCCGAGCGTCCCGCGCGCGGCGAACGCTCCGCCTGAGGGACCGCCGGCCGGGTCCGAGGCGGCGCGGCTCGAGCCGCTCCTCGTTTCCGTCCCGCCCCGATAGCCATACGCGTGGCCGGCTTCTCGTAGAATGACGCGTCCGGCCAGGGGTCAAAGGAGAGCAGCGTGAAGAGCAAGACAATAGCCATCATCCTTGCCGTCGTCGTCGTTGTGGGCGGCGTCGCCTTTGCTGCAATGAGGTTCCTGGCGCCATCACATGACGACGCAATCAAGCTCGCGCCGCAGGACTCGGTGGTCTACGTAAACCTGTTCCTCGACCCGTCGAGCTCGCAGAAGATGGCGATCAAAGACCTCATCGCAAGGTTTCCCAAGATCGAGTCGACCGACAAGGCAGGCGGCTTCGTGGACAACCTTCTGAACGAGGCATTCGCCAACTCGGGAGTCGATTACACCAAGGACATCAAGCCGTGGCTGGGCAAGCAGATCGCCGGCTACGTGGCGGCACCGTCCTCACCGGGTGGCACCCCGCGCGCCGCGCTGATGATTGCGACCACGAACGAAGGCGCAGCGCGCGACGCCGTGGCTAAAGCTCAGCAGAGCCAGGGCTCTGCCGCTCCCGAGAAGAAATCGTACAAGGGCGTGGACTACGAGGTGATGTCCGACGGCTCGGCGGATGCCGTGTTCGACGGGTTCCTCGTCGCGGGGACGGAGGACGGCGTCAAGGCTTCCATCGACACGTCTCAGGGGGATGGCTCGCTCGAGGGATCGAGCAGCTACAACGACGCCGTCGGCAGGCTCAACGGCGACCGCCTCTTGCTCGGGTATGTCGACTCCAAGAGGGCCCAGGATCTCATTCAGCAGGCGGGGTCTGCGCTGCAGGGGGAGATCTTCACGGGACCCTTCGGAACCAACGCCAGCGGTCCGGTCGCTTTCGATCTCTATGCCAAGCCGGACGGGGTGGTTTTCGAGGGGGCGACTCAGTACGACTCGAGCAACCCCATCGCACCGGCCGATAGCGGACTGATGCTCAGCTTGCCGAAGGAGGCGTGGGCGGCCCTAAGCGTTCCAGGAATCGGCGACCTCGCGAGTAAGTATCTCGACGCGCTCAGCACATCGGGGATTCCCGGCTTCGACAGCAACTCGATCGACCAGCGCTTGAAGGCGGAGACTGGACTCGACCTGCAGCAGGACATCCTGTCGTGGATGGGGGACGCCGGCCTGTTCGTCGAAGGAACCACGGTCGCCGGCGTCGGTGGCGCGTTCGAGATCGAGTCAACGGATCCGGCCACGTCGACCGCAACGGTGGCCAAGCTTGCCAAGTTCCTCGCGAGCCAGGGGGCCCCGGTGCAGCCCCTGCCGGGCGGCGGCGAGGGCTTTTCAATTCAGAGCCCGGACGCGCCCGAGCCTTTCAGCGTGATCGCCGGCGACAAGGTGACGGTGGCCTATGGGACCGAGGCGACCCAGGACGCGCTGAGCCCATCGGCTACCCTCAAGGACTCGCAGTCTTTCAACGACGCGTCGAATGGGCTCGGGGATGGCTACACCCCCAGCCTGTTCGTGGATTTCGATGCGGTGAGCAGCTTGATCGAGAGCACTCCGCTCGGCTCGGACACTACCTACGACTCCGACGTGAAGCCGTGGCTGGACCCGCTCTACTACGTTGCAGCCGGGACCAAGCGCGATGGCAGCGTTCAGGTCTCGAGATTCGTCATCGGGGCGAAGTGACCGGGCGCCTGCCCGCAAGAGAGGGATATTGGCCAAGCCGTTAGACGCCAGGACCACACAAGCCGAAAGCCGGTGGCGCAGCAAGTGGAGTGAGACTGGGATCTACCGCTACGATCCCAGGCGCGGCCGTGACGAGACGTTTGTCGTGGATACGCCGCCCCCGACCGTCAGCGGATCGCTTCATGTCGGGTCGGTCTGCTCCTACACGCACACGGATCTCATGGTGCGCTATCAGCGCATGCGCGGCCAGAATATCTTCTATCCCATGGGATGGGACGACAACGGCCTGCCCACCGAACGTCGAGTCCAGAACGTCTTCAACGTTCGTTGCGATCCGAGTGCCCCCTACGATCCGGAGTTGCGACTCGAGTTCGGGCGCGGGGAGGACCTCGTCCTCGTGTCGCGCCGCAACTTCATCGAGCTGTGTGACGAAGTGGTGGCTGAGGACGAAAAGAAGTTCAAGGATATCTTTCAGCGCGTCGGGCTATCGGTCGACTGGAACCAGAACTACGCCACGATCGACGAGCGCTGCCGCTATGTCAGCCAGTTCTCCTTTATCGAGCTGATCAAGGCAGGTCATGCCGAGTTGCGAGACGCCCCGACGATGTGGGATGTCGATTTCCAATCGGCTATCGCCCAGGCTGAGGTCGAGGACCGTGTGCGCGACGGCCATTTGTGGCGTGTTCGCTTCGCAGTGGAGGGAGGCGGAGAAGTCCACATAGCGACTACCCGCCCGGAGCTGCTACCCGCGTGCGTTGCGGTCACCGCCCACCCGCAGGACGACCGCTACGCGCAGCTCGTTGGTAAGAACGCGATCACGCCCCTTTTCGCTGCCCCCGTGCCGATCATCGCCGACGAGGAAGCGGATCCAAAGAAGGGTACCGGGGTCCTCATGACGTGCACTTTTGGGGACGCAGCCGATGTTGAGCAGTGGCGCTCGCTCGACGTTCCGGCCCGCGAGGTGATCGGCCGCGACGGGCGCATCAAGAACGCTCCGTGGGGCGAGGTTCCATGGGTGAGCAAGGATCCGCACGCGGCCCGCGGCGTGCACGACAAGCTCGCGGGGCTGACCGTTGCTCAGGCGAGGCGCGCGATAGTCGACATGCTCGGCGAGGCGGGCTGTCTGGTCGGTTCCCCGGAGCCCGTGACGCGCCCTGTCAAGTTCTACGAAAGAGGCGAACGCCCGCTTGAGTTCGTCGTGTCCCGTCAGTGGTTCGTCAATCTCCTCGACAAGAAGGACGCCCTCATCGAGCAGGGCCGCAAGATCCAATGGCATCCCGAGTCAATGCGCCGCCGGTACGAGGACTGGGTGCTCGGTCTCAATCAGGATTGGTCGGTCAGCCGGCAGCGTTACTTTGGCGTCGCCATTCCCGTGTGGTACGAGGTGCGCTCAGACGGCTCGGTAAACTACGACTCGCTGATCCTTCCGGAGCGCAGCGACCTGCCGGTCGACCCCTCGGCCGAGGCACCGCACGGCTACGACGAGGCTCAGCGCGGCAGGCCAGGGGGCTTCGTCGGCGATCCCGATATTCTAGATACGTGGGCGACCTCGTCGCTCAGTCCGCTGATCCTCACCGGCTGGCCCGACGATCCGCGTCGCACCGCGGCTCTCTACCCGGCCGATATGCGTCCCCAAGCCCACGAGATCATTCGTACGTGGACCTTTTATACGATCGCGCGCTCGCTGCTGATGGACGGCTCGATCCCCTGGTATCACGCCGCAATCTCGGGCTTCGTGGTCGATCCGAACCGAAAGAAGATGTCGAAGTCAAAGGGCAACGTCGTGTTGCCGACGGACGTCTTGGATGAGCACGGCTCCGATGCGGTCCGTTACTGGGCGGCATCGTCGCGTCTAGGAGTCGACACCGCTATCGACGAAAGCGTTTACAAGGAAGGTCGCCGGCTCACCACCAAGCTGCGCAATGCCGCGCGTCTGGTGCACGGCTTCGAGGGCGTCTCGGGTGACGCAACTAACGCGCTCGATCTTGCCTTTGTGGCTCGTACCCGCGCTTCAGTCGAGCGCGTCACTGCCGCGTGGGAGTCCTGGGATCACGCGCGCGCCCTCGAGCTCTCCGAAAGTTGGTTCTGGGCGGATCTGTGCGACAACTACCTCGAGCTGTCAAAGGCGCGCGCCTACGCCGGCGACCCCTCCGCCCTCGGGACGCTACGTAAGGCTATCGACGTGGCCCTGCGGCTCTTCGCCCCAGTGCTACCGTTCGTAACCGAGGATCTCTACAATGAGGAGCGGGACGCGTTCATCTCGGTCCACCGTGCCGCGTGGCCTCTGCCCGCTGAGATGGAGGGAGCGGGCAGCGCCGACCCGTTCGACGTCGCAGTTCAGGTGCTGGCCGAGGTTCGCAAAGCCAAGTCCGCGGCCCAGGTATCTGTGCGCTGGCCCGTAACGACGATGCAGGTGCGGGGCCCCGAAGCATTCCTCTCACCGCTGCGCACCGTCATGAGCGACGTCGAGTCGACCCTCAATGCCGGCGCCTCCGAGCTGGTAATCGACGAGTCCCGAGACCGCTGCGACGTAGTGGCAACCCTCGGCCAGAGCGACCCCAGCTAGCGGATGGGATGGGCGCAAGCGCAGGCGCATTTGGACGCGCTCGGGGTGGACGCCATGAAGTCGACGGCGCCATCTCTTCACCGCATGGAGGCGCTGTGCAGGGCGCTCGACCATCCCGAGCGAGCCGTTCCCTCGAT
>JBBSGD010000068.1:0-9054 GCA_038254435.1 Actinomycetota bacterium
CTCGACGCACTCCGTCTCGCAGCGATCGAGCCGAGTGACATTTGCTATCGATCTCTTCACATGCATGAGGGTAACAGAAGGATCAGGGCTTAGGCTTGGAGTCGAGTACCTGGGTCACAGAAGAGGGGCGGCCCGCACGGCTGATGCTTCCTACGACAATCCGTAGGAAGCGCCTTTGATTGAGGCTATGCTCTCGGTGCCGAACCGCTGAGAACGGAGTTACCTCCCTGTGGGCAAGGCTGGCCTGGGTGAGTTGGAACTCACCATCATGAACTTCATATGGAAGCGCAGCGGGCCGGTCACGGTTCCGGACGTTCACGAGCATCTGGTGAAGTCCCGGCAGCTCGCCTACACGAGCACGATGACGGTGATGGGCCGACTGAACGACAAGGGTCTCCTCACCCGCAGCGAGGACCGGCGTCCATACAAGTACTGGGCGGCAATGAGCCGAGAGGACTACTCGGCCGAGCTAATGCTCGGCGTGCTCTCGGAGTTTGGCAACCGTAAGGCGGCGCTGGCGCGTTTCGTTGACCGCATCGGGCGCAAGGATGCCGCCCTCCTCGCCGAGCTTGCGGCCAAGGCCGGGAAGCAGCGCAAGTGACACCACTGCTGCTCGCGGCCGCATGGGCCGGTCTCGCCTTCGTGGGCGCTCCCCCCATTGCGAGAACCATGGGCGCCCTCCGGCCGCGTTTGCAAGCCCTCACCTTCTTCCTGGCAACTTTCGGGCTCGTTCTTCTACCCGTATCGATGATCACCGTCGTCCTGGCGCGGAACCTCTCTTACCTCGGAAGTGAGGGCTCGGCGCTTACCCGATGCGGGCGGCTGATCGCAGCGGTGACCGCCGAACCGTTGGCCCACCCCGAGGTCACCGCCGCCCTTTTCCTGTTAGCTGCTGGGGCGATCGCCCTGCCGCTCGGGGCACTCTCGGCGTGGCGGAGCCAGTCGTCGGTTCGCCGGCTCGTCCACAAGGAACGTGGGCGGCGGATAGTCGTCAAGAGCCCCGCCGCATTCGCCTTCACAACTGGATTCCTCACGCCACGGGTGGTCGTATCGGACGGGCTCCTGCAATCGAACCCACAAGAGTGGTGCCGCGTCGTGCTCGCGCACGAGGAGGCTCACCGTCGTGGCCGACACCCGCTCCTCGTGCTGGCCGTCGAGTCTCTGGCGAGGACCCTCCCCCTGCCACCGCTGCGCTGGGCTGCGGATGGCTTCCGGCTCGCCCTTGAAGAGATCGCCGATGAGTACGCGTCGTGCCAGGTGGGCGACCATGCTCTTGTCGCCGAGGCCGTGGCCGCAATCGCGCTCAAGCAGGCGGGCCACGCTCTCGGCTTCGAAGGGCGTGAGGCGATGCGCTGTCGCCGGCTCCTCGCGCGGCCGGCTGCATCCCACTTGTTCGCCGGGCTGATCGTGGTGGCCGGCCTGCTCGCGGTGGTGGCCTTCGCCGGTGGGCACGCGCTTCACTGTGGGCGATCCGCCTTCGAGACACTGCAAGTCGTTCAATGTCGCCTCGTCTAACAAGGCGCGACGAAAGCACAAGCAGCCGCTCAGTAATCGAAGCGACGCTCGATGCGGTGACCGGGATCCACGATCAGCTCTCGCCGCAAGAGTCCCTTGTGGACCGTGAGCTCGGCCCAGATGTGCGAGCCCGGGAGGTAGAAGGAAAGACGCGTCGCGCGCTTCCCAGACGGCAGACGCGTGAGATCCTGCGTCCCGCCCGCCGCGTACACCTCAGAGGACACAAGTTCCCTGCCAGATAGTCTCACTTTGTTCGTCACGCCGCCCGCGCCACTCGAGACGGTCTCGGTCACCCGCAGTGAGCGCACGTGGCGCATCCTTTGCACGACCCGGCGCAGGAGTGCCGGTGGTCCCGGTCGAGGCGGCCACGCCAGCGCCGCTCGCGCCACACGCGCCCCACGAGAAGGAGCCCAGACGCGCGCGGCGATCATCGTACGCCCCTTCGGCCAGCCGAAGTCCATCGTGAAGCATCCGTTGCCGCAGGGACGAGGGAAGAGGTCGAGACTTCGGCCGTCGGGAGCATGCCCCGATACGTTTACGCGTATATCGCGCGCCCCAGCATCACTCGGTCGAACGACCTGAATGCGAAGTTGGCCTTTCGCCGCCGTGAAGAAGACGGCAGAGTCCCCGGCCAGGTCCGCGCTCGTCACCCGAGGCTTCGGAAGTGGCGGTGGTCCGAGGAGCGTGGTGCCGGGCAACGGTACTCAGGGGTGGCGCTGTGTTGGCGAGCGCGGCGGTAACCATCACAACGAGGAGCAGCGCGAGACCTTCGATGGATGTCAGCCGGCGCAAGAGGCCCGCACGACGGCGCCGCAGGGCGCGCGTCCTGGCGACGAGAGCGAGGGCGATCGCGCCCGCCACGATGATCGACTTCACTATTAGGATCCTCCCGTAGTCGGTGGTGAGGAGCGCGCTGGGACTATCGAGCTCGGCCAGTGCCGTCGCCACGCCTGTAAGCAGCAGAACCGGCACGGTAAGAAGGGCAAGGCGGGCGTATCGCCCGGCTCCCAGCTGCAGCGGGCTGCGAAGACCTTCGGCGCGCCTGCGCCACAGGATGACGAGCAGATGGAAGAGAGCCCCGAGCCACACCGCCGCCAGAATCCCGTGGGCGGCACCAACGGGACCGGCCCACCAGGCCCCGTTGGTTCCCGGATGCCCACGCAGGGCGGCCGCCACGACCACACCAGCCAGGAGCGGAGCGCCCCACGGCCGCGCCCGGTGGCTTGCGACGAGCGGCAGCGCGGCGACAAGGAGGATGACCTCGGCCGCCCCGAGAGCTCCCGGTCTGCTCGCAAGGGCGCCTCCGAATCCACCCGTCGGTGAGCTCTGCCCGCGAACCAGGAGCAGCGACTGCAGGAGGGCGCCCCCGAGCGAGACGAGAACAGCCGCCGTTACGGGGGCCCGCGGCACCGAAAGGGATCCGTGCGGTTCCACGGGGCGCCAAATGAACCGCTCGCTCACCAGCCCTCCCAGCGCAACGACGGCACCGGTGAGCAGCAACCACCCGGCGGCGGCGTCCGGCCAGGACGTCCCTTGAGATGAAGTTGCAATGGACGAGAGGTGGCCACCATTGCCTACCGCGAACGCTAGCTCGCCGGAGGACACGTGCGAGTCCTCGGCCGCTGCTCGCCAGGTCACGATATAGATGCCTTTGCGAAGGTGTGGAAGCTTCGCGCGCAGAACTGTGCCGTCCTGCGTCTCGCGCACCGCGACGGCACCGATGTCGGGCCCCCCCGCCCGTCTGATCGAGAGACTGCCGCTCCCTGAGACGATCCCCTCACTGAACTTCAAGACGACCTGCTGCGGTGGGGCAGCCAGCCGCTCCCCCGTCTGAGGGGAAGATGTGACAAGAAAGGCATGAGCGCCCGCAGGGCGGGCGCGGCCGACGACGAGGGCAACAATTGCGACCGCGCAGAGCATCATGCGGAGGGACATCCTGAAGCGGAGGTGGGAGCGTTCCCTCTCGGCACATTCCCCGACGCTCAAGACGGCCGGGCGATCAGATCGGCGGCCAATCGAGTCGTGCATACCATCGAAGCAGCGGGGCGAACAGCGCCGTCCAGCCGCCCGTCATCAGCAGAACCCCCATCGCGACGAGGATCCCCCCGCCGAGCCTTGTGACCAGTCCGCCGTGCCGGCGCAGCCACCCACAGGAGCGCGTCGCCCGTCCATACAAAAGGGCTACCGCGATGAAGGGCAGGCCGAGACCCAGCGAATAAGCGAGCAACAGCCCCGTTCCCTTCCCAAGTGACCCCGTTGCCGCTGCGTAGGTAAGCACACCGGCGAGGACCGGGCCGACACACGGGGTCCAACCGACGGCGAACGCCATCCCCAGGGGGAAAGCTCCGGCAGGTCCCCGCCGCATGCGCGCCAAGTCGAAGCGGCGCTCCCTCACAAGAAAAGGGATGTACGTGCCGGCCAGCATCGACGCCCCCATGACCAGGACGAGCGCACCGGAGAAACGAAGGAGCACGGCGCGATGCTGGAGGACTAGCCCTCCGAGCAACGACGCGCTCGCGCCCAAGGCCGTGAAGACGAGGGCGAAGCCGAGGACAAAGAGTCCCGCACCGAGCAAAGTTCGCGGCCATTGACGATCGACCTCACCCGCCATCGGCAAGCCAGACACGAAGCCAAGGTAGCCCGGCAGGAGGGGAAGACAGCAGGGGGAGGTGAAGGACAGCACACCCGCCGCGAAGGCGAGGGGCACGCCCGGGTCCACCTGGCCTCCTTTCTCGGCGCGGCTTGCGCTACGTGGGTGTCCACCTATACTGACGCCTGTGTTACTACGAAGTGTAGTGGATGGTAGAGCGACAAAAGGAGGACGAAGGTGGAGGCAGTGATTCCATGGCTGGCAGTCCTCGCATGCCCGCTCATGATTGTCGTGTGCGTGCGCATGATGGCCGGAAGCGGCAAGGCGAAGGACTCTGCCGCCGTCGAGCAGTCCGGCCAGGAGAGCGACCAGATGCACCAAGACGTCGCGGCCTTGAAGGAAGAGGTCGCCATGCTCCGGGCCAAGTCGGCTCTCGAACCTTCAGACACCGATCAGAGGGGATGAGGTCCACCATGACGCGCCGAGCGCAGGCGACTCTTGGAGCGATCCTGGTGACCGTGGGGCTTTTCGGCGGCGTCTCCCTCATGCCCTGGGAGGCGATCGCGGCGCAGACCGGAGCTCCCGCTCACACGCAGCATATGAGCGGCATGATGAGCGGCCGAACCACGGCTCGCATGACGGCCATGATGGATCGCTGCGATCGACTCATGGACCGCATGTCTCGCATGATGAACCACTCATCCGGAACCGCGCAGCGCGGTGGCCCCATGGGTGGCGGCTCCATGGGCGGCATGATGGGCGCGGCCCCCTGACCCCGCAGAGCGGCTCATGGGACGGACGGTCACAGCGGTTCCCTGGCTGACATGCCGGGTTCCTGCGCCGGGGCAATGACGGGGACATGGGTCGTGGGCTTCCTCTTCCTCGCGGCGGTCGTCGTGGGCCTCGTGCTGCTTGCTCGCGCGCTTGTCGGGGGGCGCGCTAGCAGACCGGACTCTTTGCGACCGTCGGGTGATGCTCTTCGGATACTCGAGGAGCGCTACGCCCGCGGGGAGATAGATGAGAGGGAGTTCAAGGAGCGGCGCAGAATCCTGGAGGAGGGCTCTGCCTGATCGAATCAAGTCACGAGGATCTCGGCCCGCGGGCGAACTAGGAGTTTCGGCGCCGGGCAAACCCCGACCTGGCAGGGAATCAGCCTGCCCTTCCGCCCGGCGCATGCGCCTCGCGCACAAGCGCATCCAAATTGACCTGCAGCACATCGGGCTCTATCGCACCTAGAACCCTTAGCCCGTTCTGTTGCCCCGTCTGAACGCCGGTAACAGTGTCGATGAAGAACCATCGCTGGTCGAGGAAGAAGGTTTCCGGCACGCCAGTGACCCCGTAATCGTCGACCGCGCTTGGGCTCTGTTCCCCGCGCGCCTGCGGATAGGTGATGTGGAACTCCCGGAGGAATCGTCGCGCGTCTCCTGGGCTGTCCTTGATGTTGACGCCGACGAACACGATCCCCTTGTTGCGATAGGCGCGCCACGTCCGCTCCAGCAGTGGGGCTTCCCGGCGGCAGGGGACGCACCACGACGCCCAGAAGTTGAGAAGCACAGGCCTTCCTCTGAGCTCGGCCGAAGTGAGGCGCCCATCGCGGGAAGTTGAGGCAGGTAGCGCCGCCCCGCCCGCGAAGATGGGGAGTTGGAACGCGGGTGCCCGGTCTCCCGCCTTGAATGCGCTGGGGCTCGCCTTGAGCAGGCCGTAGGCCAGCAAGGCGATGAAGAGCAGCGCCGGGACCATGATCATGGTCGCCCGCGCAGTACGGTGCTGACGTCGCTCCGTGGGGGTCAGCGACTCTCGGTCAGGGCTGATCATCTGTGAACAATGTCGATCCGGCTCCCGACGGCTGTGGTCTCCAACGGTGGCTACCCTGGGCAGATTCTATGACAGCTCGTAGTAGCAACTGTTACCGTCGGTCCCATGACTCGGAGGGCCCAGGAGAAGCGGGGCGGAGGGAGGGCCGCGGAGCCGCGTTCCCGTCCAATCGAGCGAACCTCATCACGATCGCCATCGCTGCGTCCTCCTGCAGAGCCGCAGCCAGAATGACTCCGCGACGAGTTCCCTTCGTTCGGACCGGCCGCGGCGGAAGCTGGCTGCTCGCCCGTCCTGACCATCGATGATCAGGAAACAAGCACCTTTAGCGACGATGCTGCCACGCAAAATACAACTCCCTCCCGGCCACCTCCGGGCCCAAATGGCAGGGCCCGCCGATCCCGGCTTCTACGACAGCGCCCGACCAGAGACTCAGGCCGTGCACAACCTCGAACACGGCGAGATCGTCGTTTATTACCGGGGCCTCTTTTCAACTCAACGGAAGCTGCGGCATTACACGGACGCCGGGTCGCCGGTCCTCGTGACCCTCCCAGCTCCCGAGGGCATCGACGCTCCGATCACCCCTCACCGCGTGGACGAAACTCCAGTCCTGCCCGCGATTGTCGAGCGAGGCTATCGACGACTTCCGGGAAGTTCCAGGGCAGGGGACCCGAGCAGGTCGGCATCCCGACCTTCGCTGGCTGACGCTGGTTGCGCTCGAGCTCCTGGGAGCTACCTGCTGTCGTTTGCGCTCCGTCTCCCCCTATACTACGGGCTGTCGTTTCGATCCTCGGAGGGAAGAGTGGATGTCCGACAGCAGCATCTTCTTGGGAGGATCGGTCCTGGCCGCCGTGGTGGCCGGGTCGCTCGCCCTGTTCGCGCCGTGCTGCATCTCGGTGATGCTGCCCGCATACTTCGCGAGCTCCTTTCACAACCGCCGAGTGCTAGTGGCGATGACCTTCTTGTTCGCGGGTGGTGTCGCCACCGTCGTGCTCCCCATCGCTCTTGGGGCTCAGGTTCTCCGCCGGCTCCTTACGACCGAGCACACGGCCATATTCCTCGCGGCAGCTGTCCTCTTGCTCGGGCTCGGCCTCTACACACTCCTCGGCGGCCAACTCCACCTCCCGATGCCCGGGCAGCGAGCTTCCACAAGGACCGGCCCGCTCGGCGTCTATTCACTTGGCCTCTTCTCCGGGGTGGCGAGTTCCTGCTGCGCTCCGGTGCTCGCCGGAGTGATCGCGCTCTCGGGCGTCGCCTCCTCGTTTGGGATCGCGTTGGGGCTCGGCGCCGCGTACGTGTTCGGGATGGTTGCTCCTCTGTTTCTGATCTCAGTTCTGTGGGAGCGCTACAACTGGCGGTCGAGCCGTCTCTTCCGGTCGCGAATTTTCACGTGGCGGATCGGGTCACTGCGGCGGTCCATCACCGGCACGGGGCTCCTCAGCGGTTTGTTGCTCGTGCTGATGGGGTTGGGCACGTTGTGGGTCGCAATCGCCTTCGATGCGATGCCGGCCGCGAGCGGCTGGCAGGCAGACTTCGCCGTTCGTTTGCAGCATTACGGTCGGATCGTCACAGACAGTCTTTCGTTCATCCCGGGGTGGGCCGCCGCCGTGCTTGTCCTTCTTGCCATCATCCTGCTGGCTCGTCGTGCGCTCACGCAGCTTCGAGAAGAACCCCGGCCTCCCGACATCCCAAGGGCCGAGTCAGGCGGCGACCCTTCGACAACGATCAACGAGGAGATAAGCCATGAGCGCGAAGGCGTCTAGGAAGACCACACGGACACAGTCTCAGAGGTCCCTCAGCGAGTCCTCGCAGCAGAAGGCCAAGAGAAGCCCGCAGCCGCCCGGCTCGGACCTTATGCCGCGGCTAAGCGCCGCGACCAAGATCGCTGCGATCGTCGTCGTGGCCGTCGTTGCCCTGGCAGCGATCTTCTACCTCAGCAATCGCCACAATGGTGGGAGCGACCAGGCGGGCCAATACTCCTACCAGGTTGGACAACCGGGGCCGGGCTTCACCGCACCGTCCTTCAAGCTTCCAGCCACCAGTGGTGGCAAGTTCAGCCTCTCGTCGATGCGCGGCAAGACCGTGCTTCTGTATTTTCAGGAAGGCGTCACCTGCCAGCCTTGCTGGGACCAGATAACCGACATCGAGTCGCGCAAAGCTGAGCTCTCCAGCCTCGGGATCGATCAGATGGTCAGCATCACGACCGATCCAATGAGCGCCCTCAAGCAAAAGGTGTCCGACGAGAGGATCTCAATGGCCGTCTTGTCCGACGCCAACCTCGCCGTATCCCAGAGCTACTCAGCCAACAGCTACGGGATGATGGGCCACAGTCGCGACGGGCACACTTTCGTCGTCGTAGGACCGAACGGCAAGATCGAGTGGCGCGCCGACTACGGGGGCGCGCCCGACTACACGATGTTCGTGCCGGTGTCCAACCTGGTCGCCGACATTCGCAAGGGGCTCAAGAGCACTTAGGTCATGGACATCGTTCTTTTGACGCAGGACCAGTGCGCTTTCTGCGAACAAGCTAAAGACATGCTGGAGCATCTCGCCCGCGACTATCCGCTCGCCGTAAGGATCGTGGATATCGTCTCGCGTGAGGGGCAGAAGCTGGCAGAAGGAGGCGGAGTGCTGTTTGCTCCCGGCATCTTCCTCGATGGCGAACCTTTCTCCTACGGCAGGCCGTCGGAGCGAAAGCTCCGTCGCGAGCTGGACCGGCGGCTGCGTGGCGGGAAGGCAACGTGAGGATAAGACGGCGTCCAAGCGATCGCCACGACGAGAGCCGTTCATGGCGAGTCCCCAAGCGGTTCTGGTGGGCCGTTGCGATCGCCGGCGTCGTGCTCTTCGTCGGCGGCAACATCGGGGCCAGGACGGGCATCGCGTTCCTGCCCTTCGACCCCCACCACGTCTACGCGCAGTTCGGTGGCGCCGCCCTCGCCTTGATCGGGTTATTGAGAGCCACGCGGGAGTGACTTCCGTGCCCGTTCGCAACGGGCAGCCGGCAAGCACGAAGAAGGACGCGGCGATCAGCTGCTGCGCGCGTCGCTCGGCGGCTTCGGAATCCGAGCGCCGGAGCGCAAAACGCCAGATGACAACGAATCCTGCGAGAGACTCGATCAACGAGTCGAAGCCGAAGC
>JBBSGD010000069.1:0-9029 GCA_038254435.1 Actinomycetota bacterium
AGAGATGTCCAAGAAGAAGCTGAGGCAGCCCGACGGCTCGGTGGCACAGAAGCCGAGCATCTTCCAGAGCGTCGGGGCGATAATCGCCGGGCTCGTCGCCGTCAAGGTTGCAGGCTATGCCGTCACGACGGCGTGGCGGCTCGCGACCCGCGAGGAGCCGCCGCAGGTCGATCAGAACGTGCACTGGGGCAAGAAGGCGTTGTGGATCAGCCTCGTCGGCGCCGCCACCGGTGCGGCGCGTCAAACGGCGCGCGATCTTGTCAAGCCGCCGTCCGAAGGCCCCGCCTAGTACCGCGGCAGACCCTCGCAAAGCGCTCAGAGAATTCCGCGCGCCGCAAAGCGCGATCGCACCGTGTTTGCAACCCCGCTCCCGTAGAGGCTGCGCGCTGCGGCGACCGTAGCCCTTGCAGCGGCGGGCATCGATGTGCCCGGCGCGTAGTGGAATTGCGACTTCAGGATCAAAGTGTCCGCCGTGGTGTGCCCGAGGGCGTTGCGGATGTCCCACAGCGCGCGCGACCAAATCTGCCCATCGTGGTGGACCTCGCCGTTGAGGTCGCCCGGGTAGTGCAGGCTTGTGTCCACCCGGCGCAGGCAGTGTGGCGTGCCCGAGGTGTACGACACCGAATCCCAGTCGGCCACGCAGGCCTCGTCGGGCGTGGGAGCGTTGACTTCGCTCACCGTGACTGCCCAATAGTCGCTGAAGCCCTCGCCGATCGCGCCGGCCTGCTCGGACGAGCCGAAGCCAGCCACCTGATCGGCCTGGATGGCGTGGCCGTACTCGTGCAGGATCACCTCGGCATCTTCGGCGTCGTCGACGCCGCCCTTGCCGTAGCGAAGATAGTCCTGCTTGTCGACCTCGTAGGAGTTGTCGCCTCCATACTGATCGATGCGCAGGTCCTGTGACTCCTTGTTGACTGCACGATACGTGCCCGACCCGAAGCCGAGGCGTTGGATGTAGAGCTGAGCTCTCGTCACCCAGTAGTAGGCCATTACCTGCTCGAAGCGGTCGTTGTCGCGCAAGTAATTGAACCTCCCGCTGCTCGAGAAGGCGAGCGGACCCGTCGAGCTCCGGACGTTCGCCCAGTCTCCTCGCAGATACCCGGTGCCGTCGAGGTTGGTGAGCGTCACCTTGTGGTAAGCGGCTGAGGGCACTGCCGAGGCCGAGTCCTTCTGATCCGTCAGTGACTGATCCCTTAGATCTGCCACCGGATTCGGAGCGAAGACCCGGCCGATTGCCTTGCTTCCGATGTGAGCCGGCGTGCGGGCGGACACCGCGCCGGCCCCAGACAAGACCACCATGGCGGTGGTGCAAAGAGCCACCACACAGGTGACAATGCGCTGCTTCATCTCAAACCCCCAAGAGTCGAGTGCCTTGCGAACCCCGCCGGCACTTTAACAAAAGCTTCCATTACCGCGCCTCACGATAGAGGGACTCAAGGATCCTCGGCTGCACAGTTAGCATGCAACCAATGCCACCTCGCCTCATCTTCGCCGAAGACAATTACCTGGTCAGGGAGGGAACCTCGGCCCTGCTACGCGAGGTCGGCGACTTCGAGGTCACCTCCGTGGCGGACTTGCCCGAGCTGCTCGCGGCGGTAGAAGCCTCGCCCCCCGACGCGGTGCTGACCGACATTCGGATGCCCCCTACGCTCACGATGGAGGGCATCGACGCAGCTCGTCACATCCGGGCGAAGCATCCGAGCACCGGCGTGGTTGTTTTGTCCCAGTACGCGGAGGAAGAGTACGCTTACGAGCTACTCAAGGACGGCGCCGAAGGCCTCGGCTACCTGCTGAAAGAGCGAGTAGCGGACGTGGACGAGGTGCTCAGGGCGCTCCACGAGGTGGCGCGCGGGGGCTCGGTGCTCGACCCCAAGGTGGTGGAGGCGCTGGTCCAGCGCAAGGACCGGCTCGCCAATTCGCCGCTTGCCCGGCTCACCGAGCGAGAGCGCGAGGTTCTCGAGAATATGGCTCAGGGCAAGAATAACGCGTCCATCGCCGGGTCCCTCTTCCTCACCGAGCGGGCCGTGGAAAAGCACATCAACTCGCTCTTTCACAAGCTGGGCCTGTCGGAGGAGAAGGCGGTTCACAGGCGGGTCATGGCCGTGCTCGCCTTTCTCAAAGAGGGCAACCTCCCGGCGCCCGACTAACCAGGCTCGGCAAGCACCCGGCCTGGCCTTTGACGAGTGGGTGCTAACCCCACCGGGCGGAGGCGGGAGCTACCCGGGAAAGTTCGGCAAACACCCTTTAGCCCAAACGGGCGCAAACCCATAATTCAACTGTGGACGACACTAGCTTTCGCACAGCTCGACCGGAAACTGTGATGCACCTAGGCGCCGGAGTCTCCGCACGACGCGGGACGAAGTGCGTGCAATGCATGCAGGGCGGGACTCAACGAGCCGCCGAGTGGGCGAGGTGGCGCGATGACGGATGAGACCGCCCGCCGCCTCGCATGGATGGCTTTCGGATCAATCGCCCTCCTTTACCTCGTCGGCTTGGTGCTCTTCTTTTTCTCCCGGCAATCCGGCACGTTGGGCCAGGTCCTCTTCGGTCTCGTGACGTTCTCGTTCCCCCTGGTGGGAATCGTGATCCTGTCCCGGCACGCGAAGAATGTGATCGGTTGGATCATGCTCGCCATCGGCCTCTCCTGGTCGCTCGGAGTTCCGGGTTCGATCGGGGTGTTGACCGGCTACGGTCACTATCTGCAAGAAACGGGCTCTCATCACACAGACCTTGCAGCCATCCTCGGGGGATGGCTCTGGGTGCCCGCCGTCGGGCTCATGGGTACGTTCCTCATCTTGCTGTTCCCGGATGGACGGCTCCCGTCTCCAGGATGGCGAGTTGTCGCATGGTTCGCCGGGCTCGCCATAGCTGGGACTTCGATCTTGAGCGTTCTCACGCCCAGATCACTTGCCCAAGAGGGCTACCCCGGTTTGACCAACCCGCTTGGCCTCACCGCGCTGAGGCCGGTGCTCGGCCCTCTGCAATCCTTCGTCCTTCTGATACCACTTAGCATCCTGGCCTCGGCCGTTGGTCTGATCGTGCGCTTTCGCCGGTCCCGCGGCTCGGAGCGCCTTCAGCTCAAGTGGCTGACTGCGGCCGCGGCGGCGGTGGCGAGCCTGTATCTCTTGGCGTTCTTGCTCTCGCCAAATGCCCCGTGGGGGGATGGGATCACTCCCACGGTGTCGCGGATCTCAGAGGATCTGATGTCCTCCTCCTTCGGGCTGATCCCCGTGGCGGTCGGCCTCGCAATTCTCAAGCACAACCTGTACGACATCGACGTAGTCATCAACCGCACGCTTGTCTACGGAGCGCTGGCCGCGTTCATAACCGTCGTCTACATAGCCGTGGTGGTCGGGGTGGGCGCCTTGTTCGGAGCGTCGGGGAAACCCAACCTTGCCCTCTCCATTGCCGCCACCGCAATGGTGGCGCTCGCCTTTCAGCCGGTTAGGGAGCGCGTCCAGAAGGTGGCCAACCGGCTCGTCTACGGCCGGCGATCGACACCGTATGAGGTGCTGTCTCAATTCGCGGGGCCACAGACTGGACAAACCGAGATCGTCCAGCGGATGGCGCGCGTGCTCGCAGAGGGAACCGGAGCGCACAAAGCGTCGGTGTGGCTCGCCGTCGAAGAGGAGCTGATGCAAGAGGCGGTGTGGCCCGCGGAGCGGGACGAAGGACCGGCGCGGGTGCCGCTCGATAACGGGTCGCTACCCGCGCTGCCCTTTGCCGATTGCGTGGCGCCGGTGCTGCATCGCGGCGATCTCCTCGGAGCCTTGACAGTCACGAAGCGATACGGAGAGCAGCCGACCCCGATCGAAGAGGGGCTCGTGAACGACCTGGCGTCTCAGGCGGGACTGGTCCTGAGAAACGAGCGCCTCACCGCCGAGCTCAGGGTGCGCCTTGCCGACATCTCTCGTCAGGCCGAGGAGCTGCGCGCATCGCGTGGGCGAATCGTCGCCGCCCAGGACAAAGAGCGCCGAAGGCTCGAGCGCAACATCCACGACGGAGCGCAGCAGCACCTCGTCGCGCTGGCGGTCAAGGTCCGGCTGGTGAAGGCGGTCATTGCCAAGGACACGGCGCGAGGCAAGCTCATGATAGGGGGCCTCAAAGATCAAGCCGCGGTGGCACTGGCGACCCTTCGCGATCTGGCGCAGGGTGTCTATCCTCCTGCGCTGACCGAGAGTGGAATCGCCACTGCGCTCGGGCAGCAAGCAGCGGTGCCCGGGCTGGAGATCGTGGTCGAGGATTCCGGCATCGGGCGCTTCTCGATCGACGCGGAGGCGGCAGTCTATTTCGCGTGCCTGGAAGCGATTCAGAACGTCGCCAAGTACGCGCAAGCTCGGCGTTGCGTGGTGACCCTGTCCGGATCGGGCCGGTACGTTGACTTCACGGTTACGGACGATGGACGGGGTTTTGACGCCGCCTCGATCTCTCCGGGCTCGGGCCTAACCGGCATGACCGACCGGATCGGCGCTGCGGGAGGAGAGGTCTCCGTCATGTCGGTACCCGGGGCGGGCACAACCATTGCCGGGCGAGTGCCGCGCAAGACCCTGGAGGCCGTTTCGTGAAGGCCATGAGCGACGGACGGTTGCGTCTGCTTGCGGGGAGCTTGTGGGTTCTCTCGCTGCTGCTGGGCGCGACTGTAATTGTGCTGACGCTCCTGACACGTTCAACGCTTGGGGTGTCGTGGGACGACGTCGTCATAGGAACCTGTTTTCCTACGGTCGGCGTGCTGGCGGTCCGCAGCAAGCCCAAGCTGTCGATCGCGTGGCTGTTGCTGGTGGGTGGGCTGTTCAGCCAGATCAACGTCTTCTCGACTGCCTACGGCTTTTACACCCTTATCGTGCACCCCGGCGCGCTGCCGTTGGGACCCTTTGTCGGATGGTTGAGCGAATGGTCGTGGGTGCCCAGCGTCGCCTCTCTCGCGGTGGTCCTGCCGCTTCTCTATCCCACCGGCTCGGTGGCCAGCGCGCGCTGGACTCCCGTGCTCAGAGCAACCATTGTCCTGACGGTCCTCGCCACGCTGCTCATCAGCGTCCTTCCCTTCTCTATCACCGATGAGCGCTACCGCGCGACCAATCCGTTCGAGGTATCGCTGCCCACGGACGTGCTCACCGTCGTAGGGGCCGGCCTGCTGGGTGGGTTGCTCGTGCTCGCCGGTCTCGCGGTGGCTTCGCTCGTCTCGAGGATGCGCTCTGCCGACGGAGTCGAGCGGCAGCAGATCAAGTGGTTCGCGTGCGGGACCGCAATTCTCGTGCTCACACTTGTCGTATCAAACGTGACGCCTGCCCTCGACACCATCTCAATGCTCGGTGTGATCGCAGTATGCATCGCGCTGGGCGTCTCGATCCTCAGATATCGCCTCTACGAGATCGACGCCGTGATCAACAAGACGCTCGTGTTTGGAGCGCTGGCGGGGTTCATCTCCGCCGTCTACATTGCCGTCGTGGTCGGGGTGGGCGAGCTCATCGGGTCTTCGGGACGCCCGAACCTCGCACTCTCGATCGCCGCGACCGCGATCGTGGCGCTGGCCTTCCAGCCCGTGCGAGGGCGAGTGCAGAGGTTCGCCAACCGGCTCGTTTACGGCGAGCGGGCCACCCCTTACGAGATCATGAGCGACTTCGGGCACAAAATGGCTGCCGTCCTCTCGGTCGACGAGGTCCTTCCGCGCATGGTCCAAGCTGCGGCGCGCGGGGTCGATGCGGCGCGCGCTCGCGCATTGTTGCTCTTGCCCGATGGTGCCCCGCGCAGCGCGATGTGGCCGCCCGGGGAGCCCGAGGACGCGCGCTGGGATCTCGTGCTCGAAGTGCAGCATGAGGGAGAGCACATCGGGGAGCTGGCCGTTGCGAAGAAGCCCGGCGATCCGCTGACGGCCGCCGACCACAACCTCCTTACGGACCTTGCGGCCCAAGCGGCGCTTGCGCTGCGCAACGCAAGGCTAGCCGCCGAGCTGCGCAGCCATCTCGACCAGATCTCCAGACGAGCTGGCGAGCTTGCCGAATCGCGCGAGCGGATCGTCACGGCGGCCGACGAGTCGCGACGGCGTCTCGAACACGACATCAACGAGGGCCCCGCTCGAAGGCTGACGGCCCTCGAGACTGAGCTCGCCCGCGCCGAGACAAGCGTGATCGAAGCCCCCGTCACCGCCGCCGCACTTCTCGACGAGGTCGCGGGGACCGCAAGCCGTGCTCTCGACGAGCTACGCGAGCTGGCGCGCGGCGTCTATCCGGCGCTACTGGCCGACAGGGGCGTCGCCGCCGCCCTCGAGGCGCACGCGGACAAGCTCGACCTGCCGGTGAGCACGCAGATCGGAGAGGACATGCACAGCGCCCGGTTCGATCAGCCGCTCGAAAACGCCGTCTATTTCCTGCTCGTTGATGCCCTCGGACAGCTGAGCGGCCAAGCCGAGTCCGCGACCGTGGCGCTGAGACACGACTCCGGCCGGATCGAGGCGAGCATCGAGGTGTGGCGCCCGGGCGTCGTCCTCGACCTAAGGCCCATAAGGGACCGGGTCGAATCCGTCGGCGGAACCGTGAGCCTTGCCGAGCGCCCGCAAGGAGTGCTGCTCGAGGTACGTGTTGCGGCGCAGGTGCTCAGCGGTGACGGCGCCCTCAAAGACGTGTTCGGAGCAGCGGGATGAGCCGCCGACCGCATGGCCGGCGTGGGTTCGCCGGTCTCTACGTCCCGCTGGTTGTGCTGCCTCGAGGCACTTCAAAACATCGCCAAATATGCCGAAGCCACGACTGCAAGGATTCTCCTTCGGCACGACGGCATCAACCTCGCGTTTTCGGTCACCGATGACGGCAAGGGCTTCGACCGCGCCACCGTATCCCTCGGCTCAGGGCTCACCAACAGGGCAGACCGCCCGGCCGGTGCGGGAGGCTTCGTGGACGTTGTCTCGGCACCAGGACAGGGGACGACGGTGTCGGGAGGTGTCCCTGTTCCCGCCTGGCCCGTTCACGTGGTGGCGGCGACCCACGCTTCCTCGAGCTCGATAGGGCCGAACTCCGACTTGGGGATGTAGGCGGCTGCACCGGACTCGAGAGCACGCGGAGCGTACTCCTCGGCCTCGTAGGTAGAGAGCACGAGCACCACGACGCGATGGGGAGCGTCTTGCTTTATCTGCTTGGTGGCTTCGAGCCCGTTGATGCCCGGCAGGTTCACGTCCATGAGAACAAGGTCGGGCTCGAGCTCACGCGCCTTTGTCACTCCGTCTTCGCCGGATTCCGCCTCGCCCACGACCTCGAAGCCCTCAGCTATCTCGACCACGTCGCGTGCCGCGGTGCGAAACGGAGGCTGGTCATCGACGATGAGCACCTTGATGGAGCCGTCGCTCGTCATGCCCGAGATGCTATACGTGTTGCTTGCAGTGCCGTCGGTCATGGCTGCCTCCGGGGGATCTTGTAGGCACAGACTGCCGATAGCCGCCCCTTGACTTGGGCGGGCTCCAATCTCTGCGCCTCGACCGGCACCGTGAGCTTGGTGAGCGTCGCCTCGCTCAGCACCGTCTCTCCCCCGTCGGCCCACTGTTGGATTCGCTGCGCCAGGTTCACGCTATCGCCGACCAGCGAGTACTCGATGCGCTCCTCCGAGCCCAGGAGTGCCGCTGCTACCTGTCCCGTGGACAGCCCGATGCCAAGGTTGAAGACAGGGAGGTTCTCGACCGCCCAGTGCTCGTTGATGAGGTCTTGGGCCGCGTGCATGCTCCCGGCCGCGGTGACCGCGCGATCGGCATGATCCTGTTGCGACAGCGGGGCTCCAAACACACCCATTACGGCATCGCCGACGAACTGCATGACCGTTCCGCCGGCGTCGAGAATCCCCCTGCTCATCTCTGCCCTGTGCTCGTTGAGCTGCGTCGCAAGCACGCTCGGGTCGGCGCTTTCGGCAATGGTCGAGTAACCGCGAATGTCCGACATCAACACCGTCACTTCGAGCATCTCGGTTTCGCCTATGCGTCGCCCCTCGCGCCGCAGCTTCTCGGCAAGGCCGCCGGGCAGCAGACGGCTCAGTGTCTCGCCTTGCTCTTCGCGCTCGATGATTGCTTGATGCAGCATCTTGAGGCGGCGCAGGGCACCGGCCCGGCCCTGGGTCGCCCCTTCGGCCAGCTTCAGGAACAACGCCTCCACCGCGTCTGACACGGCCTCCGGCGTCGTCTTCTCGGCGACTGCTATCGCCTTCATGGGCTTGCCCTCGGCGATCTGACGCAGCAACACATCCTCGGACTCGGACAGGTCCTTGTCGTTGGTCACGGGGTGGACGAGCGCCTCCACGATCTTGGGATCGAGCATGGACCCGCCCGTCGTCACCTCGTGTATCGCCTTGACGAGCTGGTCTCCCTCCGCGACACGGTCCTTGAGCAGGTAGGCGTACCCGGCGGCCCCCTCCGACAACAGAGCGATGGCATACTCGGGCTCGTCGTACTGGGACAAGATCACGACACCAGTGCCGGGATGCCGCTTGCGCACAACCTTTGCGGCATCGATCCCCTCTCGCTGAAACGAGGGGGGCATGCGGATGTCGGTGACTACCACCTGGGGCGCGGCTTTCTCGGCCCCCGCAATGAGCTCGTCGTAGTCGGCGGCGACGCCCACGACGTCGAGGTCGGGCTCCATCTCGAGCAGCGCTTTCACGCCCTCTCTCACGAAGAGATTGTCGTCGGCTAGGAACACCGTGATTGCTTCGGCCATGAGCAGATTGTGTTCCGGATCGGGTAGCCGCGAAAGGTGGTTGGCACCCCTAGTGTTCCTGGTGCCACCCGCCCGCAGAGAGCCAGTAGTCCTCATGGCGGCCGCGCCATGGAAAGCGTAGCGTCGTAGTCGCAGGAGCCCCAAGAGAAAGAGAGGCAGGACATGCGCGTCGAGTCGAACGTAACGTCTATTTCGTGGATACCCTCCGAGGCGATAGCGGGGATGACCAAGCTTCCGTTCGAGATGGGGATGGCCCACTACGACGAGCCGCTGCCCGATGTGATCGACGACCTCGACGCGCTGCGCGAGGCCGACAAGTTCCGCTTCGCCAACGAGCTGCGG
>JBBSGD010000070.1:0-8915 GCA_038254435.1 Actinomycetota bacterium
CCGAGTGCGTTGACGATCGCGCCGACGACGATGGCTATGAGGATTGCAAAAAGAGGCACGAGGAAACCGTTGATGACCCCGGCACCGCGAGCCATCCGCCCGGCCGTGTAGCCGCCCCACAAATATGCGAGGAGCTGGGCGATGACCAGCCCGATGCCCGCGCCTACGCCGGCATTGACGATCTTGCCGGCGGTCAGATCGCTCTGGCTATAGCCGAAGTGAGTGAGGACCCCGACGAGGATGGCGGAGATCAACACGAGCGCACCCAGGGCGACCACTACGCCCGTGAGCACAGACCCCAGTGACACTCCGCCCCGAGCGCGGATCGGCACCCGCCGTTCGACTTGCCCGGCGGGCATCGTGCCCGTCCGGGTCCCGGCGCCGCTTTCGTCCTGCTTCTTGCGTCCGAACACTGTCGGCCCCCTTGCGTAGGTTTTCTGCCAGACCAATCTATTAGGATTCCCCCAGCGGCGCTCGCTAACCTTTGGCGCGCCATTCCCGGCTGAGGGGACGCCTCACATTCGCTATCTCGTCATCGTCGACGGAGAGCACTACCCGCCTGTGGTCTCCTCGGCCATCGACAGCCTGACGGCACGCGGCCACGAGGTCGTGAGCGCAGTCCTGGTGGGGGGCCGGGAGAAGCTCCCCGAGGGGGGCGTGCACGCCTACGGCAAGGTTCCGGTCCGGACGGGGCCCGACCCTCGGGTCGTTCTTCACCATGCGCTCATCGAGCTGCACCCCGACGAGGTCCTCGACCTCTCCGACGAGCCCGTTCTCGACTACCGCGCACGCCACGAGCTTGCCGCCGTGGCGCTGTACGCGGGCATTCCCTATGCGGGTGCCGACTTTCGCTTCACGCCGCCGCCACGCCCCCAGCTGTGCTCTGCGGCCTCGATCGCGGTGGCCGGGACTGGAAAGAGAACCGGCAAGACCGCGGTTGCCGGCTTCGTGGCTCGAGCTCTGGCGCGTGCCGGGCGCCGGCCGGTTGTGGTGGCGATGGGCCGGGGAGGTCCTGAGGAGCCCGAGGTCCTGCCCGGCGGGGACATGGCGCTCGCCCCCGGCGACCTCCTCGCCCTCGCCGACGCGGGCAAGCACGCGGCCTCTGACTACATCGAGGACGCCGTCCTCGCACGTGTCCCGACGGTCGGCTGCCGCCGCTGCGGAGGAGGCCTTGCGGGGGGCGTGGAGATTTCCAACGTGGCGCAGGGGATCGAGGTCGCAAACTCACTCGGCGGCGACATGATGCTGCTCGAGGGGTCGGGTTCGGCCCTTCCACCCGCCCATGCGGACGCGACCATCCTCGTAGTTCCGGCGGCGATACCCCAGGAGTACATAGAGGGGTATTTCGGGCCTTTCCGGTTGTTGCTTGCAGACTTCGTAGTTGTTACTATGTGTGAGTACCCCTTCGGTACTCCCTCCCAGGTCTCTTCGCTCGTTCGCCGTATCCGTGCTGCTTACCGCCCGGAGGCATCCGACCGAAACCCGGAGGAGCTCCAAGTGGTGCGCACCGTGTTTTTGCCAACTCCCATCCGTCCCGTGGCCGGTGCCTCGGTGTTCGTGGCAACGACCGCTCCGGAGGCGGCCGGGAACTCCATTCGACGTCATCTGGAGGCTGAACACGGCTGCCGGGTGACGGGGATCAGTCATTCCCTCTCGGACCGGAGCCGGCTTCAAGAGGAGCTAGACGGAATCGGCCAGAGGGCGGAAGTTCTGCTCTGCGAGATCAAGGCTGCAGCGATCGATGTCGCAACCAGGCGGGCGCTGCACGAGGGGCTCGAAGTGGTCTACATGGACAATATTCCGCACGGCATAGACGGGGACGACATGGTGGCTGGAGTGGACGCCGTTGCGCGGCTCGCGGACGAGCGCTTCGCGGGGGCGGTCACGGCGTGAACGAGAAGCGCCGCCGGCAAGTCTTCGATGTCGAACGCGAGCATGGGCTTCCTTTCTCCAAGGGTCTTACGGCCTCGTCGCTGATGGTGACCGGGCTCAGCCCCGTTATCTCGTACCAGATCGCGAACCGCGTCGAGGAAGAGTTGGTTGCGGCGGGTGAGCGCATGGTTCCCGAGGTGCAGGTGCAAGAGATAACGCTCGAGGTGCTGCGCAGAGAAGCGGGCGACAAGTTCGCGGAAGCGTTTATCAAGTGGCAGTCGGTGTCCGAGCTCGACATTCCCATCATCGTCCTCATTGGAGGAGCAACAGGCGTTGGAAAATCTACGATCGCTACCCAGCTCGCGACAAGGCTCGGCATAACGCGCGTGGTGTCAACCGACGCAGTGCGCGAGGTGCTTCGCAGCGCGCTAACTCCCGCTATGTTCCCAAGCCTTTACGCGTCATCCTTCGAAGCCGATGACGCAGTGCGTCAGCCGATACCGCATTCCGCGGATCGGCTCATCATCGGGTTCCGCGAGCAGGCTGCCGCGGTTTCGGTTGGGGCGCAAGCGCTTATCGACAGGGCCATCGCGGAGGGGACGGATCTCATCCTCGAGGGTGCGCATCTGGTGCCGGGCTTTCTCGAACGGGTGGAAACGCATCGGGCGGCGATTGTTCCGCTGCTGGTGGTCGTCGAGGACGAGGATCTTCACCGCAGCCACTTCTTTCGCCGAGCGCGCGACGTCGGACAGCGGCCCGGAGACCGCTATCTCAAGAACTTCCGCAAGATCCGCCGGCTGCAGAAGTACATGGTGTCCTCGGCGCTCATGCGCCAGGTGCCCGTGATCCACCACTACGACCTCGACACGACTTTGTCGGAGCTGATCAGTCACGTGATCGACAAGGCTCTTAGAACTGGGGGAGAGGTCGTCGAAGAGGGGCGGGCCGATGCGCCTGCCACACGAGAGGTGGAGGTCGTAGGCGCAAGCAGCAGAAATGAGCAGTCTCCATGACGTGGTCGCGTGACGCTGGCAACACGCTATGCTTTACAAGGTCGCAGGCCATTCTCTCGGCTGAGGCGGGGGTGGGGCACAGTCTCTGAGCTCTTGAGAGGCCTCGACGACATTTCGACCGACGGCCTTCGATCGCTGGCCTGCATCCGCAAGCTCCATGTCGAGACAGCGACCATGCCGGCAAGGTTTTCGAGTCGTTGATCAAACACCCGGTTATCGACGCGGGATGTGACAAGTTCTCAAGTAACTGGGCTGAGGCGAAGCCGGATCTCGGCGAGCCGACGCCCTCTATGCAGGAGGCATAACAGGTGGCGGAAACATTGGATCGCTCACTGCTCCAAGCCAAAGCAGTTGCCGAGCTTAGAGAGATAGCTAAATCTCTCGACTTGAAAGTGAGCGGCAAGAAGAAATCGGAGATCATCGAAATGATCACCTCGAATGGACGCGGCAACGGCAAGCCCAAGACCGAAGCCCGCACGGCGTCCGATGACGTCGCGGCCGGCGGCGGCGGCGAGTCGAGTAATGGGGCCGGCACTCCCGCCACAGCGGGCAACGGCACCCCGGTTAACGACCCCAAGGGGGTCAATCGCGAAGTGGCTCCGCCCCTCGCCGCGGCGGGCGCACCTGAGCCCAAGTCTTCGGACGGCACCTCCGCCGGCAACAGAGCGGTGGACGAGAACGCAAGCGGCGATCGCGAGCGCAAGCCCGACGAGCGCGAGCGCAAGCCCGACGAGCGCGAGCGCAAGCCCGACGACCGCAAGCCCGACGACCGCAACCAGGGACGCAGGCCTCAGGGTCGCGACAACCGCTCGCGCCCGCGCGAGAAGGCAGAGCCGCGCGACGGACGGGGGGGACGCCGCCGCAGGCGAGGACGCGGTGGAAGCGGCGGCGGTATCCCGCAGTACATGCGCGACGATCACGTCGATGAGGCCGAGCTCGAGGACGACTCGAACGCAGAGGTTCGCACGGGGGTACTCGATCTTCTTCCCGAGGGTTACGGGTTCTTGCGCACTACCGGCTATCTGCCGGGCGACAAGGATGTCTACGTCTCCGCATCGCAGGTGCGCCGTTTTCATCTGCGCAAGGGCGACCACATCGTCGGCTCGGTACGGTCGCCGAAGGATTCCGAGAAGTATCAGGCCCTTCTTCGCATCAGGCAGGTTAACGGAGGCCAGCCCGAATCGGCCCAAGGCCGGGAGCGCTTTGCCGACCTCACCCCGCTCTACCCGCACGAGCGCTTGACGCTCGAGCAGCTCGAGCAGCCCAAGCAGATCACGGCACGCATCATCGACCTGGTCGCCCCCATCGGCAAGGGACAGCGCGGCATGATCGTGAGCCCTCCCAAGGCCGGCAAGACGACGGTCATGAAAGAGATCGCCAACGCGATCCGGGCCAACAACCCCGAGGTGCACCTCATCGTGCTGCTCGTAGACGAGCGCCCGGAAGAGGTAACCGATATGCAGCGCTCGGTGGAGGGGGCCGAGGTCATCTACTCGACCTTCGATCGCCCCAGTGATGACCACATTCAGGTCACCGAGCTAACTCTCGAGCGCGCTAAGCGGCTGGTCGAGATGGGCCAGCACGTCATGGTGCTGCTCGATGGGATCACGCGGCTGTCGCGTGCCTACAACCTCGCCACACCGGCTTCGGGACGAATCTTGTCCGGTGGCGTCGACTCGACCGCTCTGTACCCGCCCAAGAGGTTCTTTGGCGCAGCTCGCAACATCGAGTTCGGCGGGTCGTTGACGATCCTTGCGACGGCGCTGGTCGAAACCGGGTCGCGCATGGACGAAGTCATCTTCGAAGAGTTCAAGGGCACCGGCAACTGGGAGCTCAAGCTCGACCGCAGGATGTCCGAGAAGCGGATCTTTCCGGCCATCGACATCCAGGCGTCGGGAACACGCAAGGAAGAGCTGCTGTTGACTCCAGAGGAGCTTCAACTCGTGTGGCGGCTGCGGCGAGTGTTGCACGCGCTGGCCGACGGAGGCGCCCTCGAGCTCTTAATCGACAAGATGAAGGCAACCCGAGGCAACGCGGAGTTCTTGCGAGAGATCTCCAAGGCGCCGGTGAAAGGGGATTAGCATGAAGCAAGGAATTCACCCCGACTACGTTGAGACGCACGTCACCTGTTCGTGCGGCAACACCTTCGTGACGCGCTCGACCAAGTCCGAGATGCACGTCGAGCTGTGCAACCAGTGCCATCCCTTCTATACAGGCAAGCAGAAGCTGGTCGACACCGGTGGCCGCGTCGAGCGCTTCCAGCGCAAATACGCGGGGCGGCAAACCGGCGGCAAGAAGACCGCCAAGGCCGGGGCCGCGCAGGTGCCTGCCGAGCGAGCCTAGAGCTCCGCCGGATAACGGATAGCGGGCATGGCAGACGACGGGGGGAAGCCGCATTCGCACCTCCACCCCCGGCCCTCGATAGGGGGTCAGGCGGTCCTCGAGGGTGTCATGATGCGGGGACCTCGGTCGTGGTCGGTCGCTTGTCGCAAGCCCGACAAGACGATCGCCGTGGAGCAGCACCCCTTACCGACGATTGCCGAGCAGCACCCCTGGCTCAAGAAGCCGCTGGCGCGCGGCTGCCTTGTCCTCGGCGAGTCTCTTGCGATCGGGACCAAGGCCCTGAAGATCTCGGCGAAGCACGCTCTCGACGAGACCGACGAGACCGACGAGACCGACGAGACGCATGTGGAGGATGGGGACACGCGGAGGGGCCGGGAGGCCCAGCCCGCGCTGACGGACCGCCAGCTCGGCTCGACTCTTGCCGTGGCGATGGTCGTGTTCTCGATAGTGTTCATCGCGTTGCCGGTTCTCGGCACGAAGCTGATCGAGAATCTCGCCGGGAACGCGCTGCTCGATCGCCCGCTGCTGTTCAACATCATCGAGGGGTCCCTGCGCATCGGCTTGTTCGTCGGCTACCTGCTGTTGATCTCGATGTTCAGCGACATCCGGCGGGTGTTCCAGTACCACGGCGCCGAGCACAAGACGATCTACGCTTACGAGAATGGTGACGCGCTCGTGCCCGCGGAGATTGACAACAACTACCCGACCCTGCACGTGCGCTGCGGCACCAACTTCCTTTTCATAGTTCTGTTCCTGACGATCATTGCCAACTTCGTCATCGACTTGATAGTGGGTGGCCCGTTGCTGCCGCGCATTCTCATCCGCTTGCTGGCGATTCCTCTGCTCGCGGGTCTCTCGTACGAAGCGATCAAGGTGGCCTCCAAGAACGAGGAGTCGCTGGCCTTTCGCATCACGATGCTGCCGGGTCTCGCTCTCCAGAGGATCACCACCAAGCCCCCGACCCTCGCTCAGATAGAGGTGGCCATCGTCGCCATGGAGGCGGTAGACCCGGCCAAGAGCCCCCAACCGGCACGCGAGGCCGGCGGCAGCTCGCCCGAGGCGCCGGTCTCCTGACCGCGAGGCTCGGCGCCGGCAAGGTTGGTGCAATGACCCACGCTCAAGGTAGGTAGGTGCGTCAACCTGGCAACGCGCGATTCAACGACGGCGCCCACAGCAACGTCTCACCGCTCGATTCCGTAGCGCGCCAGCACCCGGGGAGCGTGGGGAAAGATCGTCGACATCGCAGTCACGAAGTCTCGTGGAGTGGCTATCGAGTAAGCGTTGGTGGCCGCGTAGTAGCGCAGCGCGCAATCCACTTTGGATACCGGCCCCAACGCGGCCAGGGCCTGGACGCCCTGTGTGTAGACGCCCGCGAAGTAGTCACGGTCCGAATGCCTCTGCCAGTAGTGCATGCCCGAGGTGAGATGGCTCTTCCCGTCCGGGGGGACGCGCAGCGAGCGGAAGTAGGGCAGGTCGCCGTCCTCGCGGGCGCCAACCCACGACGCCAGGGACTCGTCCAGCCACGGGCTGGTCGCCTGATCGTTGCCCACGAGCGAGTAGAACCACTGGTGGCCGGCCTCGTGGCTCGTCGTTCGGGCGAGGCTGCTTGCGCCCTGGAAGACCATGTTCGGGTACTCGATGCCCGTTCCGCCCAGGGTGGGAGCGATGACGAGGTTGAAGGTCGGCCACGGGTAGGGGCCGTAGCGCGTGGCGAGGTGCCCGAGGGATGACTCCAGCTTGCGGAGGAACGCTCTTGCAGTGACGCCCAGGCTCCGGTCGACGCCGACGGTCACGCGCACGGGATCGGGCAGGTGAAGGATCTCGTGCGCGAGCTTGAACCTGCCTGCCGCCAGTGCGAAATCCCGCACCGCCTCGGCCCGCCACAGATGCGGGCCCGACTTCTTGCCCGTCGCCAGGACGCGCGTGCCTCCGGCCGCGTGGATCCTCACCGTGAAGTCCGCAGTGGGAGAGGTAGACGTCTCTCCCAGCAAGGTCGTCGGGGGATCGGTGACCCAGCCCGTGTCGGGGTTCCACGCGAGAAGCGGGAAGAACGAGCCGAGCCGGAGCGCGCCGCCGCCGGCCGACAGGCGATCGAGGACCGGGCCGGGCAAGCGCAAGGTGAACGGCATCGACACGCGTACAACTTCGCCCGGAGCGAGGGTGCGCCCCAACCGCACAACGAGGGTAGTGGGGTTGGGCCTGTGCGACTGAAGTGTCCGGGCGCCCTGGGTCACGGGCCCGGCCGCCAGGTGAGCGCCCTCCGAGGCCTGGAGCGGACCGTTTGGCCACAGGCGAAAGATCAGGCGACTCGTCGGCTTGCTCGGGCGGAAGGCGACTGCCTCTCGCCCGGTGACGGGCTTGCCCGGCGCCGGGAGCTCGAGCGACATCTTGTAGCGCGGCCGCTGCGGGTCCGGCTTCGCGTAGGCGGGGGGATTGGTACAGGGGTCCGCAGCCGGTGCGGGCGAAGATCGACCACTCGGGCTCGAGGAGACGTGGCCACCGGACGAGGACGCCGAGCAAGCCGGCAGCGCCAGCAACAGGGCCACGATTGCCCCGGCCGGCCGCAGAGCGTGTCGCATGGGCCCATCTTGCGCCCTTGGGCTCTTTACCCGGCGCGCCTCCCGGCGGCGGAGCGAGGCCCGCGTGTATCCTTGGGAGGTCCCCCGCCGGCGATGCCCGTGGGCCTTCGCGCCCGGGTTCCCGGCGCCCTGCGAGTGGAGGAACCCGTGCAACTGCCCTCCGGCCGGCTGGAAGAGATAGAGGAGCGTTTCGCCGCCATCGAGCGGCGCCTCGCCGATCCAGGCGTCGCGGCGCGCCCCGACGAGCTGAAGTCGCTGGGCAAAGAGCACGCCGAGCTCAAGCCGACCGTCGACGCATGGCGGGAGTACAGGGCGGCCAGCGAGGATCTGGCGATGGCCAAGGAGATGCTGAAGGGTTCCATGGGCGACGAGCGCAGCTACCTCGAGGAAGAGGTGAAGGCGGCGGAGGGCTCGCTGCGGGGCCTCGTCGAGCGGCTCGCCGAGGGTCTAATCGCCAAAGACCCGAACGACGACAGGGACGTCATCGTCGAGATCCGCGCCGGGGCCGGCGGCGACGAGGCGGGGCTCTTCGCAGCGGAGCTGTTCCGCCTCTACGGGCGCTACGCGGAGACCAAGCGCTGGAAGGTCGAGACCCTTTCCTCCAACCCGTCGGGAATCGGCGGCTTCAAGGAGATCACCTTTGCCGTCAAGGGCAAGAGCGCCTACGCCCGCCTCAAGCACGAGGCCGGCACGCACCGAGTGCAGCGAGTCCCCGTAACCGAGTCGAGCGGGCGCATTCACACCTCGACGGCCTCCGTCGTCGTGCTGCCCGAGGCCGAAGAGGTGGACGTCGCCATCGACCCCAAGGACCTGAGGATCGACGTCTATCGCTCGAGTGGACCGGGCGGCCAGTCGGTCAACACGACGGACTCGGCCGTGCGCATACGCCATCTTCCGAGCGCCATCGAGGTCGCGTGCCAGGACGAGAAGTCTCAGATCCAGAACCGGGCCAAGGCGATGCGCATCTTGCGGGCCCGGCTGCTCCAGCAAAAGCAGGACGAGCAGCAGTCGGCGCTTGCAGCGCAGCGCCGCTCGCAGGTCGGCACTGCGGATCGCTCCGAGAAGATCCGCACCTACAACTTTCACGACAACCGGGTCACCGACCACC
>JBBSGD010000071.1:0-8882 GCA_038254435.1 Actinomycetota bacterium
CTACCCGATGCTTGGGCTGGGGCCCGGGAGGGAGAACGGCATGGCCGAGATCGCTTACGTGTCGAGGGTGACGGTTACGCGTCGCCACGGGCCGCAGCGCGCGGCGCGCCTTCCGGGCCTGGATCACGACGTGACCTTCGGCGTGCACTCCGAGGTGGCCGAGCATTACGGAGTGGGCCCCGAGGACTACCCGTCCGACGCGACAACGCTCGACTACGTCGTGGCGGCTGCCGCCGGTTGACTGGTCGGCACCTTTGGAGGCGCGCTGGAAGCGCGCCACGTAGACGCCGGTAACGACAGCCTCACCTGCGAGGCAACCGGCGAGGTCGAAAACGAAAACGGAGTCCTGGTCATCAAGCGGATTCACGTTCACTACCGGCTCAAGCTCCGGGAGGGGGATCCGAAGGTGGTCGAGCGCGTGCACGACTTCCATGCGGACAAGTGCCCGGTCGCTCGCTCCCTCAAGGGCGGGATCGACGTCACCACGAGTTACGAGCTCGTGTGAGCTTCTTGACCGAGGCAGCCAGACAGTCATAGGGGGAGCCATGCGCAAGGACGTGACGGAAGGCAAGAAGCTAATCGACCTGGAGCTGCCCGATCATGCGGGCTCTGTGAGGCGGCTTTCGCAGATCACTGCCGAGCATCCCACGTTCCTCAACTTCTACCGCGGGTGGTGGTGACCCAAGGAACAGCGCTTCATGCGCAATCTCCTGCAGTTGCAGGACGAGATGGAGGTGGCGTACACGCGCATCGTCTCGATCACGGTCGACCCGCCCGAGGTTGCGGCATCGTTCCGGGCCGGGCTGGGGGCGCGCTGGACCTTTCTCTCGGACGAGCAGCGAAGCGTCATGGGCGAGCTCGACATCGAGGAGGAAGCGGACCCGGGGCACAGGCCGTTTCTGCCGTACAGCTTCGTGTTGCACCCGGACCTGACCATCCACTCGATCTACAACGGCTACTGGTTCTGGGGGCGCCCCACTAACCAAGACATCAGACGTGACCTGCGCGCCGTCAGCGAGCAAGTGCGGGCGGATTGGGACCCGCAAGGATGACCACCAGTGGGTGACGCCGCGTGCGTGTTGTGGCACGTGCGCCCGCCTCACTCGCCGAGCTCGGATGTGCGCCTTGCCCGTTCGCACACCGCCATGGCCTCGACGAGTCGGGGGAACCTCCACGCGGCCGAGCTCGTCGACCTGCACGGCGACGTGAAGGCAACCCTGGTAGCCGCCCGTGGAGCGTCTGGGAAATCGCTCGCGGCCCTAGCGCAAGGCTCACCCCTCGCCGGCCGGTGGCCATGGCGTGTGGCAGGCGCGGACGGTGCCATCTTCGCCGGCGCCGAAGCTGCACGCGCCGCTCCGTCCGGGTACCTCGAGCTGGCGCTCGATCTGGCCGAGCCGCCCGTTCCGTTCGACGATCCATCGGTGGTGGGCGTGCTGCGCGACCAGCTCCAGTGGTACTTGCCGCTGCTCGGCGGAAGACACGTCGTGTGCGCGGCCCTGGCGGCCGACGACGCCCGGGCGGCCGGGGCGCTCGTTGCGTTCTCAGCCTCTTCCGATGGGGAGGCGCAGTGGCTCGCGGCCCAGGACCCGTGGCGCCGCATCGCACCGGGGATGCTGCTGCGGCACCCGGGCGGCATCTTCCGAGCCCTTCAGGGACCGCCGGGGCCCGGGACTCAGCGGATGGGCTCCATCGTGTGCCACTGATCGAACCGAGGCCGCCGGGTCGTGTAACGACTGGGGGTCTGCCGACACCCACCAGCAGTGCCGAAGGACGAGCACACCGGCCCAGACTCTCCGACCACCTCCCCGCTGGGGAGGTGGCGAAGCCCTCTGCGCGGTTTGTGGCTGACCTCGGTGCTCAGCGTGGTGCTGCTCGGGGGCATGGTGATTGTCTTTGCCACGGGCTTGTTTTCTTATGCCGCCTACAATCCACAGCTAGGCACCCTCAACGACTTCACGCCCGACAAGGGCATCCTCGGCTTCTACTTGTTCAACTGGCCTACCGAGCCGTCATGGCTCTACCGTCTCAACGAGGGCGTACACGTCACACTCGGCATCATCCTCATCCCGATCGTGCTGGCCAAGCTGTGGTCGGTCATTCCCAAGCTCTTCGTCTGGCCGCCGGTAAAGTCGGCGTCCCAGGCGGTGGAGCGGTTCACCCTGCTGCTGCTCGTCGGTGGCGTCCTGTTCGAAATCATTACTGGGCTGCTCGACATTCAGTATTGGTATGTGTTTCCTTTCTCTTTCTACGGCGCTCACTTCTACGGCGCATGGGTAACGATCGGGGCATTCGTCGCGCACGTCGTCCTCAAGTTGCCGCGCATGGTGGCGGGGCTGCGCTCGCGCAGCCTGAGCCACGAGCTGCGCACTCCGCTGGCCCGCACCGAGCCGGGCCCCTTCACGGACGACGAGCTCGTCGCGGAGGAACCCGACTCGCCGAGTATCTCCCGGCGCGGGTTGCTGGGCCTGGTCGGCGGCGGGTCCGCGGCGCTCTTTTTCCTGACGGCCGGCCAGACGATCGGTGGGCCGTTCCGCAGCCTGTCCGTACTTGCGCCGCGCGGGCGCAACTACGGCTCGGGGCCAAACGATTTTGCGATCAACAAGACGGCTGCGTACAGAAGGATAAAGGCGTCCGACACGGGTTCGTCGTGGCGATTGACGGTCGCATCGCAAGCCGGGGAGGCGGCGGCAACCCTGTCGCGCGACGACCTCCTTGCGATGGAGCTTCACACCTACCAGCTGCCAATTGCGTGCGTCGAGGGGTGGTCCACGGTGCAGACGTGGACGGGAGTCCGCCTGCGCGATCTTGCCCGGGTGGCGGGGATGCCCGAGCCCGAGCTCCTGCTCGTTGAATCCCTCCAGACGGGCGGGGAGTTCGGCTCGGCGCTGCTGAGCCGCGAGCAGGTTCTGGATCCGAAGTCGCTCCTTGCGTTGAAGGTGAACGGAGCCGACCTCTCCGACGACCACGGCTTTCCCGCGAGGGTCATAGTCCCGGCGGCACCGGGTGTTCACAACACCAAGTGGGTCAACCGGCTTACCTTTCAGAAGGAGCCGGCGTGAGTGCTCTTGCTCGCGTGAGAGCGCACTATGGTGCAGGCCCCCTGCACGCGCTGTCAATGGCTGCTTGTCTGGCGATCTCGGGCTTTGCGGCGCTCAAGATCGGGTCACAGTCGTACGCGCTCGGTGTTGGGGTGTGGTTCGTGGGGTCGGCGGTAGCGCACGACTTCATCTTGTTCCCGCTCTATACCGTGATCGACCGGCTCACCGGCGCGCGGCGCCGCGACCGGTCCGCGCCGTCGGGATGGAAGAACTACGTGCGAGCGCCTGCTGCTATCTCGGGACTCGCGCTGGTCGTCTACGCGCCGCTAATCTTGGGATTTGCGGGCAGTACATACGAGGACATCACGGCTCTGCCCGTGTCGGTCTATCTCGGACGGTGGTTGCTCCTCACCGGACTCCTGTTCGCCGTGTCCGGGGCCGTGTACGCGGTGCGCGTGGGAGTCGCGGGCCTTTCGCGCTGAGAGACGATTGCTCTCGTGTCAGCCTCGCGATGCCTTCCAGTCGCGAAAGGCCTGGATGATCCCCCGCGGCGCCAGACGAGGCGAACCTTCACGCGCGACGGTCGACAGGGCTCTCACAGTGAGGCGCAGCTGGGCGAAGTAGTTGGCGCAGCCTTCGCATTCCGCGAGGTGACTCTGAAGTCGCGCCACCGCCTCGGGGGGCATGACTCCCTCGTAGTAGTCGGTAGCTTGCTCGACCGCCTCTCGGCAGGTCAGCGTTGGAAGCGATGTAGCCATCAATCCTCGTCCAGGTAGATCTCGAGGCGCCGGCGCACGAGCGAGCGCGCACGGTGCAACAACACTCTTTGATTTGCTTCGCTGAGGTCAAGGAGCTCGCAAACCTCGGCGGCGGGCCATCCCTCTACATCTCGCAGCGTGATGATGATGGCTTGCCTCGGCGGAAGCTCCTTCACCGCCTGCGTCACCACCCCGCGCGTCTCAGACGACAGCAGCCGCTCTTCAGGAATGCCCTCCCATGACTTCGGGAAAGACACCCATCCCGACGGGTAAGAAGGATCGTCCGGGCTTCGGAACCGCTCGGGGGCGGCTGTTGGGACCGATATGTTCGGGTCGTCGGCCACCAGGGAAGACAGCGGAGCACTGCGGCGTTCGCTGTGCGCGCTGTTTCTGGCGACGTTAATGAGGATTCCGAACAGCCACGTCTTGAGCGACGAGCGGCCTTCGAACCTTTCGAGGCTGCCCACCAAGCGCATCCAGGTGTCCTGCACCACCTCCTCGGCCACGTGATCGCTGCGCACGAAGCCTCTTGCGGCTCGCAGGAGGGAATCGCCATAGCACTTGACCAACGTCTCGAAGACTGCTTCGTCACCGGCGCGCAGCGCCCTTATCACCTCGTCGTCGCCCGGGGGGTCGAGGTGCGGACCTCCTGGTGCTGCGTTTGTCGATCTCACCTTGGGGGCAAAGACGCTGAGGGTGGGCATCCCATAGTGGTGAAGCCTAACGAGGCGCGCGGGTGACTTGTGACGGACGGGTAGAGGATCCGCGTCGTGTAACGAACGCAGACGGCACCCGACTCAGAGCGCAGGGGCCAGGAAGGCGCCCGCCCGGTGCGCCATCGGTGTGCTCGCTGCCCCAGTGAAGGAGGAGCTCAACAGTGAGTCTCAAGAACATCTCGGAAGCGATTGGCCGGGGGCTCGCGGCCGGTGTAGCCGGCACCCTCGCAATGACGGCCTCGTCGGCGCTCGAGCAGCGACTGCGCAAACGCGAGGGAAGCTCGGCGCCTGCGGACGCGGCACAGAAGGTGCTCGGGGTCGTTCCGGCTGGCGACGACGAGAAGAAGCGTTTTGCAAGCCTCGTTCACTACGGCTATGGAACAGGGTGGGGTGCGTTGCGCGGCGTGATCGACGTCGCCGGTATCCGGGGCCCGGCGGCGACCTGTGTGCACTTCGCCGTCGTATGGGGCAGCGCCCTGATAATGCTTCCCAAGCTCGAGGTCGCCCCTCCGCTCGGGGAGTGGGGCGGGCAGGAGCTTGGAATCGACGCTTTGCACCATGCCATCTACGCGGCTGCGACGGGAGCAGCGTACGAGCGGCTGACTAGTGCGTGATCGAATCACGTAACGACGATTCTCGTGTCACCAAGGTCGGTGCACGAAGGAGACCTGTATCTAACGACACCTAAAGGAGACCGCCTGTGCCGACGATCAAGCCACGAACCCCAGCCCCGAGCCTCGCAGTCGATACGCTGGCTCACGGCGCCTGGAAGCTGCATGAGCAGCGGCCCGACACCTTGACCCTCGCGGTTTTCTACCGCGGCTATCACTGCCCGGTGTGCAAGGTCTACATCGGCGAGCTCGCCGGCAAGCTGTCAGAATTCACAGAACGAGGAGTCGACGTGATCGCGGTCAGCGGTGACAGCGAAGAGCGCGCCCGTAAATCGGCGCAGGAGTGGAACCTTGGCAGCTTGACGATCGGCTACGGGCAATCCATCGACTCGATGAGAGAGTGGGGACTGTTCGTGTCACAGGGAATCAAGGATGGTGAGCCCGACCAGTTCGGGGAGCCCGGGCTCTTTTGGATAAAGCCCGGCGGGGATGTCTTCTACGAGGTGATCAACTCCATGCCGTTCGGACGTCCTCACCTCGACGACGTCCTCGATGGTCTGGATTTCGTCAAGGAGAACGACTACCCGGCGCGCGGCGAGGCCTGAGGCGCGTTCTTGGCTTCCGATTGCCGCTCACCCCTGGTGCTGCGTCCGCGAGCCAACCGGAACGGACCGTTTTGACCCGCATTGGTCGCGGCGCTAACCTCGGGAGGAGTCGGCGAGCGTTCGAGGAGGGCAACCAATGAGAGCGAAGCGCGGGTCCCCAGTGATCGGAGCGAGCTTGCGGTCACGCGCTGGGCGCGTAGGCGCGAGCGTGTTGCTGTGCTGCACTCTGCTAAGCGGCATGGTGGTGCAGCCGCTCACGGGCAGGGCCAAGGCCGGTCGCGGCCACGCCAGCCAAGCACTTGCGATCGGGACCGGGGGCGCGGTCACGAGCGTCGACGCGGACGCCAGCCGGGCCGGCATCAAGATCCTCAAACGGGGCGGCAATGCGGTCGATGCGGCGGTGGCGACCGCAGCGGCTCTCGGCGTCACCGAACCGTACGTCGCGGGCATCGGCGGCGGCGGCTTCATGGTCGTATACCTCAAGCGCCAGCACAAGGTGATTGCGATCAATGGACGCGAAACAGCGCCGCAAGCGATGCGCAGGAACGCGTTCATCGATCCGCACACGGGCGAGCCGATTCCCTTTTACCCGCAGAGGGTGACGACCGGGCTTGCGGTCGGCGTGCCCGGAACGTTCCTTACCTGGCAGCAAGCGCTCAAGCGTTACGGGACGATGTCCTTGCGTCAGGTGCTTCAGCCCGCTACGCAGCTCGCAAGAAGGGGCTTCATCGTCGATGCGACCTATAGAGAGCAAACGCAGGAGAACATCCCTCGCTTCAAGGCGTTCACACCCACGCGCGCTCTGTACCTCACGCGCAACGGACGAGCTCCTGCGATCGGCTCACGAGTACGCAACCCAGACCTTGCGAACACCTACAGGACCCTTGCTCGGCACGGCGCCTCGACCTTCTACGGCGGCGCGATTGGCAAGGCGATCGTGCATACCGTCAAGCACCCTCCGCTCGATCGCAGCTCGAGCTGGCCCTACAAGGTGATTCCGGGGCTCATGACCCTGCGCGATCTGCGCGCCTACACGGCGCCCTCCCGCACGCCGACAAGGGTCGGCTACCGGGGAGTCAACGTCTATGGGATGCCGCCGCCTTCGAGCGGGGGTTCGACGATTGGAGAGGCGCTCAACATCCTCGAGGGCTTCCCGTTGTCCAGGGAGAAGCGCGCTCGCGCGCTGCACCAGTACATCGAGGCATCGCGGCTCTCCTTCGCGGACCGCAACCGTTACGTGGGTGACCCGACCTACGTCAACGTTCCGCTGGCGGGCCTTCTCAACCAGCGCTACGCGAACCAGAGGCGCTGCCTCATCGGCGACAGGGCGCTGACGAGCCCAGTTGCTCCCGGTAACCCGAGGCCTCCTTACTCGAGGAGCTGTGGCTCGGCCGGAAGGGGAGCGACCGCGCAGGACAGAGAGGTGTCCACAAACCACGTGACTACCGCGGACCGCTTCGGCAACGTGGTGAGCTACACGACAACGATCGAGCAGATCGCGGGAAGCGCAATCACGGTTCCGGGACGCGGGTTCTTGCTGAACAACGAGCTTACCGACTTCGACCCGGAGCGGCTATACCCCGATCAGCCCGACCCCAACCTGCCGGCGGGCGGCAAGCGGCCGCGCAGCAGCATGAGCCCGACGATAGTGCTCAGGGACGGCAGGCCCGTGCTGGCCCTCGGATCTCCGGGAGGCGCCACGATCATCACTACCGTGCTGCAAATCCTCGTCAACTACTACGACTTCGGGATGACTCTGCCGCGTGCAGTCGCGGCGCCGCGCGCGTCGCAGCTGGACTCGCCGACTACCTACGCAGAGCCGTCTTTCATCTCGACCTACGGAGGGGTTCTCACCCACAAGTACGGCCAGTCGTTCACCTCCATACCCGAGCTCGGAGCTGCCACCGGGATCAGGTTCTTGCCCGGGGGCCGGATGAAGGCGGTTGCCGAGCCCGTGCGGCGCGGCGGAGGCGATGCCGAGGTGGTCAAGCCGCTCCACAGGGGCAAGCATCACTAGAGGCAAGCATGGAGCCGGGCTGCGCGGCTGAGTTGTTCGGGGCCGGTCGCGCAGCCCGCTTGCTCACCGCTTCTCGGTCGACTTCTCCGTCGACGCGGTGATTCACACGTCGAGCGCATCACGCTGCTTTGCTCAGATTTGGGCGCCAGTCTGTGACCGGCTGCATGAGCCTCGGCTGCACGGCGCGGGCGATGCCGACTCCGGTGACAATGGCGGCGACGGTGACGAAGGACGACACGCTGAGCTGTGCGGCTCCCGATAGAGCGTGTCCGAGATTGCAGCCGCCGGCCAGGCTGCCCCCGAATCCCAGAACGTAGCCCCCGATCAAGAGCTGCACATAGCGAACGCGTGTCTCCAGGCGCGGCCGCCACGAGCCCGTCAGACGAGCCGTTACGAACGCCCCGGCGATGATGCCCAAGAGGAACGCCGTCAGCCACAGGTTCGGATGACCGGCCGCCAGAGCGTTGACCGCCCCCACGGTGCTCGGACCAAACGAAGCTCCGCCGATGCCGGCCAGCACCCACGCTGCGATCGTGGCCAGCCCGAGGGCTGCGCCCGCCCTCGGCCACGCCCATCCGGTGCGGATGGATGCATCCCGCAGGCAGGTATCGCGCCGGTACGAGCGGGCGAGCAGGGCGATCACGAGAGCGGCTATAGGAACCACGATTACCCAACGCGACACACCGAGAACACCGGCGAGGGTTGCATCGTCTCCCCCCGCCAGCAGGGTCGGCCCCGCCGGCAGGTTGCGGGTCGTCAGCTCGCCGCCCGCCCAACCGAGCAGGCCCGCCGCAGCGCCGAGCATGCCGGCCCCGAGCTTGTAGAAGAGTCCCGAGACGCACGATGCGGCGATCACCATGCCGATCCCAAAGATGATTCCGCCGCCGATGTTGCCGATCGGCCTGAAGGGAAGCCCGCGGCTGAGACCGGGCCACAGGCCGAGGGAGAAGATCGTTGTAAGCCCCACGGCGGCGACTGTCACGCCCAGGAGCCATGCCTTGGCGAGGTTGCGCCTGCCCTCGAAGAGCCCGCGCACGACGGAGTGAAAGCAAAGGTTCGCGCGCAGCAGGACGTAGCCGAACATGAGTCCGGCCGTGCCTCCGGTAAGGACGAGCGCAAGGCCGCGCATGCCTCGAC
>JBBSGD010000072.1:0-8569 GCA_038254435.1 Actinomycetota bacterium
CAGCTTCGCATCCGGTTGGCCTCGTCGTGGCTCGACCCTATCCGACCACGCCATCGCTTACGGTTCATAGATGCCACATGACAAAGACGCGCCGCGCGACGACCACGCCGAGATGGTCGTCCAGAGGCGCATCGAGTGGTTTGACACCGACGCCTCCGGCTATTACCACAACTCCGTTGCGTTCCGTCTCTTCGAGAGCGCAGAAACCATGCTGCTCGAACGACTCGGCATGCTCGATGGCGTTTACGGGCGGCTGCCGCGCGTGCACCTGTCCGCGGACTTCAAGCGTTTGCTCTCCTTCGGAGATGTCGCGGACGTCAGGGTGCGCGTGGCCGGTCTGGGCAACAGCTCCATCACCTACGAGTTCTTGGTGACGTGTGCGGGCCACGACTGCGTCACCGGCCGGGCCGTCGCCGTGTACCTCGACAGTGCCGGTGGAGTGCCGGTGGCATGGCCTCAGGAGTACCGCAAGCTGCTGCTGTCCGGGGGCGCCCGGCCGGCACAGCTATTGACACCAGGGGACCGATGATCGACGAGCGCTGTTAGGTTTGGCGGCGGTAAGCCCGCGAGCGAGGAGGTCCACCATGCCGCGCGAGGACGTCACAAAGATCATCCTTCAAGAGTCCGACATTCCCACGGCCTGGTACAACATTTTGCCGGACCTCCCGGGCGAGCCCCTGCCCCCTCTTCACCCGGCCACGATGCAGCCGGTGGGACCCCAGGACCTCGCTCCTTTGTTTCCCGAAGAGCTGATTCGTCAGGAAGTCTCGACCGAAAACTTCATCGACATACCGGGCGCGGTCATCGATGTGCTCAAGCTGTGGAGGCCGTCTCCTTTGTACCGAGGACGCAGGCTTGAGAAGGCGATCGGGCTCACCGGCAAGCAGCGCATCTACTACAAGTGGGAAGGCGTCTCCCCCTCGGGATCGCACAAGCCCAACACCGCGGTAGCTCAGGCCTACTACAACAAGAAGGCGGGGATCAAGCGCCTCGTTACCGAGACCGGCGCGGGCCAATGGGGCAGCGCGCTGGCCTTTGCGGCGCAGACCTTCGGGCTCGAGTGCCTGGTCTTCATGGTCAAGGTGTCCTATGAGCAAAAGCCCTATCGAAACGTGATGATGAAGACGTGGGGCGCAACGGTTCATCCCTCACCCTCGTTGGAGACGCAGGCCGGCCGCAACATCCTCGATGCGCATCCGGACTCAACCGGCTCTCTCGGCATTGCCATCTCCGAGGCGGTGGAGGTCGCCGCGAAGAACGAGGACACCAGCTATTCGCTGGGTTCGGTCCTCAATCACGTGTGCCTGCACCAGACCGTCATCGGCCTGGAATCCAAGCGCCAGATGGAGCTCTTCGAGGACACGCCGGACGTCGTAGTCGGGTGCGTCGGTGGTGGCTCGAACTACGCGGGCATGTCCTATCCGTTCATCTCCGACGTGCTCAAGGGCTCCTCCAAGATGCGCTTCGTGGCGGTCGAGCCCGACGCGTGCCCGACCCTGACACGCGGCAAGTTCGCTTACGACTTCGGCGACACGGCAGGCACTACTCCCCTTATGCCGATGTACACGCTTGGTCACGACTTCGTGCCCGCGCCGGTGCACGCGGGGGGCCTCCGCTATCACGGTGACGCACCTTCGCTGTGCGCGCTTGTGCACGAGGGAATCATGGACGCCCGTTCGTACCCTCAGCAGCCGGTGTTCGAGGCCGCTCAGATCTTTGCCAAGGCAGAAGGCATAGTCCCCGGGCCAGAACCCGCTCACGCGGTGCGCGGCGCCATCGATGAGGCCCTGGCGGCGCGCGATGCGGACGAGGAGCGGGTAGTCCTGTTCAACTTGTGTGGGCACGGGCACTTCGACATGAGCGCCTACGAGGCCTTCTTGTCCGGGCGGCTCGAGGATGCGGCGCTGAGCGACACGGAGCTGCAGGAGTCTCTGGCGACACTTCCGCCGCAACCGCAGTCCTCCTGAAGGGCCTGGAGCGCCGGAAGCATGCTTTAGTCTGCGGCGCGAATGCCTGACCTGAAGCCGTTTCGCGGCGTCCGCTACTCCTCACCACACGCCCTTGCGGACATGGTGTGCCCTCCATACGACGTGATCTCGGACGAGGACCAAGCGCGCCTCCACGAACGGCATCCGCACAACGCCGTCTACCTCGAGTCGTCGCGCCCGCGCCATCGAGACGAGCGCGACAGGTACCAGCATGCGGCGGGGACATTCGACGAGTGGATACGCGAGGGAGTATTGCGGCAAGACGAATCGCCTGCCTTCTACGTCTACAGACAAGACTTCGAGCTGTCCGGGAGGCGGCACACGATCACCGGGGTCATCGGCGCACTCAAGCTCGAGCCCTTCGGGTCCGACTCCGGCGTCCTGCCACACGAGCGCACGATGCCCGGTCCCATCGAAGACCGCCTCACCTTGATGCGTGCGTGCCCCGTCAACGTCTCCCCCATCTACACGATCTACAGAGGCGCGGGCCGGCTGGACTCTTTCTACGCGGCGCTCGCCCGGCAGGAGGCGGATGCGCACTTCAGCGACGAGCAGGGCACCCTTCATCGCCTGTGGACGGTGGACGACGGAGCCGAACTGCGGCTCTTGTCGAGCGCGGTCGCGCCCGGCCCGCTCGTCATTGCCGACGGCCACCACCGCTACGAGACCGCTCTCGCGTACCATCACGAGACGGGTGGTGCCGGCCGGCACGACTCGGTGATGGCGCTGTGCGTCGACGCGGACACCGCCGAGCTCATCGTGCGCTCCTATCACCGAGTGCTGCGCTCGAGCTTGCCGGAAGAGCAGATAGCGGCGCGTCTAGACGAGCACTTCGACACGCTGCCCGCGCCCGCCGGCGAGGCCGAGGACGCCGCCCTCGAGTCCAGCGCCGGAGATCATCCGTTCACCTTCGTGTTCTCAGATTCCGAGCTTGTCGTCACGGTCAGCGATGGGGACGTCGTGAGACGCGTCGGCGCCAAGGCACGGGCGTGGCGCTCGCTCGATGTCGTTGCCCTCCACGAAGCGCTCGTGCCCGAGGTCTTCGGCGACGAGGTGCCCCTGTGGCGCTTCACAACGCACGCCGCGGAGGTGCGCTCTCTGGTTCGCCAGGACTCATGGAGCGCCGGCGTCCTGCTCAGGCCGCTCGACGCCGTAATGGTCGTCGAGGTTGCGCGCTCGGGCGAGCGTATGCCGCAGAAGGCGAGCTACTTCTGGCCTAAAGCGATCACTGGGCTCGTCTTCCGCACGCTCCACTGAGCTCGGATTTCGCCCTTACTCTGAGAACAGCGCGCGCTCGCGCCGACGTACAGGGTTACGGAACACAAACCGTCGTCAGTCCGCGCGACCGCGGTCCTCTCCGGCCGGGCTCCGCTCGCCCCGTCGGCCCGTGGCGTCTTCGAGCCAGCGGGGCCACAGGCGGCGCGCGACAGCGGCGTCGAGGCGGCCGCCGAGGTGCATGGAGCGCCACACTCCCCGATACCCCCGCAGCACCCCGGAGGCAATGACGATGTGGCCGAGAATCAAGGGCGTGAGGACGTACGTCGACCACTTGTGAACGAGGGCAAGCCACACGAAGGTGGGCCCACCGTGGACCATGACGAGCCCGACCCCGCTTCCGGTGACCGCCGCCAGGCTCAGTACCATGACTACGTTGAGGAATCTCTGGCCCGGGTCGAAGTGGCCCTCGTGACGCCCGAAACGTCCGGTCAGCACGGCCGCAGGCCACCGCAGCAGCCAGCGCCCGTCCGAGCCATCGACGCGCAGGGACTCAACGACGAACGTGCGTGACCCCCGCCATCCCAGCACGACCCCTGCGGCCGCGACGGCCACGAACGCCCACCCGACCATCTTGTGCAGAGACGTGTCCGAGGTTCCGGACATACGAGCGAGAGGGCTCGGCTGTCCCTCTCGCCCCGCCAGCAGCCACCACCCCGTCGCCAGCAGCACGAGGACGGTCACGTACACGGCGGCATGGAACCAGCGCGCGCTGCGGCCGTAGCGCTCGACCACTCGGGGCCGCGGCGTGGATGCCGCGGCCCCTAGTGCATTTTTCGAAGTCATAGGACGCGGCTCAGTAGCCACCGCCGCCGCCGCCGCCGCCGCCATTCCCGCCGCCTCCGCCTGAGCCCGAGCCGGCAACGGTCACGGTGATCTTGTCCACCGGCCCCACGGGCGAATGGTCTGCGTGCTGCAGTGAGGCCGCAATCGTGTGCCGCCCGGCTGCCAGCCCCTGGACCTCGGTGGAGGTCGAGGTGATGACCTTGTAGTCCTGCTGGTTGCCGTCGATGTAGAGGTGCCAGTGGTCCTTGCCGGAGTCGGTGGGGCCCAGCGCCTCGCTCGAAGAGACCTTGAGGCTGAAGGGGGAAGTCACTTTGGCGCCGTCACTCGGGGAGACGATGCTGATCGCGGGACTCCCTCCCCCGCTCGCGCCGGCGGAAGAAGATCCGTTTCCGCACGCCGCCGCCAGGAGCGCTACCACGCCCACGGACAGAACCAAGCCGAGTCTCTTCATGCTCTCTCCTCCTATTCGAGATGTACTGGTGGTAGTACGCACCAGGGTCGAGGAGGGATTCGTCGGCTTTCGGCGCGGCGCAGTCGGGAGATCTAGGAAGCCGCCGGAAGGACCGCCATGGCGCAGAAGAGCAGCGCGAGGTAGCCCAGTGAGTAGTGGAATACCCATCTGGCGTTGCGCGCCGATGTGGTACGCCTCAAGCGCCACGCCAGCGCCACGAAACCGACCCCGAGAAGCAGCGCCACCGCAAGGTAGCCTGCCGATGCCGCGCCCACCACATAGGGCAGAAGACTGACTCCCATGAGGATCACGGTGTAGGCGAGGATGCGCCGCGCGGTGTGTGCCCTCCCCTTCACGACGGGCAGCATGGGGATCTGGGCCCTGGCATAGTCGCGCTCCAGGAGGATCGCCAGCGCCCAGAAGTGGGGAGGGGTCCAGAGGAAGACGATCAGGAAGAGAAGGATCGCGGCAAGATCGATTGTTCCCGACGCGGCCGCCCAGCCTACCAGGGGCGGTACGGCCCCGGCGGCGCCGCCGATCACGATGTTTTGCGGCGTCGACCGCTTGAGCCAGCCCGTGTATACGAAAACATAGAAAAGGTTTCCCGCGAGCGCGAGTGCGGCCGTCAGAAGGTTGAGCGCCCCCGCCAAGAGAACGAATGAGAAGGCGCTGAGCGCAAGCCCGAACTCCAGCGCTCCGACCCGGCTTACGCGGGCCGCGGCCACGGGACGGTCGCGCGTCCGGACCATGCGCTTGTCGATGTCGCTGTCGAGCACGTGGTTGATTGCGCTCGCTCCCCCGGAGGCCAGCGCGCCGCCCACAATCAAGGCGAGGAGAACCCGGGCAGGCGGCACTCCTCGATCGGCGACGAACGCCGCCGCCGCCGCGGTGACCAGCAGCAACGACATAACGCGCGGCTTGGTGAGCGCGGCGTAGTCGGCGGCGTGGCCCGCGGGTTCGCCCCGGGCCTTCAGGGCGAGACCTGCCAGCAACACGGTCGCGGCCAGCGCCAGGGCGGCAAGGGCCAGATGCACACCCGCCGCGAGGGGGGCGTTTAGAGCGGCCACCAGCTCTCCAATCACCGCATCCACGATTAGCAGCGCCAGAGCGGCACGGGCCCACGGCCACAGACGGGGGTGGTGGAGGCGGCAGGCGAGCGCGAGCGCCACGAGAGGAGCCAGCGCCATCAGCGTCAGGGCCCGATGAGCGAGTCCCAGGCTCAAGACCCCGCTGAGCACAACGAGCGCCGTGAGCGCGACCCCGCCCAGCGCCAGCACCCTCAGCCAGACGCCTACCGGAACACCGGCACTCGTCCCGAGATCGGAGGCGCGCCTTTCTTCACCGTATCGAGCGCCGCTTGCGGACACAGACCTCCCCCACGAGAGCAGACTCCAACGAGGGGGCGCACCCCTCATCAGGTACAGTAACGCTGACCGATTGGGGTGTGAATGGATTCGTGAAACCTATATGACAGTTCTCTCAGGTTCGGGCCGCGTCTTGCTGGTGGACGACGAACCGCGCGTTCTCGACTTCGTCTCCAGAGCGTTGCGCAGCGAGGGCTACGAGGTCGACACCGTCGAGCGGGGCGAGGAGGGCTACCGGCTGGCGGTGAGCAACAACTACGACGTCATCGTCCTCGACCTCCTGATGCCCGGCACCGGAGGCGCCTCGGTTCTCGGCAGGGTCCTGCGGCGCAAGCCGGATCAGCCCGTCATCGTGCTCTCGTGCCTCTCGGACACGGCCTCGAAGGTGGAGTGCCTGGAGCTCGGCGCCGACGACTACATCACCAAGCCGTTCGCACTGGACGAGCTCCTCGCCCGGCTCAAGGCACGCATGCGGGACCGGGCACGGCAGGAGCCGGCCACGAGACTCGTCACCCGGGGGCTCACCCTGGACCTGGTCCGCCGCCAAGTCGACTGGGGGGCAGATCCAGTCGACCTGAGCCAGCGTGAGTGCATTCTCTTAGCGGAGCTGATGCGCAACGCCGGGACGGCGGTATCGAGGGAGCGTCTCCTTTCCGCAGTCTGGGGCTACAGCTTCGATCCACACTCCAACGTGGTCGAGGTCTATGTCCGCCGCCTGCGCTCGAAGCTCCCCCCCGGGACCGTCGGCACGATCCGAGGAAGGGGTTACGGCGTTGGGCTGGGCTGAACGCCTCCGCCGCCGCCTGGCGCAGCAATGGATTGACGTCGCCTGGGCGGCGTTTGTCGCCTTGAACCTCGGGGGGATCCTCCTCTTCCAAACGTGGGCAACCGTGCCCTTCCACTTCGTTTGGATCAGCCTGGCGATCCTCTACGGCCTGCGCGTATGGTCCGTGAAGGCCACTCTCTGGACGCTTGGGGCGATCGTGATCTTCACCGGTCTCGCCCTCGTCTACGACGTGACGCAATCAACCCAGCAGGCCGACGAGCTTAGCGAGGTCCCCCTGATGGCAGCGGTTTTTCTGGCCATGCTCTGGCACGTGCGGCGTGGGATTAGGGCGCGCGCAGAGTTGCTCGCCGTTTCGAATCGCAACCTCGAGCTCCTGGCGAAAGAGCGCAGCTTCATCCAGGGTGCCTCACACGTACTGCGCACCCCTCTGACGATTGCGCTCGGCCACGCCGAGGTCCTCCAACGCACCACGAGCGATCCCACGCTGGCGCGCGATGCCGAGGTCATCATCGAGGAGCTGTGGCGCCTCCAGGACATCTCCGACCAGCTCTTGGAGCCGGCCGCGACTAACGGCGCCCCTTTGCTCGACCCCGACGGCGTCTCCCTCGAAGACCTGGTGCGCCTGGTGCATCGGAGGTGGGGCGCATCGGCCCCCAACGTGACGCTCGGTCACATCGAGGACGTCTGGGCGCAGGCCGATCCCGAGGCGCTCACGCTGGCGCTGGATGAGCTCATCGCCAACGCCCTCAAGCACGCCGGCGGGGGGGAGATCGAGCTCTCCCTGCGGCGCCGGGGGCGGCTCGCCGGCATAGAGGTCAAAGACGAGGGCCCGGGCATCCCACCCTCGGACACCGACCGCATTTTCGATCGCTTCGTTACCCTCAACGGAGCGGACCGAGAAAAGGGCCTCGGCCTCGGACTCGCGCTTGTTCGTCAGACGGTCGAGGCGCACGGCGGGTCGATATCTGCGCGCAGTGAAGTGGGCCGAGGTGCTGCCTTCGAGATCTCGTTACCCGCATTACCGGCGCGCGTTCCCGGCCAAGATTTCGCCGATCGTCGCACGGAACCCTCCCCCAGCCGCCGGTGAGCCATTCTTAAAGCGGGAGTCTGCGCAGCGCGAAGTGCCGGTTGAGCGCCACGTAGCGGTCGATCATGAAGTGGTTTGGGGCGAACATCTCGGATCTCAGAACAATCCCGCGCCGTGAGATCCACTGCGTGAACCACACGGGTTCCGGGTCGGACCCATGCCCGCCGAAGAAGGACACGAGTGTAGCGGGCGTGCCCCCGACCCGGCCGTGTCCCACAACGCGAGCGTCCACAAAGGGCTTGAACGAGTCCCACACGAAGTAGGGAACCGGGGCCGGGTTGCCTCCCTTGGAACGGAACTTCCAGGACTCATGGGGACCCTCCCTCTCCCAGGTCCTGCGCCCCATCCAGAGAGTCTCCTGGCTCCCCCCCGTGTACATCACGCGGACCCAAATGCGGTGGGGCCGGTCGTAGGAATAGAGGCTTCGGATCCCGGAGAGGTTCTCCTGCACGCGATAGCTCTTCAGCTTCTCCATACGCGTCGAGGCGGACCGCGCGAGCGCAAGGCCGTCCGGCGCCGGCAGGGCGGGCAGAGAGAAGCTCGCCTCTCCCCCATCCTTGCCTCCGACGATCACCCCCACGCGAGCCGGGCTGTCGCCCAAGTGAACCTCGGCAGTTCTGCACGATGCCCCGCATCGCTGAGTCCGCCGCACAGACCCGGACACGCGCAGACCAACTCGGGAGCGGCGCGCCTCCCCGCCCCCATTCGGTGCCCCCAGGTAGATTCGGACCTGGTTTCTTCCCGGTGAGGCCGGATGCAGGCTGACACCCACGAGCGTGCGGCCGGCCTTGCCCCCCAGCGTCAGGTCACCCTGGTCGGGAAAGGCCGAGG
>JBBSGD010000073.1:0-8355 GCA_038254435.1 Actinomycetota bacterium
GAGCGAAATTCCTTGTCGGGTAAGTTCCGACCTGCACGAATGGCGTAACGACTTGGGCACTGTCTCAACCAGGGACTCGGCGAAATTGCAATACGAGTAAAGATGCTCGTTACCCGCGGAAGGACGGAAAGACCCTAGGACCTTTACTGCAGCTTGATATTGGAGTTTGGGACGTTTTGTGTAGGATAGGCGGGAGACTTTTGAAGTCTGGGCGCCAGCTCAGGTGGAGTCAACCTTGAAATACCGCCCTTAATGTTCTGGGCTTCTAACCCGGGCCCGTAATCCGGGTCGGGAACAGTGTCAGGTGGGCAGTTTCACTGGGGCGGTGACCTCCTAAAGTGTAACGGAGGTGTTCAAAGGTTCCCTCATCCTGGTTGGCCATCAGGAGTTGAGTGCAAACGCACAAGGGAGCTTGACTGCGAGACCGACAGGTCGAGCAGGTGCGAAAGCAGGAGTTAGTGATCCGGCGGCTCCTCGTGGTAGGGCCGTCGCTCATCGGCTAAAAGGTACCCTAGGGATAACAGGCTGATCGTTCCCAAGAGTCCATATCGACGGAACGGTTTGGCACCTCGATGTCGGCTCAATTTAGGGCCCTCAGGTGGGTAACCACCTGAGCAGACTCGGCTAATAACGGGGAAACCCTCTCGGTTTTTTTGTCATACCCAGCAGCTACGTTTGTTGCGTAGTGAGCGGACCGAAGGGCAATCCCGTGGGAAGTCGAGAAGCCTTAACAGGCTTCTTTGACCCCGTAACGACTGAAGGCAATAGCCTGAGATAGCGAACGCTGGCTTCGGCCAAATCTAAGTTCGCTATCAGACGCCGAGCTCCAACTCGCCAGAGGCATGAGTTGGATGAAGGGATAGTCTGCGCCACAGGAAACTGTGGATTACCGTGCGTCGCATCCTGGGGCCGGAGCAGGTCCCAAGGGTTGGGCTGTTCGCCCATTAAAGCGGCACGCGAGCTGGGTTTAGAACGTAGAACACTGCGTCCCCACGGAGCAATCTGTGGGTGCCCATCGGCTCATATCGGTGAAACCCTGATTGTCACACCCGACCTGTACGGTCAGGGCAATACCGAGGGAAGGCCAGGATATGAGGGCATCGGACGCGTCTTACTTAGCGGGATTCCTGGACGGAGATGGGAGTATCCATTTCCAGTTCGTTAGGCAGAAAGAGTATCGTTTCGGCTTCTACATCCGAGCGAGCTTGTCACTGACACAGAGCACCTCGGCCAGGTTCGGGCTCGAGAGACTCCGAAACATCCTCGGTGGTGGCTATCTGCGTGACAGAAAGACCGGCATGAGTGACCTCGTAGTCACCAGCCGGCCTCTGCTCTTGCGAATACTCCACGAAGTCGAGCCGTACGTGATCTTCAAACGAAGGCATGTACAAGAGGCTCTGCGGCTGTTGCCGCTCAACAGACCTCGCATGACCGCACAGGAATTCCTCGAAGTAGCTCGACGCGTCGATGACTTCGCGTCCCTAAACTATTCGAAGACGAAGCAGATCTCTGCCGTAGATGTGGAGCAGCATCTGCGTAGCAAGGGATTCTTGGCCCCCGTAACGACTTCCTCGCATGCTCGGCGAGGAGATGGGATTCTTTCTCAAGCGAAGTTCTTGAAATCTACGGATTCCATAACACGCCGGCCCCTAGAAATAGGGTGAAGGTATAGTCTGTGCCTCCAGTAATGGGGGACAAACATGCGTGAGACAGTTCGGTCCCTATCCTCCGCGGGCGTAGGAGACTTGAGGGGAGCTGTCCCTAGTACGAGAGGACCGGGACGGACGCATCTCTAGTGTGACAGTTGTTCTGCCAAGGGCACGCTGTTTAGCTACATGCGGAGCGGATAAGCGCTGAAAGCATCTAAGTGCGAAGCCGGCCCCGAGATGAGGTCTCCCACCAGGTAACTGGGTAAGGCCCCTTGCTAGACGACAAGGTTGATAGGCCGGAGCTGTAAGCACAGCAATGTGTTCAGGCGACCGGTACTAATAGGCCGAGGGCTTGGTTTTTGCTCGCGCTCGCTCTGGAGCGTTCAGGGTTCTCCTGGATGGCGCACCAGACGCAATTGACAATTGGATAGATAGGTTTCCCGGTGGCTCATAGCGGAGGGGTCACACCTGGTTCCATTCCGAACCCAGAAGTTAAGCCCTCCAGCGCCGATGGTACTGCCCTGGAGACGGGGTGGGAGAGTAGGACGCTGCCGGGGATTAAACGTAGCAAGGGCCGCCTTCGGGCGGCCTTTGCGCGCCCGGGGTAGTTCGCCCGCTCTTACACTCTCAACCATGTTTGACCGCTCGGCTGCCGTCTACGACGCCATCTACCGCTTCAAGAACTACACCGCCGAGGCGGATCGCATTCGCGAGCTCATAGGTGAGCGGAGCCCCGACGCCAGGAGCCTGCTCGACGTCGCCTGCGGTACCGGCAAGCATCTCGCCGAGCTGGGTCACTTCTTTTCCGTTGCCGGTCTCGACCTCGACCGGCAGCTTCTCGCCATCGCCCGCCGGCACAACCCCGGTGTGCCGTTTCACGAAGGCAACATGGGGGACTTTCACCTGCGCCGGCGCTTCGATGTCGTCACATGCCTCTTCAGCAGCATCGGTTACATGTCCTCGGAGCCGCTTCTGCGACGGGCGGTGTCCTGCATGGCGGGCCATGTCACGCCGGGCGGGCTGCTCCTCATCGAGCCGTGGCTCACGCCCGATCGCTGGCAGGAGGGGCTTCTTGGAGCCGTTTTCGTAGACGACCCGGATCTCAAAGTGGCTCGTTTCAACTCGAGCGCGGTCAAGGACGGCTGTTCCGTCATGGACATGCACTATCTCGTCACGAGACCTTCGGGCACCGAGTACTTCACCGAGACTCACAGCCTGATGCTGTTCAACGATGGGCAATATCGCGAGGCCCTCGTGGCCGCGGGACTGAGCGTCGAGCATGAGCCTGAGGGCCTCATGGGGCGCGGCCTCTACATCGGCACGGCGGACAAGAGTCGCATGAACGACGGCCGCCGCGACGCAGCGCCCCAGCGCGGGCCGGCCGGGCAGGGACGAGAGTCAGGGGGCCGGAAGCAAGCGCGGGGGCACCAAAAGCCCGCTCCGGGACGAGCCGGTCCCGCAGATGTGCCCGCTGCTCACCTGCCCGACGAGGTCGCACACGAGCTTCGTTCCACGGTGCGTCCGGGCAAGGGGGGCATTGTGCTCGAGGTCTTCTCGCAAGCGGCCGGAGCGTTTGCCGAAGAAGACTTCACCGCCGCCATCCGCCTCGGCGAGGAGGCCAAGCACCTCGCTCTGCGCTCCGCCGCGATTCGAGAGCTTCTGGGACTCGCCTACTACAGGACGGACGCCTGGCAGGAGGCGGCCAAGGAGCTCAGTGCTTTTCGGCGCATCACCGGCACGAGCGACCAGAATCCGGTCCTGGCGGACTGTTATCGGGCGATGGGTAAGCCGGAGCGCGCCCTCGAGCTGTGCAATGAGCTCGATCCGCGCAAGGTGCCGGCTCCCGTCTTCGCCGAGGGACTGATCGTGGCGGCGGGCGCGCTGGCCGACATGGGACGCGCCGATGAAGCGATTGCGGGGCTCGAGCGCGCCGACATCCGCCCGGAAGCCGTGGAGGAGCATCACCTGCGCATCTGGTACGTGCTCGGGAACCTGCTCGAGTCCCGCGGCCGCTACAGCCAGGCCCGCGCGTGGTTCGAGGCGCTTGCGGCCGCAGACCCGGACCTGACCGACGCACCGGAGCGGGCGCGCAAGCTCGCGAGCAAGGCGTGACGTGTGGATGAGCCGGAGGTAATCGAGCTCATGGGGCCCGTTGAGATGCGGCGCGCCTACAATGTGATGTACGAGCTGCGCAGCGATCTCGATGAGGAGAGCTACATGGCGGCTCTAAACGAGATGGTGCCGCGCGGCTACCGCTTATTCTCGCTCCGACGCAACGGCCGCGACCTGGCTCTCGCCGGAGTTGGTTTTGGCGTGACCTTCTACTACGGCCGCTATCTGTGGCTGTACGACCTCGTCACGAAGGAGTCAGAGCTATCCAAGGGCCACGGTGCCCGGCTCATCGAGCATCTGCAGAGGCTGGCCCGTGCCAAAGGGTGCGACATGATCGCTCTAGCCTCGAGGTTGGATGGGGGGGCACACCGCTTCTACGAGGAGCGAGCCGGCTTCGAGCGCGCCTCCTTCACCTTTCACAAGCCGCTTTCCTAGACTTAGCCGTGCCCGCGACCCTTCCTCAGCGCGCCCGCTCCAGCCTGTCGAAGTGGCGCATGTAGCCGGACACGTTCATCTCGTAGGAGGTGGTCTGCTCCATGCGCGCAGCCTGCTCCTCGGAGAGGCTGCGCTCGAGCACCGCGGCCGCTTCGGCCCGCACGAGTTCGGTTACCTCCTTCAGGTCCGAAGACCGGTCGCGCGCGGCGCGCACCCAGCCCCCCCACTGCAAGAGCGCCTCTACGGCCTCCTCGCACAGCTCGTCGATGCTCGCGTCCTGGGGCCCGTAGTGGGTCGGCCACAATGAGGCCGGGGCTATCCCTCTGATGCGCGTGATGGACGCTATCGCTTCCTCGAGGTCGAACTCGGGCGGCGGAGTTGCCGGCCGCACTACTCCGATACCCGGCAGGCGCACTCCAAGCGCGTCACCGCAATAGAGCGCGCCCGTGGCGTCGTCAAGGAGTGAATGATGGTGCCTCGCGTGTCCCGGCGTCTCCAGGGCCCGCAGGGATCGCCCGCCGAGATCCACCACACCCCCGTCTTCAAGGATGCGGATACGGTCTTCGGGCAACGGATCGATGCCGCCCCACATCTGATCCATTCGGTCGCCGTAGATTCGGGCCGCGCTCTTCCACAGCTTGGAGGGATCGATGAGATGTTGAGCACCGAGCGGATGAACTGCCACCTTGGCCTCGGGATAGCGAGCGGCGATGGTGCCCGCCGCGCCTGCATGGTCGAGATGGATGTGCGTGACCACTATCCAGTCGAGGGAATCGATACCCGCCTCTTCGAGTCCGGCAAAGACGTTCTCGACCGTCGACTTGGGGCCGGTCTCGACGAGTGCCGTCTGGTCTCCCGCAAGAAGATAGGCCGCGGTGAGCTGGTCGCGACCGTGCATTTTCGTGTCGATTACCCGAACGTCGGCCACCGTCCACCCTTTCCTTCGCCTCATTGGCCTTTAGTGCGGCTGCGTCACGGCTAAGAGGGCCCGACGCCCGAACGGATACCGTGGAGCGGATGTCACGAGCCGCGAGCAGACCGTCCGCCGTGCTGGTGGTCAACCCTAACGCCGGGAGACTTCCGCTCTCGACCCGGGAATCGGTCATAGCTGCACTTCGAGCTCGCTTTCGAGTCGAGGTTCTGGCGACGACGGGGAGAGATACGGGCATCGGCCTCGCGGCGGATGCAGCCGGCGCCGGAGCGCCGCTGGTGATCGCTTTCGGCGGAGACGGTCACGTCAACGAAGTAGTCAACGGGCTTGCAGGCAGTGCCACCCCGCTCGGTATCATCCCCGGCGGTACGATGAACGTCTTCGCGCGCGCCCTCGGCATACCGCTCGACCCGCTCGCCGCTATCGAGCATCTGATCACCGGCCTCAGCGACGAGCCGCGCGCGGTGAATCTGGGCCGGATGGAGGATCGCTACTTCACCTTCTCCGCCGGGTGCGGATTCGATGCCGAGGCTGCCGAGCGAGTGGACCGCTATGTCCCCGCGAAGCGACGTTTCGGGGAGATCTACTTCTACTGGAGTGCGTTCCGGGTGCTGGCGGGCAGCTACAGGCACCGTAGCCCTTCGATGACTCTCAAGGGCGACTTCGGCGAAGCCGACGTCGCGATGGCGATTGCCTGCAACGCCGGCCCGTACGCCTACCTCGCCAACCGGCCGATCGAGCTGACGCCGCATGTTGCACTCGAGGCCGGGCTGGACGTCTTCGCCCTGCGGTCGATGCGGCTAGAGCTCGTTCCGCTCTACGTATGGAGCGCCATGGTCACGCGTGACCTGATTCATCATCACGACGCGTTCCATGCGCAGGACCTCACCGACTTCACGATCGTTTCGGAGGAAGCGTTCAGCCGGCATGTCGACGGCGAACCCCTGGCGCCCGCGACGAGCGCCCATTTCTCTCTCGAGCGTGACGTGCTCATGGTCAAGGGGTGACCGCCCGGCCTTAACGGAAAACGGCTGCTGCGCGTTAAGGAGAGCTGCTCTCGGGAGATGCGGCTCGCGCCGCATCAAGGCGTGATTGGTCGCGTTCGTCCCTTGCCAGCCAGCGAAGCAAGATCGTGGCCATGGCCGGCACGATCGTGAAGGTGCCGCACTCCCACATGAGCGTTCCCGCCCGGCCCTGATCGGCGAGCGCCTCTGGACCATAGGGGGAGGGCAGGATGGCGTAGTACTCGTACAGGGGCCGGGGGGCGTCGGCAATGGCGACTCCCACGAGGGCCATGACCGGCATGGCCAGAAAGAGATAGAGGAGGCGCGCCGGGCTCGACAGCCTGACCGGGGAGGGGTCCGTGCCTATTGTGGGCCACCAGAAGAGCAGCGCGGTGAAGAGGTAGAGCAGATGCTCGCCCTTGTGCACCCAATTGTTCGTCAATGCAACCTCGTAGAGGGAAGAGAAGTGGATGCCTACGGTTGCGGCGACGAACAGCAGCCAAGCCGTCAGCGGGTGAGCAACCAGCTTCACGGGCCGGGAGCGCAGGATTCGCAGCAGGGATCTGCGCCGTAGCCAGCGAGGATCCGCTCGTAGGAGCAGAGTGATGGGTGCCCCCAGCAAGAGCAGGGGCGGAGCTATCAGCTGCAGGGCCAGGTGCTGGCCCATATGAACCGAGAACAGCCGGTCGGCGTAGTAGTCGACGGGCCCCTGAAGCGCCACGAAGATCACGGCAAGGCCTGTGATGAAGAGGGCCGTTCTGTGCCGGGGCCAGCGAAGCCGCGACCCTTGTTGCCGGAGACGGCGCTCGAGCAAGACGTAGACGACACCCGCAAGCACCAGCAGCGGCGTAACCGTGGGGTCGAGCTTCAAGTCGAGCACGACACCTCCCCGTGACTAGGCAGCGGGAGCGCTGGCTCCGGGGCGTCCCCTTTTGCGGCGTGTTGGACAGAACTTAAGGCACCAGGCCCGCAGCCCCAAATGAAATCATTACGGGTTTGTCACCACCGATCGTGCAGCCCCGACCTGATGGGGTGCGCCCTGTGAGTCGCTTCATTACGAAACTCTCATCGACGGGTTCCGGGCCGCTTGGCCGCCTATGCTGCTGTGGCAAGTCTCCACCGAACGTCGTTCACGGGTTCGCTGTGTCGCAGCGAGGCTATTGCGGGGTGACGTCGCAGAAAGGGGGAGGGTGAAGGGAGGGGGCAGTGTGAAGCTAGGAGCGGACAGTCGGCTCCGTAGCGGGCGGTCGAGACTGCGAACGGGTACATCCGGCGTGGTCGCCCTTTGCCTCTTGAGCTTCGTTCTCACTGCCTGTGTCAAGGGCAGGGCGAACGGCCTGGCGGGTCCGGGGAATGCGGCTGCCGGAACCCAAGCAGTCGAGACCTCGACCGGTTCCCAAGGCCCCCCGGGGGTGCCCCTCTACAAGGTGTCGGCCTCCAAGTTCTCCTTCCACGGCCTGCCCAGCGAGGTCGTCGCCAACCAGCCCTTCAACGTCGCCTTCAGCAACAAGGAGTCCTTTGAGATCACGCACGAGTTCGTGGTCGTGGGCCTGCCCAAGGGAAAGAGCGCCGCCGACGTCATCGCCGACGCCAAGAAGAAGGGCCCTAAATCCGAGGACGACTGGCTCCACTTCGGCGAGATCGCAGATGTTGACACCGGGGCGACGCTGGCCCACACCTTCGATCTCCCGCCCGGCCGTTACGTCGCTGCCTGCTGGCAGACCGGCAAGCCCGGCGGCGGCACCGGGCCCCCGCACGTTGCCATCGGCATGATCAAGCAGTTCACCGCGTCCAGCTCCGCCACCGCCCCCACGACCTCGGCGGTGCCCTCCTACAAGGTGTCGGCCTCCAAGTTCTCCTTCCACGGCCTGCCCAGCGAGGTCGTCGCCGACCAGCCCTTCAACGTCGCCTTCAGCAACAAGGAGTCCTTCGAGATCACGCACGAGTTCGTGGTCGTGGGCCTTCCTGCAGGAAAGAGCGCCGCCGACGTCATCGCCGACGCCAAGAAGAAGGGCCCTAAGTCCGAGGACGACTGGCTCCACTTCGGCGAGATCGGTGACGTCAACACCGGGGCCACCGGGGCGGGGACCTTTGATCTGTCCCCGGGACGCTACGTCGTTGCCTGCTGGCAGACCGGCAAGCCCGGCGGCGGCACCGGCCCCCCGCACGCCGCCATCGGCATGATCAAGCAGTTCACCGCCTCGTCCGCGGTGAAGCCGCCCAC
>JBBSGD010000074.1:0-8133 GCA_038254435.1 Actinomycetota bacterium
CAGCTCGGAGGTAACCGAAGCGCGTAACGACAGCTTGCGATGGATGTCGTTGGCGGTGAACCCGGGCGTGTCCGTGGGCACGATGAAGCCGCGGATGCCGTCGTCGGTCTGAGCCCACACGATCGCCATGTCGGCGATACCACCGTTGGTGATCCACATCTTGGTGCCGCTCAAGACCCAGTCGTCCCCGTCCTGCTTGGCGCTGGTGCGCATATCGGACGGGTTGCTGCCATAGTCGGGCTCCGTCAGGCCGAAGCAGCCGATGACCTCGCCGGCCGCCATGCGCGGCAACCACTCCTGCTTCTGTTCTTCGGAGCCGAACTTGTAGATCGGGAACATCGCCAGCGAGCCCTGCACGGAGACGAGGCTTCGAATCCCCGAGTCACCCGCCTCGAGCTCCATCGAGGCGAGGCCGTAGCTGACCGAGTTGCCCCCGGCGCAGCCATATCCGTGGAGATGCATGCCGAGAAGGCCGAGCCCCGCCAGCTCGGGAACGAGGTCCCTCGGGAAATGGGCGTTCTCGAACCAGTCGCCGATGTCCGGCAGCACTCGCTCGGCCACGAAGCGACGCACCGTATCCCGCAGCATGCGCTCCTCGTCGGACAATAGGGCGTCGACGTCCAGGAAATCCAGAGGGTCGGGCCGCTTGCGTTTTCCTGATCTTGAGGCTGTCGCCACGCCGTCTCCTCGACTCGTCCTTTAGTCTGCGCTCATCTGATTGTCACACCTTGCGGGGAAGTGGGAGGGCCGTGACCCAAGCAGAGGATCTGCGCGACGTCGAGACCATCGTCTTCGACATGGACGGAGTGTTGTACCGAAGGGACGATGCCATACCGGGCTCGGCCGAGACGATCGCGCGCCTGCGGGCCCGCGGTGTGCACACGATCTTCTGCACGAACAACTCGCGCTACTCGGTAGATGAGTACCTCGACAAGCTCGCCGCCCTTGGCATACCGACGGATCTTTCCGACCTGCTCACCTCTGGTTTGGTGACCGCCGAGAGCCTGCAGGAGCGCGGATTCGCAGGGCGGAGTGCCATCGTCGTCGGGGGAGACGGTGTGCGCAAGGCGCTGACGGACTCCGGCATCGTGGTAGAGGACGATCCGGGTGTCGCCGCGTCCGACCTCGTGGTGATCGGCTGGGACCCCGGCTTCGACTACGCCGCCATGGCGCGCGCCGCTGGCGCCGTGCGGGATGGGGCAACGCTGATTGCCACCAACGCCGACGCCACCTTTCCAGCGCCGGAGGGCCTCGTGCCGGGAGCCGGGGCCATCCTCGCCTCGATCGAGACCGCCTCTGGTCGCCGCGCCGAGGTGATGGGCAAGCCCCACCGTCCGATGACCGACGCGCTGGCCAAGCGAGTGGGCCACGCCCGGCGCGTGGCCATAGTGGGGGACCGCCCCGACACCGACCTTGCGGCCGGGGTCGTCATGGGCTGGACCAAGGTGCTGGTTCTCACCGGAGTCACGCAGGCGAGCGGTGTGAGCGGCGTCCAGCCCCAGCCCGACGTCGTCCTCGACAGCCTGGCCGGTTGGCCCTAAAGAGCGGATTACTAGTAGCGGTGCCAGTCGTAGCTCTGCCACGGCGTTGCCGCTTTTTGGGGGCGGCCTCCCAGAAGGAATATGGCGATCGCCCCGAACACGAACCCGCCGACATGCGCCTGCCACGCAACGCCCGGCTGCGACACGAAGATCTGGAACAGCAGCCACAGCCCGAGCACGACGAAGGCCGACAGCCGCAGCACCGTAAAGAAGAAGAAAATTGGCACGATCGTGTTGATGCGGGCGCGCGGAAAAAGCACGAGGTACGCGCCGAGAGTTCCGGCAATGGCTCCGGACGCTCCTACCGCAGGAATCAGCGAGCCGTCTCCGTGCAAGCTCGATAGGATCTGCGCGAAGCTGGCTGCAAAGCCGCATACGAGGTAGAAAACGACGTACTTGAGGCGGCCCAGGTAGTCCTCGACGTTGTTGCCAAAGATCCACAGGAACAGCATGTTGCCGGCGATGTGCAGGAAGCCTGCGTGCAGGAACATGGCGGACACCATGGCCCCGAGGAAGCTGAGCGTGTCGCGCCCGGGGATGTTGGCGATGGCGCCCCTGAATCCGTACTGAATCGATCCGGCGGGACAGGTGTGTTGAAGCTGGCAGGGGACGGCCGCGTGCTTGACGAAATAGGCCTGCGCCGCGTTGCTGGAGCCGAAGCCCGGCTCGAGCAAGAAGAACGCGAGCACATTAATGGCGATCAGGGCGACGGTTACGATCGGGAATCGACGTGTCGGGTTGGAATCGGAGATGGGAATGAGACTCAGCACCTGCCGAGTATAAGAAGCGATCGCCTGCGAGCGGTCCCTGCCAAGGAGGAGCACATGCTGGAAGAGGTTCGGCGCTTGGCGCTCATCTCGAGCGGAGTCGCAGAGCTGACGCGCAACCGGGCCGAGCAGATAGCCCGGGACTTCGTGAAAAGGGGCGAGGTGGGCCGCGATCAGGTGTCCGCGCTCGCCGGAGAGCTAATCGAGCGCAGCAAGCAGAACCGCAGGGAAGTGATGGACATCGTCCGGGCCGAGATCACAAGCCAGATGTCGGCTCTGGGCGTTGCAACGAGCCGCGACGTCCAGCGGGTCGAGCGACGCGTCGCCCGCCTCGAGGAGCGCCCTGCCGCCGCCCCGGACCGCAGGACCACCGCAGCCAGCAAGAAGGCCGGTTCCGGCAAGACGGCGCGCAAGAAGTCGATGTCCGGGGCCGGCAAGACGACTCGCAAGAGAACAACGGGCGCAAGCAAGACGGCACCTAAGAAGAGCGCCGCGAAGTCGACGAAGAGCGGACGCTGAGGGGGTTTAATCAGGCCATGTCACACAACGCCACAAGCCGGCACGACCCGGCGGAGTCGCAGGCCGCTCTGGAGCGCGCCGAGGGACGGGCGGACGAGGCCCGGCTTGCCGTCCTCGAGGAGCTCGACGAAGTGCTCGAGGCCGAGCTCGAGCGAGACGATGCCGAAACCCGGGCGCCTGGACGCTGAGCTCGTCCGCCGGGGCCTCGTCGCATCGCGCGGCGACGCCAAGCGGGCCATCGATCAGGGCCACGTCCTCGTGCGAGGGGTGCCGGCAACGGGGGCCCACACGCTCGTCGGCGGTGACGCGTCCATTGCTCTGGCGGCCCCCTCTCGCCGCTACGTATCGCGCGGGGGAGACAAGCTCAACGGCGCGCTCGAGGTCCTCTCCGTCGAGGTGGCCGGGCGCCGCTGGCTGGACGCGGGAGCGTCGACCGGAGGCTTCACCGACAGGCTGCTGAAGGGCGGGGCGGCCCAGGTGGCCGCCGTCGACGTCGGCTACGGACAGCTCGACTGGGGTCTGCGCGGCGACTCCCGGGTGATCGTCCTCGAGCGCACCAATGTGCGGAGTCTCGTGCCACAAGACCTCCCGTGGCGCCCGGATGCAGTCGTTGCAGATCTGTCGTTCATCTCGCTGCGCACCGTCCTCGGCGCACTCGTCGCCGTCGCAGCAGCGGAAGCCGACTTCGTGCTGATGGTCAAGCCCCAGTTCGAGGTGGGCCGCGGCCGCGTCGGGCGCCACGGGGTGGTGAGCGACCCCAGCCTGTGGAAAGAAGCCATCCTGGGAGTGGTGGCGGAGGGTGAAGCCAAAGGGCTCGCCCTTGCCGGCGCCGCCGCTTCGCCTCTTGAGGGCCCGGCCGGCAACCGTGAGTTCTTCGTCCACCTCCGGCGGGGCGCCGTCGCCGCTACCGGGGTCGTGGACGCAGCCCTGGCCGCAGCACCGCGATGAAGATCGAGCGCGTCGGGATCGTGACCCACCCCGGCAAGAGGAAGAGCCTCGACGCAGCGCGCGACCTCACCGCTTATCTCGCCGGCAGGAACGTGGCAGTCACCGAAGACGATCCCGACCTCGTGCTGTCGCTGGGCGGAGACGGAACGATGCTGAGGGCTGCCCAGATCGCCCACCGCGCCGACGCGCCGCTTCTGGGAGTAAACCTCGGCGCCCTCGGCTATCTGACCGAGGTCGACGCAGGCGACGAACGCGTTGCTCTACAGCGCGTTTTCGAAGGCGACTTCCGCATCGAGCAGCGCTTGATGCTCGCATGCGCGGCGGACTTGCGCGGCGAGAAGGCCGCCTATACGGGTCTGAACGAGGTGCTCATCGAGCGTTCCTCCCGCTACCGCATGGTCCGCCTGAGCGTCGCCGTCGACGGCGATCACCTCGAGGACTTCAATGCCGACGGGGTGATCGTGGCGACCCCCACCGGGTCTACTGCATACGCGCTGTCCGCGGGGGGGCCCATCGTGTCGCCGCGCGCCGACTGCCTCGTTCTGGTCCCGGTTAGCCCTCACCGGATCTTCGCCCGTCCGATCGTGCTCGCACCCGACGAGGTGGTCACCGTGACACTCCTCGCCGATCACCAGAAGGCGTCCCTGTCGCTCGACGGCGGGCTCGGGTGCGATCTGCCGACCGGAGCTGTGGTGACGGTGAGGCGGCATCCGCGCTCGCTGCGCCTGGTGCGGCTCAGCGGCCCCGGTTTCGTGCAGCGTCTGCGCGCCAAGCTGGACTTGCGCCCCTGAGCCCGGCGGGCGGAAACAGGGCAGGTTGTCGCGTTCCGCCCTTAGGATTCTCGTAAATGCTGGCCGAGCTCGTGGTGGAGCATCTCGGGGTCATCGAGGGAGCCGAGCTTCAGCTCGGCCCCGGCTGCAGCGCGCTCACCGGAGAGACGGGAGCGGGCAAGACGCTGGTGGTGGCTGCGCTCGCCCTTCTGATGGGGGGCAGGGCAGAGCGGCTCCTCGTGCGGGAGGGGGCTTCGGGGGCCCGCATCGAAGGCCGCTTCGTGGTGGACGCGGCTCATCCGTGCGTAAGGCGGCTCGAAGATCACGGCCTCGTCGAGCCGTCGGGCGGTGACGTTCAGATCGTGCTGCACCGAACCGTCGCCGTGGACGGACAAGGCGGCAAGGCGCGCGTCAACGGGCGGCTCGTCACCGTGGGCACTCTTGCCGACATCGGCAGGTCTTTGGTCGAGATCGCAGGCCAGCACGATCACGTGCAGATCGGCGAGCCCGCCTACCAGCGGCGAGTCCTCGACTCCTTCGCGGGTGCGCTCACGTCTGGGCTTGCCGCGCGTGTGGCGGCGGCGGTGCGCTCTGCGGCAATCGCCAAGCGCACCGTGGCAGAGCTCGCCACAGGCGAGCGGGCCCGGGAGCGCGAGCTTGACGTCTTGCGCTACGAGATCGACGAGATTCGCGCGGCCAAGCCCGTACCGGGCGAAGAGGCGCATCTTGTTGCCGAGGCTCGCCGCCTCGAGCACGCCGAGTCGATCGCTCTCGGGCTGCAGGGCGCGTCCTCTCTCCTGCACAAAGAGGGCGGCGCAGAAGACGTTCTCGGCGCCGCCGCCGCAGAGCTACGCCGGATCGAGGAACACGATCCCGCGCTGGGCGAGCTGGCCGCGCGCCTCGAAGGAGCGGCCCTCGAGGTCGCCGACGTTGCGGCGGAGGTGGCCGGGGCCGAGATCGCGCCCGACCACGGGGCGCTCGAGGCCGCCCACGCCCGGCTTGCGGTCCTGGCCCGGCTGACTCGCAAGTACGGCGAGGGCGCCGGCGGGGTTCTCGAGTACCTGACTGGCGCCGAGGCCAGACTGGTGCAGCTCGAAGGAACTTGTGCAGGCCTGGCGGCGGCCCAGCGCGACCTGACCGCCGGCGAAGCCGCCGCGGCCAAGCTTGCGTCCGAGCTGAGCGGGATACGCCGCGCCGCGGCCCCCGCCCTGGCCGAAGCCCTGGCCTCCCGTCTGGTGGCTTTGGCGATGCCGGATGCGAGGGTCGAGGTGCTCCTCGCACCCAAGCCCCTTGGCGAGGGGGGCGCCGAGTCCGTCGAGCTGCGGCTCGCGGCCAACCCCGGCGAGACGCCCAAGCCCGTCGGCAAGGTAGCGTCCGGTGGGGAGCTGTCCCGCCTGGGCCTCGCCGTCCACCTCGTTGCGTCCCGGTCGCATGCCGGCACCATGGTTTTCGACGAGGTGGATGCAGGCGTCGGCGGGACTGCGTCGCAGTCCATAGGGCGTGCCCTTGCGGAGCTCGTGACAAAGACCGGGGTGCAGGTCCTCGTAGTGACGCACCTGCCGCAGGTGGCCGCATACGCCGACGAACACTTCTCGGTGACGAAGACTACCGCGGGGGAGCGTTCCGCAGCCAGGGTCGAACGCGTCGAGGACATCAAGAGAGTCGAGGAGTTGTCGCGCATGTTGTCGGGACTGCCCACCAGCAGGAGCGCAAGAGAACACGCGCAGGAGCTGCTTCAGCTTGCGTCGCAGGGAGCGCGCTGATGGCGGTGCGCGACCGCGCCCGGCGCCGCAGGGACGAAGCCGCTCAAGCAGCTCAGCCGTCTCCCGCGCACACGATCACCGGGGTGGCCCGGCTCGATCGCCGTACCAAGAACCTGATCGCGCGCTTGCAGCCTGGGGAGATCGCGGTGGTGGATCACGAAGACATGGACCGTCTGTCGGCCGAAGGGCTAGTGCAACGCCGGGCGGCGGCCGTCGTCAACGCGGCTCGTTCGTCCACCGGCCGCTATCCGAACCTCGGCCCCCTGCTGCTCTGCACTTCGGGCGTGCATGTAGTGGACGACGCGGGGCCCGGGGCCTTCGCCATAACCGAGGGCGACATCCTGATCATCGAAGGCGGACGCGTCTACGTGCACGACGAAGCCGGTCGGCGCGAGCTGGTGCGCGGACACGTCCTGTCGCTGGAAGCCGTCGAAGCAGAGCTCGATCGCAGCAAGCAAGGCATTTCCGCCGAGCTCGAGCGTTTCGTCGAGAACACCATCGGCTACATCAAGGACGAGCGAGACGTTCTGCTCGAGGCGAGCCGGCTGCCCGAGGTCGCCACCGACTTCCACGGACGTCACGTGCTCGTTGTGGTGCGCGGCTACGACTACAAGGAGGATCTACGGGCCTTGCGCGCCTACGTGCGCGAGGTGAAGCCGATCGTCATCGGTGTCGACGGCGGGGCCGACGCCCTCATCGATTTCGGCCTCACCCCGGACATGATCATCGGGGACATGGACTCGGTGACTACAGAGGCGTTGCTGTCCGGCGCCGAGCTCGTCGTGCATGCGTACTCGGGGGGCCATGCGCCCGGGCTCGAGCGGGTGGACGCGCTCGGCCTCCCCTGCATCGTGTTCGAGGCGACCGGAACGTCCGAGGACATAGCCATGCTGCTGGCCTTCGAGCGCGGCGCGGAGCTGATCGTGGCCGTCGGAACCCACGCCAACATGGTCGAGTTCCTCGACAAGGGGCGCAAGGGAATGGCCTCGACGTTCCTTACCCGCCTGCGCGTCGGACCGATCCTCATCGACGCCAAGGGAGTCAGCCGCCTCTACCGGGGCCGCATCCGCCGGCGCGACCTGCTGCTGCTGATCGGGGTCGCGCTGCTGACGATGGCACTGGTCGTGTGGCTGTCGGAGCCACTAAGGGCAAACGTCGAGCTGCTGTGGGCGCGCCTTCAGTACCTGTGGTTCACGATCCGCCAGGCGATCTTCACGTGATCGATTTCCGCTACCACCTCATCTCGATCATCGCCGTCTTCCTGGCGCTCGGCATCGGCGTGCTCATGGGTTCTGCCTTCCTCGGGGACCCCATCATTCGCTCCTTCAAGAACCAGGCACAGGACCTCACCAGCAAGAACTCCACCCTGCGCACCACCAATGAGGAGCTCCGGCGTGACATCAAGAACGACGACTCCTTTGCGCTGACCGCGCAGCCGTGGCTTGTGGCGGGACGGCTCGCGCGACAGAACGTCGTAGTCGTGACGTTCGAGGGCACGGACTCCGGGCTCGTCGACGACGCCGAGCAGGACATCCGCGACGCCGGGGGCGCGGTGGCTTCGACCGTGACGCTCAACGCGAAGATCGCGCTGGCCGACGGCCCGGCGCGCGACGAGCTCGCCGTGGCGCTCGGCTCGTCGGTGTCGAAAGCTGCGGAGCTGAGGACGGAGCTGGCGCGCGAGCTAGCGCGCAGGCTCGCCGCCGCGGGGCGGGGCGGCTCCGGCAGCGAGCAGCCGCTGACCGAGCTCATGGACAAGCTGGCCAAGGATGGTTTCCTGAGCCTCGACGGTCCCTCGGGTGCAGCCGACGTGCCTCAGGGCAGTCTC
>JBBSGD010000075.1:0-8076 GCA_038254435.1 Actinomycetota bacterium
CCGCGCACATGGTGGCCAGCTCCAACGACTACGGTTCCTGCTGCGACCAGTTCTACACAACCTTCAACGCCGGCAAGACGTGGGTCACCGGCAACATGTCCAAAGAAGGCCCCCGCCGTACCGGGAGCGACCCCGTGTCCACCTTCGATGCGCGCACCGGCAACGTCCTCCACGCGTCCCTGAACTACATCATCACCAACAACCACGGGGCGTGCGACGGGGATCTCGTCGTGTCGATCTCGCACGATGGTGGACGCACGTGGGCGACTCCGGTAATAGTCGCCGGAGGCAGGGGTTGTGACGACAGCGCCTACCAGTTGTTCAGCGACAAGGAGTTCATGGTCACCGACAACAACCCGGCGTCGCCGCACTACGGTCGCACGTACCTCACGTGGAGCGGATTCGTTTCCCGTAACGGCCAATACCAGTCGAGCGCAATCTATGCAGCCCACAGCGACAACGGGGGCAGGACGTGGTCGAGTCCACGCGTCATTTCCGGCAGAAGCTCCCGGCTGTGCACGTACCAGACGAGCGGACGCCCGGGCGTCTGTGACGAAAACCAGTTCTCGGTCCCCACCGTGGGACCCAAAGGCAATGTGTACGTCGCCTTCGAGAACTCGCAAAACAAGTCCCTTTATGAGTCTCCGGCCGAGTTCGACGACCAGTACCTCGTCGTCAAGTCGACCGACGGCGGCACCACGTGGTCGGCGCCGCACTTCGCGGTGGGACTCGAGGACGGCACCAACGACTACCCGGCGAACGTCGACGGTCGTCAGACGCTGACCGGTTATCAGGTACGGGTCAACTCGGCAGGCAACATCGTTGCCGGACCGGGTGGAAAGCTCTACCTGTCCTTCTCCGACAACCGGTCGGGACGGCACGACGTCGCCAACCCGGCCACCAACGCCAACGTCTACGTCGTCACGTCTAAGGGCGGGACGAGATGGAGCAGAGCGCGCGCGGTCGGCGGAGGCAGATCCGACCAGTGGTTCCCCTGGGTCGACGTCAATCCCGTAACCCATCACATCGGCGTGCTGTACAACAGCCGCTACCGCGAGCGGCGCTTCTACGACGCGACGCTGGCGACCGGAGTGCCGGGATCGTTCACTCGTCGATTCGTGTCGACCGAGCCGTCACATCCCCGCAATTCGGTGTTCTTCCAGGCGGGGGTGAAGGGCTGCTACAGGTGCGCCACGTTCCACGGCGACTACATCGGCCTGAGCTATGGCTCCGACGGCAAGGCGAACATGGTGTGGACCGACATGCGCGACTACTACACGAAGAGCGAAGGCGGTCCGGGCTACGCGCAATTCATCTACTTCGCGCGCCGTTAGCGACCGAGCAGTCAGCAGCCACTAGGAAACGAGGGCCGCTTCCCTTCGAGTGAAGCGGCCCTCGCCGCGTCTCATCGACGCTGTTCCGCTCGGGGTGGCAGACTGTAGGCCTCTGCGACCGACCGAGAACGAAAGCCCGCTACCGAGAATGCAAGCCCTGCGACCCGACAGGAGGGCAGCACCCAGCATGACGGCGCCTCTCGACCCGAACCTGCTCCGCCCCTGCCTCGACGGCTTTCCAAACGACGCCCGCACGCTTCCCGCCGAGGCCTACACGTCGAGTGAGGTCTTCGACTGGGAACAAAAGCACTTCCTCGAAGGATCGTGGTTTTGCGCCGGGAGGTCCTCGATGGTGGCCGAGCCCGGCGAACAAGTGGCACTGAAAGTGGGATGGGAGAGCGTGCTGCTGACGAGGAGCATGGGCGGCGAGCTTCACGCGTTCTCGAACGTCTGCAGGCATCGCGGGCACGAGCTCCTCGAGTGTCCCGGCTCGTCGCGCGCAAAGACGATCCGCTGCCCCTACCACCGGTGGACCTACGACCTCGACGGCACCTTCAAGGGAGGGCCGGGCGTCGCGTCGCAGCAAGGCTTCGACAAGAGGGATCCGGGGCATTCGCTTCTGTCGCTCCGCGTGAGGGAGTGGGCCGGATGGATCTTTCTGAACGTGGCCGGCGACGCCCCGTCGCTCGAATCGCATGTGGGCTCGCTCACCTCACTGATCTTGGGCTATGAACCGGACCGACTATTCGTCGCCGCGTCCCATTCTTACGACATCGCGGCGAACTGGAAGATCATCGCCGAGAACTACCACGAGTGCTACCACTGCAGCGAGATCCACCCGGAGCTGTGCCGCGTCACCACTCCGGGAAGCGGCCTCGACTACGAGCCGTCCGGTTTGGTCATCGGAGGGTCGATGGATCTCCTTCCCCATGCTGCCACCATGTCGCTCGACGGGAGCAGCCTGGGAGTGCCATTCCGTCGGCTCCCGGCCGAGTCGTTGCGCGACGTCTACTACCTACAGGTCTTCCCCAACCTGCTCCTCAGCCTCCACCCCGATTACGTGATGACCCATGTGATCGAACCCTTGGCGCCGGGGCTCTCGCGCATCGAGTGCTCGTGGCTATTCCCTTTCGAGGCCAAGGAGCATGCGGGGTTCGACCCTTCCTACGCGGTCGAGTTCTGGGACATCACCAATCGCGAAGACTGGGCCGCCTGCGAAGCAGTGCAGCGCGGAGCCGGACGGCGCGGCTATCGCCAGTCCCCTTTCTCGAACCAGGAATTGATCGTCCATCAAGAGATGGCGCTCGTAGCGCGCGCCTATCTTGAGGGAAGGGCACCGCAGCCGGCAGCAGCCGAGCACGACCTGTCTGGTCCGGCGTGGCGCCACCACGTCGCAACGGAAGCCTAGGACCTATCGCCTCCCGGGTGAGATCCTACATGCGCTCGATCTCTTGGACCGTGGGGAATGCCTTTAGCTCTTGAAAGATCGCCCGTGCCGACGCCAGCTCTGGCTTGGCTGCTTGCGGAGCATCCATGTGCAGGAGGCAGCGGCCTCGGCCGAGCAGGGCATGGGCCTCTTCGACGAGGACGCCAAAGCTCCGCCACTCAATTGCCGCTCGCTCGTAGAGACTCGCTGCGGATTCGAGAGCGCCGTTAGCTTCTGCGAGGATCGCTCGCGCTGCCTCTACGCCGAGCTGCGAGCGCGGCGTTGTGGCGGTAGCGGCGCTCGATAGCAGCTCACCCGCAAGGTCGAGCTCCCCAATGGAGCCGCAGGCACGCACCAGATCGGGCAGATAACGGGCCACGTACCAACCCGGACCCTCCGCAGCCGCGGCAGCGAACTCCTTCATGTTGGCAACCGCGTGCGCGTCCCTGCCCGATGCAAGGTCGACGAGCACCGCAGCTGGAACGGCGAGGGTCAGCGATTGCAGATCACCGACCGTGTGGGCCTGCGGCATCAAGCGCGGGCTGATGCCGACCGCGGCCTCGATCTCTCCCCGGCGCACCAGCACGTTCACTGCGTACGCGTCGACCGAGAGCTTCGTCCTGTGTGCACCGCTCAGATGACTGGACGCCTCGAGATCAGCCGCCATACCGAGAACCTCATCCCAACGTCCGACCCCGAAGAGCGCGCTCATCATCGTCGTCTTGACATGCACCTCGCCCTCGACGAGCCCCCGGCTCCGTGCAACCTCCACTCCTTGCTCACACGCCGCCAGCGACGCGCTCGGCCCCTCGACCTCCAAGAGCGCGTCGCCCAGGTTGTTGTAGGTGGTAACGAGTTGCTGGCTCGAGCCTTCCGCCGTCAGCCGATCAAGCGATGCCCTGAGGTCGGCGATCCCGGCCACGTCACCGAGGTCGAGGCGAGCGAAGCCCCGGTTCTCCAAGGCGCGTGGATTTCCCGGATCGGCCTCGAGCGCCTGCTCACATAGCGCTACTGCTTCTCTCAAATGTCCGTGCAAGGTCTTTAGGTAGGCGATCTGCCCGAGTGCCTCGGCCAGCTCGTGGCTGGGCGCAACGCCGCGCGTCATTGCGGCAGCCTCGTCGGCCAGCTCCTCTACCCGGTGAGGCTCTAGATAGTGAGCGAGGATGGCCCGCCCGGCCATGGCTTCCGCTGCGGCGGCCAACTCGTTTGCCTTAACGAGCTCCGTGACCGCCTCCTCCAGCAGCTCCGCAGCGGCGTCGTACCGATTGATTGCTCTCGAGGCGCGAGCCGTGGCGCGCAGAAGTCTGCCCCTTTCCCCGCTGCTCTGGGGGCTCAGCTCGAGAGCGTGCTCGTAGTACGTGAAGGAGCTCCCGGGGTCGAGTTTGAAGGCTCGATCGCCGGCCAGCTTGAGGAAGCGAGCCGCATCCGATACGAATCCCGGTTCACCCTTCTCGCCCAGCAGCTCACCGAGCTTGAGGGCTTCCAGGCAGTGGTGTGCGATGAGCTCTGCGTGATCGGTGACGCGCTCGCCGGCCACCCCTTCGATCCAGCGCGCCGCGGCGCGATGGCGCGCCGCTCTCTCCCGCCGAGGTATCTGCGAGTAGGCGACGTCCCGCACCAGTGCATGAGAGAAGGAGTACTCCGCCTCGTGCCCCACCGAGGAACTGCGCGCCGAGCGAACGAACTCCCTACGCGCAAGCCGCCGCAGGCGCGTCGCCACAGTCGCCTCGTCGATGCCTCCAATCTGCGCCAGCGCCCCGGGCCAGAACACCTTACCTACCACTGCGGCGTCGTGAAGGAGAGACTTCTCTTCGGCAGGCAAGTAATCGAGGCGCGCAGCGATGAGGGCCTTCAGGTTGCGCGGCACTTCGATCCCGGTATTGCCCATGCTGTCTCTCAACATTCCGACGAGCTGCTCGGCATAAAGCGGGTTCCCGGCCGCAAGCTCGCGCACGCTCTCGCGCCTTGTTGAATCGAGCGTGATTCTCTTGCCGAGATCTACGAGCAGCTCATCGCTGTCCTCGTCACTCAGCGGTGACAGCGACAAAGCCGTGAAGTTGCGTGTGGCGGCGCCCCAAGTCGGCCAGCGCTCGTAAAGCTCCGGCCGGGCCGCGCACACGATGAGGATTCGAGCTCCGACCGACCAGTCGACGAAAAACTCGAGGAACGAACAGAGCGCGTCGTCGGCCCAGTGCAGGTCGTCGATCACCAACACGAGCGGGGTACGCTCGGCCACCGCCTCGAGGAAACGGCACCACGCAGTGAACGTCTCTTCCGCGCCGGCTACCTCGTCGGTCTTTCCGGCCATACCGACGAGAGGAGAGAGTCTGGAAGTGATCCACGTGACGTCGGGAGCCGCAAGATCGAGCCCGTCGAGCGACTCTGTGATCTTGGCCATGACCTCGGCCGACTGATCCGATTCCAAGATCCCGCATTGAGCTTTGACGATCTCGCTCAGAGCCCAGAACGTGATCCCCTCACCGTAGGGCAGGCAGCGTCCTTCACGCCACGCGACGAGCTCCTCGCGTCCGTCCACGTATTGCGCGAGCTCGTGAACGAGGCGGGTCTTTCCAATCCCCGGCTCCCCGAGGAGCGTCACCAGCTGAAGGGAACGCTCGCGCAGCACCCGCTCGAACGTTCCCCGAAGGATCTCCATCTCGCCCACGCGTCCCACAAACGGGGTGGTCGGCCCGTCGAACGCAGACGCCCCCACACGGCTCTTTGCCCCCAGCACCCGGTAGACCGCAACAGGCGCGGCCTTGCCCTTGACACCTACTCGCTCCAAGCTCTCGTAATCGAACAGTGATTCGGTGGCGACGTAGGTGGCCTCTCCGACCACTACGGTTTGTGGAGCGGCGGCCGTCTCGAGGCGGGCAGCAGTGTTTACCACGTCTCCCGCGACCATGCCCTCTCCTTCTTCCGGGCGGCTCCCAACGCTCACAACCGCTTCGCCGGTATTGATTCCGATGCGCACCTGGAGCGCGGGGCCAGACGTCTCGAGGTTCAGTTGCTCGATGATCTCGAGGATGCGCAGCGCCGCGCGCACTGCTCTTTCCGGATCGTCCTCATGTGACCTCGGAGCTCCGAAGCTCGCCATGACGGCGTCGCCGATAAACTTTTCCACCACGCCTCCGAACCGGTCGATCACGGTGCGGCTGCGGGAGTGGTAAGGACGCAGCACGGCGCGAACATCCTCGGGATCCATCGACTCCGAGCGAGCAGTAAACCCGACGAGGTCGCAGAAGAGGATCGTGACCACCTTGCGCTCGTCGGAGATCGTGTTACGTGTTTCGAGGGCAGCGCCGCAGGCGCCGCAGTACCCAAACCCCGAGGGATTGTCGAAATCGCAGTTTGCGCAGCGAGCCATTGACCTGATTCTAGGGCCGCCTCGGCGAGGATCACGATGGCTGTCTAGACTTCGTTCATGCCACAGGGCCTGCCAATCGTTTCGTTTGCGTCACGCCGGGAGTGGGCGGCGTGGCTCGGCAAGGAGCACGCAGCGTCGAGCGGGCTGTGGCTCAAGATCGCCAAGAAGGGTTCGGGCGTCGTCTCCGTCTCGTACGCAGATGCCCTCGAGGAAGCACTTTGCTACGGCTGGATCGACGGTCAGAAGGGCAAGTTAGACGACCTCTACTGGCTGCAGAGATTCACTCCGCGAAGACCTCGCAGCAAGTGGTCAAAGACGAACCGCACCAAGGCAACCGAGCTAGTCGAACGGGGCAAGATGAAGCCTGCGGGGTTGCGAGAGATCGAGCGGGCCAAGGCGGACGGGCGCTGGGACGCCGCCTACGACGCGCAGAGCACCGCAACCGTTCCCGGTGACCTGCACCGCGAGCTCGAAGCAAACCCGCGCGCCAAGGAGTTCTTCTCCACCCTCGACAGCATCAACCGCTACGCCATCCTCTACAGGATTAAGGATGCGAAGAGACCCGAGACGCGGGCGCGGCGCATCGCGAAGTTCGTGGCAATGCTGAACGAGCACGAGAAGATCCACCCGTAGGCCCCGCCACCGTCGGCCACCGTCGGGCAACCTCTACCAGTTGGTGGCCATGGGGGCGGGAGATAGTGCCTCATCACAAGCCGCCATTCCAAAACCCGCGGCACTTTCGAGAGGACGGCTCACGCACTACGAGAGAGCGCGTGCAGCTGCAGCTACCCGGTGCCGCTCCAGGTCGCGACGCTGCGAGCTAGCTCGCTCAACGAGCCTGTCGAGATCCTCGTCCCCGACCTCGCGCCTTCCCAACGCCTTGATCAACGAGAGCCAGCCGCTGAGCTTGCCTTCCACGCCGAGGCACAGTCCTTCGAGCTCTACCAAGCGGCTCAGATCCGAGTATCCACGCACGTTCCCATTCAGCTTCAGTCGCCCGATCTTCTCTCCCGTCCACGCGAGCATTACCTTGGGCTTGCTCTCGGGGACCCGCAGTGACCCCATGATCGAGCGCAAGGAGCTCCGATCCTGTTGAAGGTCGTCGAGGAAACTGCTCAAGAACGCGCCCAGGTCCGAGCCGCGGTTCGCTCTCAAGCATCGCTTGGCGAGCTCCTCTCCGAGGGTCGATCCGGCCAGATGGTCGTTCAGATAGATGCGCAAGTACAGATCCTTGCTGCCCATATCGCCTCCCGCCTCCCATCACGCGCGCCACCGGCGGTGACGGCGCGCAACCAATTGGAAAAAGCTCGTCATCCATTGTCCTTTTCGGCAGGTTGCCCAACGAGACGCTCGCTACACCTCGCCTGCCGCGTCCGGGGCTCGGGTTCCCTAGTAAGCGCGCTGGTACTCGGGGGGCAACCTTGAGAATGACCCGTTCGGTCTGGACCGGACTCGAGAACGGCTTCCCGTGATACTTCTGGCTGAGCTCGTCGGCGTGGGCACGAGCTTGCGGACCCGTCACCGTATCGATGACCCGGCCTCGCACTTCGACGTAGCTATATGGATTGTCCTTGTCCCAGATGACTATCGATACGCGTGGATCACCCTGGATGTTGCGGAACTTTGCGCGGCCCGTCTCGGTGTTGAACAAGACGTGCTCGTCGTCACAGTCGACCCACATCACCTGCGTCGCCGGGCTTCCGTCTCCAAGCATTGTCGTAATGGTCGCAAAGTGCGGGCCCTTAGCGAGGTCCTTCACGTAGTCGTTGAGCATGAGCTCTCAGGATAACCATCCTGGATCAGGAGGCGAACCGTGAGCCGTGAGTCCGCACCGGCTCCCTCACCGCAAGCCCCGTGAGCCTGCACCTAGGGGCGGTCGTCGGCGACGGCGCCCTCGTCACCTTGAGCGTGGATCCCTCGTGGCTCATCGACCCCTCTCAAGGCGTGCG
>JBBSGD010000076.1:0-8040 GCA_038254435.1 Actinomycetota bacterium
ATGCCCCAGGGGGTAGGGATGGACTCCGGTGTGGACAGGGTCTTGGGCGGTCTGGAAGCCGAGTTTCAGGCGGCGTCGGCGCGCGCAGACGACGAGGCGGCGGCCGATCTTGCGTTCAGCCTTCGCCAGGACCTCGACATGCGCGAGGAGATCGCACGGCTGAGCGATCCCCACGTCTTGCTTGCCGGAGGAGGCAGGCGCCCGGTAAGCGTGGTGGGCCAGGACTTCATCGGTTGCGGAGAGCCTGTCGAGCGCGCGCAGCTATTCAGGTCCTCAATCGTGGTCCAGGGCCGCGGGAACCAGCACGCCGCCACAAGTCCACTCACCTTTCTTGAGCTGTTGCGCTTGTGGGCTCGCGGCTGCCTCACAGTTCAGATCGAGCTGCGAGAAAGCGATGTCGGCCTTGTGGGGATGGTCCGGCGCGCCGCTACCGATCACCTTACGATCGAAGGTCCGGCCGGCGTCATCGCGGTGACGATTGATCGCCTTGCCGTTGTCACGCGCATCAGCGAGGCGGGTTGAAGGGATGCTCCTCGGCCCATTCACGCGTCGTCTGGTGGAGCGTCTCGACGTATTGCTCCAGTTGTCTGCGATCGACGCGCCACACGCCCCTCTTGCCGATCTTGATCGCGGGAAGCTCGCCGGAACGCACAAGCGCGTAAACCTGCGGAGAACGCACATTGAGGTAGGCCGCGACATCGTCAAGAGTCATGAAGCGCGACGGTTCTGCAGATCCGGAGGGCGGCGTCTCTGGGCACATACCTCAAACTTAGCACCCTGCAGAGTCGAAAGCCTGGATGTGAGCCCGTGTGCCTATAAGTGCCTGGGATTAGCCCAGTGGACATAGCCGCGGCTCGCACCCGGACACGCCCGCGCTGGGTGAACGTTCGAACGGTCCTCGGGCTGGTTCTCTTCTGCGCAGCACTGCTCGGAGTGCAGCGAATCCTCGCCCAGGCGGACAACACCGTGCCCGTATGGATGGCGGCGCGTGATCTGGAGCCGGGCACCATGCTCACCAGTGAGGACGTTCAGCCTGCCGACGTGCGCCTGCCGGGAGACGTGGTTAGCCACTACCTGACCGCCGATCGTCCATTGGACGGCTCGGTGATAACGCAGGCCACGGGTCGGGGCCAGCTGTTGTCGGCGACCTGGATCGCGACTGGTGAAGAGGCCCTGAAGGGGAGCGCAATGACCATCCCCGTAACTCCCGAACACGCGGTAGGAGGGGCTCTGCGGGCGGGTGAGCGAGTCGACGTATACGGCACATTCGGTGCGGGAAATGCTGGATCGCATACGACGGTGCTGGTCCGGTCCGTGCAGATCATCGATGTCGTGCAGGCAGGGGGACTCGCTCTCGACAATGAAGCCCCGGCCGGCATCACGGTGGCAGTGACTTCGCAGGAAGCCGCGCGTCTCGCGTTTGCCGTACACAACGCCGAGATCGATATCGTGCGAGTGACGGGAGAACGAAGCTCCACTCCAAGCGCGACGGTCAGAGCAAGGGACTTCCCTTGACCCCGTTACGCATCGTTACTCTGGCCGGAGATCCCGACAAAGAAGCCTCAATCGCCGGGGAGATGACTGCGCAGCACGATGTCGACTTGGTGCTGCGGTGCTTCGATAGAGCCGAGCTGCTGGCGGCCATCCGAGCGGGGGACCTCGATGCCATTGTCTCTGTTGGCGCTCCCGGCTGGTTCGACGGCGAGGCGGGCGACGAAGCTGCGACCGCGGGCACGAACGTCGTGGGTCTCGTCGAGAACTCACTCGAGGCCGAGCACTTGAGGGGGATTGGAGCAACCCTTCTTCCGTACAGCTCGTCGACGGCAGAGGTGCTGGACGCGTGCAGGGCATCGGGATCCCCTCCACCCCCTCCGCCACCGCTCGGTCAACCCTCGAGCCCGCTGGGAAAAGTGATCGCCGTGTGGGGACCGAAGGGTGCTCCCGGACGCACGACGGTCGCCGTCGAGCTGGCTTTTGCGCTGTCCTCGAGCTCCCTCGATACGTTGGTCATAGACGGCGACCCTTACGGCGGGGACGTCCAGCAGCTCCTCGGCGTGGACGAGGAGCTTGCCACCGTCGTGTGGGCTGCTCGCCTCGCAGCCAAGCACGAGCTCCACTCCGGGCGCTTGACGAGCGAGCTCAGGCGGGCAGGGGCAGACGGGCCGGCGATCATCCCGGGCATCGCACGGCCGGATCTCTGGAAGGACGTGTCCGAGTCGGGCTGGCGTCAGCTTCTCGGCGTTGCGAGGGCCACCTGGCGCTACACGGTCGTCGATGCCGGCTTCTGCCTCGAGCCCGATCCCGGCGCGTACGGGACCCTTGGTGAGGGAAGAAATCGCATGACGAGGCGAACGCTGGAAGAAGCCGATCAGGTAGTCGCCGTTTGCCGTTCCGATCCGCTCGGCCTCAAGCAGTTCCTGTGGGTCTTCGAGGATCTCCTGTCGCTCACGGAACCAGACAAGGTCCTCGTGGTTGCCAACAAGAGCGAACCGGCGGATCAGCGTGAGGTCAGCGACCTCCTGCGCCGCTACGCAGGCAAACGACCACTCACCTACATCCCGGACCGGCCAAACGAGGTGCACAAAGCGGTTGCTACCGGTCGCCCCGTCTGCGTCACTACGCCGGGGTCGGACGTGGCCGCGAGCGTGCGCACGATCGCTGCCGCTTGCGGAGGCGCCGTCAAGCCGCGCGGTTTGCTATCGCGGCTGGCGGGAGCGTCATGATCGTGGAGCGCTCAGTGTCCATCGTTGAGCATCACGTGCGCGAGCTGGTGCGTACACGCGGCGTGGATCCAGCCTCCGAAGGCGCGGCAGTCGTGGCGCCAATCGTTGACGAAGTGCTTGCAGACTACGAGACTCAGATGCAGTCGAGTAGCTTGCCGCGCATCGAGGATCGCCTCGTGGTGCGGAAGGCGGTGCTGGATCGCGTCGCCGGGCTCGGCCCCCTACAGCCCTTGCTCGACGACCCTATGGTCGAGGAGATCTGGATTAACGGCCCGGGGCGCGTCTTTTGCGCACGCGAGGGGCGACACGTCTTGACGAACGTGGCCCTCGACGAACGAGGAATTCAGGACGTCGTCGAGCGCATGTTGCGCACGAGCGGCCGGCGCCTCGACATGTCCACGCCGTTCGTGGATGCGACTCTGATCGATGGCTCACGCCTTCACGTTGCCATACCCGACATTACGCGTCGTCACTGGGCAGTCAACATCCGCAAGTTCGTCCTTCGGGCTCACCGGATGCAAGAGCTTGTCCGGCTCGGATCTCTGAGTGGCCGCGCGGCTATCTTCCTCGAGGCCGCGGTGCGCGCCGGCCTCAACCTCGTGGTCTCGGGAGGCACGCAGGCAGGCAAGACGACGATGCTCAACTGCCTTGCGGGAGCCATCCCCGCTCGAGAACGCGTCATCACCTGCGAGGAGGTCTTTGAGTTGCAGGCTCCTCTGCCGGACGTCGTCTCCCTTCAAACCCGACAGGCGAATCTTGAGGGGCGCGGCAAGATAGATCTTCGACGCTTGATAGTGGAGGCGCTGCGTATGCGCCCCGATCGCATTCTCGTCGGTGAGGTTCGCCAGCACGAAGCTCTCGATCTCCTAGTCGCCCTCAACTCGGGTCTGCCCGGCATGACATCGATCCATGCAAACAGCGCCCGGGAGGCGTTGACGAAACTGACCACTCTGCCGCTGCTCGCCGGTGAAAACGTTAGCCACGCGTTCGTGGTTCCGACCGTAGCGGCCTCGATTGATCTCATCGTTCACCTGTCGCTGGAGCGCGGCCGTCGCGTCACGAACCAGATCCTCGGCGTCACGGGGCGCGTCGAGAGCGACAAGATCGAAACCGTCTCGTTGTTCGAAAGAGGCACCGGTGATCTCTCTTGGACGGGACATCAGCCACCCGCGCAGGCCCGCTTCGAATCTGCCGGGATCGATCTCGACGAGGTGCTCCGGTGACCGCTCTGGCGGCATTCGTCGCGGGTCTCGGCGTGCTTCTGATCTTCGACGGGCTAACGGGAGGACGGAGTGAGCGATCCACGCGCACAGGAGAGCGCTTGGACAGGATGGCGGCCGAGGCGGGCCTCGCGCACCTACGGGGACGAGGGCTGCTGGTCGTGTGCGCCGGAGCGGGCGTAGCAACTCTCCTGATCGTTGCCGGGCTGACCGGGTCCGTGGTGATCTCGGCCGCGGTGGGCGCAGGGACCGTCTGGACCCCATTGGGTTGGGTTGCGGCCCGGCGCCGACAGAGACGCAGACGTTTTCGCGAGGCGTGGCCGGATGTAATCGCCATGCTCATCGCCGGGGTCAGAGGCGGCGTGTCGCTTCCCGAGGTCTGCGTATCGCTCGCCGATCGGGGGCCCGAGAGCCTGCGCACCGGCTTTCGTGTCCTGGCTGCCGCCTATCGCGCCAGCGGGAGATTCGAGTCTGGGCTAGTCCGCATGCGTTCGGAGCTGAGCGATCCGATTGCCGATCGGGTCATCGCCTCTTTGCTGCTGGCGCGAGAGGTGGGCGGGACCGACCTCGTTCGCGTACTGCGAACACTTGGAGACTTCGTGCGCGAAGACATCAGGGTCAGGCGCGAGGTGGAGGCTCGCTGGTCGTGGACGGTGACGGCGGCACGCGTAGCGGCGGGCGCCCCGTGGGTTGTGCTTGTGCTCATGTCGACCCGGACCGAGGCAGCGGCTGCCTATGACTCCACCGCGGGGCTGTTTGTGATCCTCGGCGGGAGTGCGGCCACACTGTTGGGCTACAGGCTGATGCTGCGAGCTGCCCGGCTGCCGGACGACCGAAGGCTGGCGCCGTGACCTGGCCCGCGCTTCTGTGCGCGCTGGGGGCGGCGCTGTTCTTCTCGGGTCTTCCCATGCTGCGACGCCCGGGCATATCGGACCGGGTAATGCCTTATTTGCGAGGCCTGGGGGAGGACTCCATCCGCACTCTGGAGCCGGCAAAGAGCCTGGTGGAGTCACTGGTGGGCAGTCGTTTCCTCAGTAAGTTGCCCGGCTCGACGGACTCCGAGCTCGCAGATCGTCTCAAGGCCGCAGGCGACGACCACAGTCCAACCGGATTCAGGGTGGGGCAACTGGTGTGGGCGACGATTGCGGCGATGGCTGCGCTGGTGCTTGCCGGACTCGCCGCGGCAGCCGGCGCAAGGGGCGAAGGGCGCGTAGTCCCGGTGTTCGTGGCGGTGGCTTTCGTGACTGGATGGCTCACCCGTGACTGGTGGCTCGGAAGGCAGATCACCGAGCGCAGGGCGGCGCTCAAGGAAGAGCTTCCGACTGCCATCGACCTCGTGACTCTGTCCATCATGGCCGGTGAATCCGTGCCTGCCGCCTTTGCCCGCGTGGCGGGAATCCTGCGTACGGGAGTGGGCCACGAGTTTGCTCTTGTCGTGGCGGATATGCGGGCAGGTTCCAACGTCGTCGACGCTCTGGAGGCTATGAAGTCGCGCTGGCCCGAGGCAATTGTGGCGCGGCTTGTGGACGCCTTGATCACAGGGATCGAGCGAGGAGCACCGCTTGCAGCCGTCTTGCGGGCTCAAGCCGACGATTGCCGGGAGGCACGCCGGCGGGAGCTGCTGGAGATGGGTGGCCGGCGCGAGGTGCTCATGCTCGTTCCCGTCGTTTTTCTCATCATGCCCGTCGTCGTTGCATACGCGCTGTTTCCAGGATTGGTGTCACTGGATCTGTTGGTTCCCTAGGAAAGGAGCGGATCATGGGTTTGCGCTTGGCTGTGATGCTGTCATCGCTGCTGACGCGTCTCGAGTACAAAGTCGAAAGAGGCGATGTGCCGGGCTGGGTTCTCATCGTGTTAATGACAAGCGCTCTCGTCGTCGCGATCTGGGGAGTGGCACGTGGGCGTCTCATCGACATCGTGCAGACGTCGCTGTCGACAGTGTGTGGCAAGCTCGGCTGTTGAGAAGAGACGGTGGGGCGGCGCCCGTCGAGGCTATATTCGGAATCTTTTTCCTGCTGTTCCTTGCTCTCGGAACCGTCGAGGTAGCCTTCGTGCTGTACGGCAGGAACGTTGTGCAGGCATCTGCCCACGAGGGAGCGCGCGCGGTCGTAGAGCTCCACACCGATCCGCAGGCGGCCTCGACCGTGGCGAGGGAGACGATTGAGCGGGCCGCCGGCGGTTTGGTGCAGGATCTTCAGGTCGACGCGGCCTTGAGGCGCAGCGGCACGCGCACGTTTGTCGAGGTGCGCGTGCAGGGACGGCTCAAGGGCTTTGGGCCCGTACCGGTGTCGCTGCCCGTTGTCGCAACCGCCGTCGCCACGCGTGAGACCCTTCCGTGAGGAACGAACTGCGCTGCGAGGCAGGACAGTCGGTCATCGAGGTCCTCACCGTGGGCCTCATTCTTCTCGTGCCGCTGATGTGGCTGCTCGGCCTCCTGTCGCAAGTCCACGCAGCCGCCCTAGCAGCCACTTCGGCTGTCCGAGAGGCGGGCTTGGATGCGGCGCGCGCGGGAGATCTAGGCGCGGCGCAAAACGCAGTGGACGAGGCGGTCGCGCGCGCGTTCGTCGACGAGGGACTCGATCCGGCGCGCGCCCTGGTCAGGTGGGATGCTTCCTCCGGACTCGAGCGGGGTAGCTCCGTGGAGGTCGAAGTCTCCTATCCCGTGCCGGTAGTAAGCGCACCCTTCCTTGGGAGCGTGGGGGGCCCGTCGCTTCACGTGCGTGCATCCCACATCGCACGTGTCGATCCGTATGCGAGCCGCGCCCCATGAGGACGCGCTCGTCTCGGCAGGGGGGCCAGGTCACCGTGCTCGTTCTTGGGCTGGCGGTGATCGTGTTCGCCGTGGCGGGATTGGCGGTGGACGGGACGCGTGCCTTCCTATACAGGCGGACATTGCAGAATGCCGCCGACGCCGCCGCCCTCGCGGCTTCCGGTCAACTGGATACCGGCGCCTATTACGGAACCGGCGGGCGAGAAGTGACCCTCGACCCCGTCGCTGCCCGCCGCGAGGCTTTCGTGTGGCTGACGCGTCGAGGCCTCGACGCACGCGCGTCTGTTACCACAGGAGACTCGATGGTGGCCGTGACGCTGCGAGGCGAGCTCGACACATCGTTTCTGAGCCTCGTCGGCATCGGACAGGTTCCGGTAGCGGTCCTGGCTAGGGCAAGGCCTGTGGAGGGCTTGCCCTAGTGTGGTCTTGCGCGCTCGGTGCATCTGCGTGCGGTGGCGGGTCTCGTCACGCCGGCGCGGGGCTAACCTCTCGGCCCTCGGCTCAGGCTGTGCTGCGCGCGCTGAACAGCCGAATCCCCATATTTTTCGGGGATTTCCGGCCTTCACGCCCTCGGCGCGGATAGTCTTGGCACGTCTCACAGACCGCGCCAATGTTGGCCTGTCGATAGGAGGAACCGAGTGAACAAGAAGGAACTGGTCGATGCCGTCGCCAAGTCCACGGGCGAAACCAAGCGGGCCGTCCAGGACGTGCTGGACGCGAGCATGACCACGATCCAGAAGCAAGTGAAGAAGGGCGAGAAGGTCACACTGCCGGGCTTCGGCACGTTCTCTCGGCGCCAGCGCGCGGCGCGCTCGGCTCGCAACCCGCGCACCGGCGAGTCGATCAAGATCCGTGCCACGAAAGTGCCCGGCTTCAAGGCAGGGCAGGGTTTCAAGGAGTACGTCTCGGGCGGCCGCAAGAAGAAGTAGGCACTTTGGATCAGAGGCAAGAGGGGCCTCGGGCTACGGGGTCCCTCTGTCGCGTCGGAGCCATCGGGCCGCGCTATGTGCATCCACGCTCCGGCGTGGTAGAGCGGCGAGAACCACGCTACCGGCTGGGCCCATCCGGGCCGCGCCGAGACCGGAAAGAACAGGCCGGAGAACAGGAACATGGGCGTGACGAACAGCGTGAAGTAGAAGCTGAACAGGGCGCTGCGGGTCATCGCCCACATGAGCTCGTCCATGACTACTGGAGTTCCCCCGGTTCGGCGGACACGTTGACTATGCCGCTTCCTCGATCATGACGTCCAGTCTCGCGCGCCTCCTCTCGTAGTCCGCGGGTGACAGATATCCCAGTGACGAATGGAGACGGCGCCAGTTGTACCAGC
>JBBSGD010000077.1:0-7962 GCA_038254435.1 Actinomycetota bacterium
AGCTCCTCCATGGTGGTTGGTTCGGGACGCGTGTCGACGAAGGGTTCAGGTGCGGGGGCCGCAGGCGCGGCGGCTTCCGAACTCGGAGCCTCGGCAACGGACGCTTCCGAACTCGGAGCCTCGGCAACGGACGCTTCCGAACTCGGAGCCTCGGCAACGGACGCTTTCGAACTCGGAGCCTCGGCAACGGACGCTTCCGAACTCGGAGCCTCGGCAACGGACGCTTCCGAACTCGGAGCCTCGGCAACCGTCGCTTCGTCGGCAGAGGGCTCTGCTACGGCAGTGGCGTCGGCGCTTGCGGCCTGGGCCGGAGCGACGTCCTCGGTCGAGTCCGCGGGGGCGGGGGGAGCGGTGGCTTCCTCGGTCGCCGGCTGGGCACCCACAGACATCTCGGCGGACCCTTCCGTCGCCGCCTGCGCGGGAGCAGATTCCTCGGTCGGCTCGGCGCTTGCGGCCTGCGCCGGCTCGTCGTCGACCGGGGCGGCTGTCGCGGCCTGCGCTGGAGCAGAGTCATCCGAAACGGCGGATGAACCATTGGAATCGGCCTGATCGCTCGTGGCGACGACGTCGGCCGTGCTGTCGAGCGAGCTGGGGCTCGCGGACTGCTCGGCCTGCGACGTCGCTTCAGGATCCGCCACGGCGGTGGCCTCGCTGGTCGTCGATTGGGCCGACGACTCTGTCTCGGCCAGGGGCTCGATGCCCTCCATACGCTCTACGGTCAACGGATGTTCTCTCCTCGGATCACAGACTCCTGACGGTAGACACAACAGAGCCCGGGACGCGCCCGGGCTTTCGTTCCGCAAGGTGGTCGTCCGTGTCCTGGTGGGCTCGTCAGACTCCTCCGTACCGGGCGTGCGCGTTTCTCTGCTGGCTCTGGACCGGCAGGGCCCGTGCATCCTACCACGGGCTATGCAAGCCCCACAATCAAGTCTACGCCACGCTCATCGCAGCTCCCGCGCCCTCAGCGCCCTTCGGCCCGTACCGTGAGTCCCAGGAGCCCATGCCCGAACTACCCGACCTTGACATCCTAGCCGACGCCACCCACGCAGCCCTGGCCGGTCGGCCGCTGGTGAGCGTGGCCGTGGCGCAGCCGCTCGTCATGCGCGGAACGCCGGCCGAGCTCGAGGCGCTCCGCGGGCAGCGACTCGCCTCGGTCGCGCAGCGAGGCAAATTCCTGACCCTTCAGTTCGACCGGGATCGCATCGTGATCAACCCGATGCTGACCGGGCGCCTAGGCCTGGGCGTGCCGGGGACGAAGGCACTCACCCAGACGGCGGCCACGATCACGTTCGGGGAGCGAAAGGGAATCACGCCCGCGCGCGCGCCCGCGTGGGCGAGGCGAGCGGCCTGGCTGCCGCCTGACGATGCCTCAGTCGAGCTTCGCTACCGCGACCCGACGCGGATGGGAAAGATCTACGTCCTGCCGAATGGCGTGACCCGACCGGTTGCCGGATGGGAAGAGCAGGGCCCCGATGTCGACGATCCCGCTCTCGATCTGGCGATGTGGCGAGCCCGCATCGCGAAGCACTCGGGGGAGCTCAAGAACCTGCTGAAGAACCAGGCGTTCGTGGCCGGCATCGGGAACGGGTACAGCGACGAGATCCTGTGGGCTGCGAAGCTCCTGCCGTTCAGGAAGCGGTCCGATCTGGCAGCGGACGAGGTGGATCGGCTGTACGCGGCTGCGCGAGAAGTGCCTGCCTGGGCCATCGGGGAGCTGCGGCAGCGGGTCCCGCCGCGCTTCGAGGTCGAGCAACGGGCCTTCCTGAAGGTCCATCGCAAGGGCGGGACGCCGTGCCCGCGGTGCGGAACCACGCTCGGCCAGATCTCGCCCGGCGGTTTCGTCACGACGTTCTGCCGCGGTTGCCAGCGTTGACCAGGGCCCCCGAGACGCCCCCGGGCTATGCCGCAGGAATGTTGATGGTGTCGCCCGGCGTCAGGACCGGCGGGCTGCCGAGGTCGTTGACGGCCAGGATCCCTGCCTTCGTGACGCCGAACCGCTGGGCGATGCTGCGCAGCGTGTCTCCTTGCTTCACCTTGTACCGACGCGCGATCGCAGGCGTGGCCAACGGTACGGGCGTCGAGGTGAGCGTGACGCTCGGCGGAGGCGCGGTGGGCGTGAGACCTGGCGTGGGCCCGAGCGTGGCGGACGTCTTCGGCAGGGTGACGGAGGCCGCGGCCGTGGGCGACGCCAGCCCGAGGATCGGCGGGGTCGCTCCCGGGCCGCTGCCGAGCACGTAGATGCCGCCTGCCAGGACGATGACCGCGAGAAGGCCGAGCAGCGCCGCGGCAACCAGGGTGGCCCGACCCGCGGGCGTTGACGGCAACCGGTGCTCACCCGGAGCGTCCATCGCCAGCGGCACCGGCTGCACGAGGGCACCGAATCGGGATGCCGAGAGACGCTCTGGAGCGATCCTGTCGCGGGCGAGCTCATCGGCGCGGCGCTGGAGCTCTGCCGTGTAGATCGCGCAGCCCGTGTGGGCCACGGTCAGGCAGAGACGGGCCTGTGTGAGCATCGAGAGGGGCGCCGGCGGTGACTGGGCCCAGCAGCGATGGTCGCGAAGTGGGCGAGTGCTTCGCCACGTGCCGTCCGGAGAGCGAAGGTAAGGGCAGACGACGTCCAAGGCCGCGACGCCACGCGGCATCTCAGGCTGTGGCACGACGACGTCTTCGGCGGCGTAGGTCGGTTCCGGTTCCAGCGTGGCCACGGATATGCGGTCAGCTGGTGGCGCACCGACCGGTGGTGGCGCAACGGCCATCGGCGTGCCCGTTGGAGAGGGCGTGCCCGACGCAGGCGTCGTCGTGTCGAGAGGCGAGCCGCTCGTGACCGAGGCGCCCGTGGCACTGCCCTCCGGCGCGGGCGTCGGATCCAGCTCAGAGCGCATCTCGACCCATGATAGGGCCGTGGGTGGGTTTGGCCGGCTCGACGCTGCGGATACCGCCCGGCCCGGAAACGCAAAGATCCTGGCGACGGCCTATTTTCCCGAGGGGCTACCCCCTGAGTATCTTCGGCGCTGGAGAGCTTAACTTCCGTGTTCGGGATGGGAACGGGTGTGGCCTCTCCGCTAGGGTCACCAGGATCTTCATGCGCGTGATGACGTGATCGGATGCCGCCGTCCGCATGGTGCGGGTCCGCGCGGCGAACGAGTCTTTCTGACTTCGATCCCTGTCGTCGAATGCGCTCGTTGCGCGACAGAGGTGGGATCCACGGTTCTGCAGCTGCCCATGGGTGGGCTGCTGAAAGAGGTCAAGCCCTCGACCATTAGTACGGCTCAGCTTCACTGGTTGCCCAGCTTTCACATGCCGCCTATCAAACAGGTGTTCTCCCTGCGGTCTTACCCGGTTGACCCGGTGGGGAACCTCATCTCGAGGCGAGCTTCGCACTTAGATGCTTTCAGTGCTTATCCCAACCGAACATAGCTACCCAGCGATGCCCCTGGCGGGACAACTGGCACACCAGCGGTTCGTCCACTCCGGTCCTCTCGTACTAGGAGCAGCTCCTCTCAAGTTCCCTACGCCCACGATGGATAGAGACCGAACTGTCTCACGACGTTCTGAACCCAGCTCACGTACCGCTTTAATTGGCGAACAGCCAAACCCTTGGGACGTACTTCCGCCCCAGGATGCGACGAGCCGACATCGAGGTGCCAAACAGGGCCGTCGATGTGAACTCTTGGGCCCTATAAGCCTGTTATCCCCGGGGTAGCTTTTATCCGTTGAGTGATACCCCTTCCACTCGGAGGTACCAGATCACTAAGCCCGACTTTCGTCTCTGCTCGACTTGTAGGTCTCGCAGTCAAGCTCCCTTATGCCTTTGCACTCTACGGCTGGTTTCCATTCAGCCTGAGGGAACCGTTGGGCGCCTCCGTTACATTTTAGGAGGCGACCGCCCCAGTCAAACTGCCTGCCTGCCATTGTCCCGCGCCCGGATTACGGGTCGCGGTTAGAACCGAAATCCAGCAAGGGTGGTATTTCAACGTTGGCTCCACCGAGGCTAGCGCCCCAGCTTCTCAGCCTCCCACCTATCCTACACATGCAGAACCCCAATCCAATAACAGGGTGCAGTAAAGCTCCACGGGGTCTTTTTGCCCTATCGTGGGTAACCAGCATCTTCACTGGTACTTCAATTTCGCCGGGTCCCTCGTTGAGACAGCGCCCAGATCGTTACGCCATTCGTGCGGGTCGGAACTTACCCGACAAGGAATTTCGCTACCTTAGGACAGTTATAGTTACTGCCGCCGTTTACCGGGGCTTCGATTCAGAGCTTGCACCCCTCCTCTTAACCTTCCGGCACTGGGCAGGCGTCAGCCCGTATATGTCAGCTTTCGCTTTGGCACGGACCTGTGTTTTTGCTAAACAGTCGCCTGGGCCTTTTCACTGCGGCCTCGATCAACCCTTAGCAAGCCAAGAGCTGCGAGGCGCCCCTTCTCCCGAAGTTACGGGGCCAATTTGCCGAGTTCCTTAACGAGGGTTCTCCCGATCGCCTTGGTATTCTCTACCCGCCTACCTGTGTCGGATTGCGGTACGGACACCTTTGATCTCGCTAGACACTTTTCTTGCCAGCTTGGCTCACTCGAATTGCAGCAGATGCCGCTTTCATTCGCTTCTCGGCGTTTGGAATGGGAGGACGGATTTGCCTGTCTTCCCCGCCTACCGGCTTAGACGCGTATTGCCAGAAACGCGCTCAAACTACCATGCTGGGTCATGCCCTTGCTCCCACCTGGGTTCAGCTCACCGTTTCGACCTGACTTGCGCCAGGTCAACTGCGGATCGCCTCCGCCAGGCGACACCTTCCGGTGCAAACGATCTCTGGTGGTTCCGGAATATCAACCGGATGTCCATCGCCTACGACGTGTCGTCCTCGGCTTAGGCCCGACTAACCCTGAGCGGACAAGCCTTCCTCAGGAAACCTTAGGCTTACGGCGTGTGGGTTTCTCACCCACATTGCGCTACTCATGCCGACATTCGCACTCCCGTACGCTCCAGCCGTTCTCACGATCGACCTTCACAGCTGAACGGGACGCTCCCCTACCGCCCAACAGCCGGAGAACCGGCTGATAGGCCCGTAGCTTCGGTACCAAGCTTGAGCCCCGTTGGATCTTCGGCGCAGAATCACTTGACCAGTGAGCTGTTACGCACTCTTTCAATGGTGGCTGCTTCTAAGCCAACATCCTGGTTGTCTATGCGACTCCACATCCTTTACCACTTAGCTTGGATTTAGGGACCTTAGCTGACGGTCCGGACTGTTTTCCTCTAGACCACGAAGCTTAGCCCTCGCAGTCTCACTCCCGAGCTCTGAAATCGCGGGATTCGGAGTTTGGTTGGGGTTGGTAAGCGGAAAGCCCCCTAACCCATCCAGTGCTCTACCCCCGCGATTGAACGCCCGAGGCTGCCCCTAAAGGCATTTCGGGGAGAACCAGCTATCTCCGGGTTCGATTGGCATTTCACCGCTATCCACAGCTCATCCCCTAGCTTTTCAACGCTAGTGAGTTCGGTCCTCCACGAGACATTACTCCCGCTTCAACCTGGCCATGGATAGGTCACCCGGTTTCGGGTCTACTGCGTGCGACTTGACGCCCTATTCAGACTCGCTTTCGCTTCGGCTCCGTCCTTCTCGGACTTAACCTCGCCACACACACGTAACTCGTCGGCTCATTCTTCAAAAGGCACGCCATCAGGCTACCGGCCTTGCGACCGGCAACACCCTTTGACTGCTTGTGGGCACGCGGTTTCAGGTACTATTTCACTCCCCTCCCGGGGTGCTTTTCACCTTTCCCTCACGGTACTCGTTCACTATCGGTCGCCAAGAGTATTTAGCCTTGGACGGTGGTCCGCCCAGGTTCCCACATGAGAGACCTTCCACGTGGTACTCAGGTGGCCGAACACGGAGGTCGATCGTTTCGCCTACGGGGCTGTCACCCTCTATGGCCCGCCTTTCCTGACGGGTTCAGCTCACGATCGACTTTGTAACTCCGCTGGAACCTTGCAGGGTCCCATGCCGGCTCCTACAACCCCCGCTCAGAAACGGCTGCAACCTATCGCGCTGAGCAAGTTTGGGCTATTCCCGTTTCGCTCGCCACTACTCAGGGAATATTCTCTTTTCCTCCCGCTACTGAGATGTTTCAGTTCGCGGACTTACCTCTTCCGGGCCTATGTATTCAGCCTGGAGTGACTGGGCATTACCCCAGCCGGGTTTCCCCATTCGGACACCCTCGGATCGAAGCTTGCTCGCAGCTCCCCGAGGCGTTTCGTCGCCTGCCACGTCCTTCATCGGCTCTTGGCGCCAAGGCATCCACCCCGTGCCCTGTGTAGCTTGACCTCGCTCAGCAACTCACCCATTGGCAAGTGCAAAGCGAGAATCGGGATCATCACCTTGTCGTTATCTTCGGCAGAAATCGAAGTTCAAAAAAGACTTGATTTCCGATCACGTCTTCACTTGGAAAGGTTCTGGCCCGAAGGCCCTGCGCGCCGGCATCGCCGGTTTGCATCCAGCGGTCCGCTGGTCGGTGGCCTCGAGAACGGTCTGCTCTCGAGCTCACGGATCAGGGGGTCGCACCTGGGGGAGACACACATCGACGGCTCGAGGGACCTCGAGCCGTCGTCCGACAGCAGTTGGGGAACCTGCGAGAGTCTCCGGGGTCTACCCGATATTCAGTTCGTTGTTGAGGGGTCGATGCAGTTGACGATCCTCGGTGCGACGTCTTTGCCCGCAGGCAGGAGTGGTGGAGACGAGGAGACTCGAACTCCTGACCCTCTCCTTGCAAAGGAGATGCTCTTCCGACTGAGCTACGTCCCCTTGCCGCCCTCGGGCGCGACGAACGGTTAGGTGGTGGGCGTTTCTGGACTCGAACCAGAGACCTCTGCCTTATCAGGGCAGTGCTCTAACCAGCTGAGCTAAACGCCCGCCGGGGCCCCACCTGCCGACAGATCCGATGATGGATCCGCGGCCGGAGGTTGCACCCTAACACTTGAAGAGTGACAGGCAACCCGTATGCGAGACGGGATCGGTTCGGTTGCTGGGTCACCTTCGATCTCGCCCGGACGGATCCGGACGCCATCCCCACCCAGCGGGGACAACGGAACGATCGAGGTGATCAACCTGGGAGGGTATCTGACGTCGGCGCCGTACCGATAGCACCGACTCCCTCTCCCTAGAAAGGAGGTGATCCAGCCGCACCTTCCGGTACGGCTACCTTGTTACGACTTCGTCCCAGTCACCAATCCCACCTTCGACGGCTGCCTCCTTGCGGTTGGCCCACCGGCTTCGGGTGTTATCGGCTTCCATGACGTGACGGGCGGTGTGTACAAGGCCCGGGAACATATTCACCGCCGTATGCTGACCGGCGGTTACTAGCAACTCCGGCTTCACGCAGGCGAGTTGCAGCCTACGATCCGAACTGAGACCGGCTTTAAGGGATTAGCTCCACCTCGCGGTTTCGCAGCCCGTTGTACCGGCCATTGTAGCGTGGGTGTAGCCCAGGACGTAAGGGCCATGCTGACTTGACGTCATCCCCACCTTCCTCCGAGTTTCTCTCGGCAGTCCCGTGTGAGTGATACAACACACAGTAGGGGTTGCGCTCGTTGCGGGACTTAACCCAACATCTCACGACACGAGCTGACGACAGCCATGCAACACCTGTGACCAGGCCCCTTGCGGGGAACCGACGTTTCCGCCGGCGTCCGGGCCATGTCAAGTCCTGGTAAGGTTCTTCGCGTCGCGTCGAATTAAACCCCACGCTCCGCTGCTTGTGCGGGCCCCCGTCAATTCCTTTGAGTTTTAGCCTTGCGGCCGTACTCCCCAGGCGGGACACTTAATGCGTTAGCTTCGGCACTGGCGGGGTTGATACCACCAACACCTAGTGTCCATCGTTTACAGCTAGGACTACCGGGGTATCTAATCCCGTTTGCTCCCCTAGCTTTCGCGCCTCAGCGTCAAGAACAGGCCAGAAAGTCGCCTTCGCCACT
>JBBSGD010000078.1:0-7590 GCA_038254435.1 Actinomycetota bacterium
GACCAGCGCGCCGACTGCGGCGGCAGGCCATCCGGTTCGGAGCGTGTTCGTGGAAGGACGTCCGAAATCCGCGGGGTCGAGCAGCGCGATGAGCCCGAGCACCACTATGCCTACCGAAAAAGCCCAGCCGAACGACTTGCGTGCAAAGCGTGCCCTGCGCGCGCGGCCGGACCGGGTGGTCTTCATCCACCCGACCGCGTCTCTATAGGCGCTGCTCGAGTCTCGCCTCACCGAGCGACTATGCGATAGCTGCAGTGGTGCGCGCCCGAAGCTATGTGCGACACGCGCTCGACTTCGGCTTCGGGGAGCACCGCCCTGATGAACTCGATCTCGCTGCTGCAGGCCTGGCCGTAGCGCAGCGCGACCCCAAGGACCGCGCAGTTGTTCTCGGTCACGAGGTACTCGTCGTGGCCGGTCACCCGATGCTGGGCCAGGTAACCGTCCTCGTCGAGTATCCGTGTGAGCTCGGCGACCTTGTCGTCCAAGGTCAGGTCGTGGAGCCGCGTGCGGGCACGCTCGATGCGCCGCTCCCGCCGCCGGGCGAAGACTGCCTCGATCAGCTGGGGATCGGCCTCGCCGACATAGGACAGCAGCTCGTTGGTGAGCTCTGCGTAGGCCCTCGGGAAGAGCGAGTCGGCGGCCGGCGTGAGGCGGTAGAAATGCCTCGGCCGCCCCGGGCCCTCGCGCACCTCGCGGAAGGTGACCAAACCGTCGCGCTGGAGGCCTGCAAGCTGCTGGCGCACGCCCGAGACGGTCATCTCGGTCGCCGTGGCGAGATCCTCCATGTGCACCTCCCCCCGCCGCTTGAGCAGGTTCAGCAACGCTCGCCGGGTAAGCGGCAGGGTGCTCAGGCCGGGGTGGGCGGATGGCGTCACCATCTCATTCTAACCTCGGTCCCGGCGGGTTTAGAAGTAAACCAACAGTCTTCTTGTTTTATCGGCCAAGCGGTAGTAGCGTGGCGTTCGATAGCCGACCGGGTCGCTACGGCCCGGCGAGAGAAAGAGGAGGGTGCGCCGTGGCCGCACGTGTCGTCATCGTGACGGGAGCATCGCGCGGCCTTGGACGTGGCCTCGCTATTGCCCTTGCAGCCACCGGCTGGGATGTGATCGCCGACGCACGCTCCTCAGCCGATCTCGACGCCGCTCTCGGCTCGCTCGCGAACGTCACGATCGCCGCCGGGGACGTGACCGACGCGGGCCACCGATCTGAGCTGATCGCCCTAGCCGCCACGAAGGGCCGGCTCGACGCTCTCGTCAACAACGCCAGCCAGCTCGGCCCCAGCCCCCAGCCCGCCCTCGCCGACTACCCCCTCGAGGAGCTGCGGCGCGTCTACGAGGTCAACGTGCTCGCGCCCCTGGCGCTGATTGCCGCTGCCCTGCCTCTTCTTGAGGCGAGCGCGGGGCGCCTCGTCAACGTCACCTCCGACGCGGGCAGCGAGGCGTACCCGGGCTGGGGCGGGTACGGATCGAGCAAGGCCGCTCTCGAGCACGCCTCGAAGGTGCTGGCAGTTGAGCATCCGGCCCTCAAGGTCTACTGGGTCGACCCCGGCGACATGAGAACCGCCATGCACCAGGCTGCCTATCCCGGCGAGGACATCTCGGACCGGCCGGCCCCCGAAGAACGCGTCCCGGCGCTACTTCGCCTTCTGTCTGAAGAGCTGCCCTCTGGGCGCTACGCGGCCGGAGACCTCCTTGAAGCGGGAGCTGAGTCATGATCGGTAAGAGCGCGCTCGACGAGCGCGGGGCGGTGCGCGCCGGGCCGGCGGCCCACGAGCCCCCGGAAGAGCGGGGCGTGGCGCGCGACGGGGTGCGCATGCTCGTGACTCGCTCGGGGCAGGGGACCCTCGACCACGCGGTCTTCTCGGACATCGGCGCGTACCTGCAAGCCGGGGACGTGCTCGTCGTGAACACTTCCGCCACCCTCCCCGCGGCGCTCGAGGTCGCCTCCGAGGAACTCTTGCTGCACCTGTCGACCCGGCTCCCCTCGGGACTGTGCATCGTAGAGCTGAGGCGTCGTGTCACATCGGGTCACAAGCCCTTTCTACACGCGCGCGAAGGCGCGTCTTACGGTCTTGCCGGCGGAGGCGAGGTGAGGCTGCTTGCTCCGCACTCGGCCGGTGGGGATGCGGTGCGCCTGTGGATAGCGCGCCTGATCACCCCGGTGGGCCTTGGGGACTACCTGGCCCGCTACGGATCACCGATCCGCTATGGGCACGTGCCCCAACCGTGGCCGCTCGCCTCGTTGCAAACCGTTTTCGGCCTCGAGCCTGGAAGCGCAGAGATGCCGAGCGCCGGGCGCCCTTTCACCACCGAGACGGTGACGCGACTGATCGCGCTGGGTGTCGAGATCGTGCCGCTTCTTCTTCACACCGGAGTCTCCTCGCCCGAGAAGCATGAGCCTCCCGTCGAGGAGTACTGGCGAGTTCGCGAGGCTAGCGCTCGACGGATCAACTCGGCGCGGCGAGCAGACAAGCGCATCATCGCGGTGGGGACGACCGCGGTGCGGGCGCTCGAGACTGCAGCTTCGAGTGATGGAGTGGTGCACCCGGGGGCCGGGTACACCGACCTCCTTGTCACGCCGGCGCGCGGTGTGCGAGTCGTCTCGGGACTGCTTACCGGCTGGCACGAGTCCTCGTCCTCGCACCTGGCGCTGGTGACGGCAATAGCGGGTCGCTGCATGGTGCGCAGGGCCTACGCCGCGGCGCTCGACAAAAACTACCTCTGGCATGAGTTCGGCGACGTCCACCTCGCTCTGCCCTGACTGAAGTTAAGCACAGCGGCGGCGATCGGCCGCCCAGCCTTCGTTCCTTCGGACTTTGCAGAGTCAGGAATACCGCAGCTTTCGCCCTAGGTTGGCGCTCGTAAGGAACTGCGGGCAGCAGGGGTGAGGAGTCGGCACAAGGAAATGACGAATCGATGAGCACAGCCGTGCGCGCATACATACCCGAGCTGCCGCGGCGAGCCTGGACCCTGCTTGCCGCCGATGCCTTGTCGGCGCTTGGAAGCGGGCTCGTTCTTCCCTTCTTCATCATCTACCTCAATCAGGTGCGCGGCATCTCGGTTCCCCTTGCGGCGCTTGCCCTTTCCACCATTGCCGTCGTTGGTCTCGTCGCCAGCCCCGTGTCGGGAACGCTCGTCGATCGCTTCGGCGCACGCGTCACGCTGGCCTCGATGGTCACCGTCGCCGCACTTGGGGCCGTGTGGATCGCGTTCGTCACTGCGCCGTGGGAGGCGTTCGCCGCGGCTGCGGTGTTCGGAACCGGAGTGGCAGGCTTCTGGCCGGCAATGAACTCCACCCTCAACTCGACGGTGACGCCGGCGCAACGCTCGGCTGCCTTCTCGGTTCATTACACGACGCTGAATCTCGGGTTGGGAGTCGGCGGCGTTCTAAGCGGCTTGTTCGTCGACGTGCACTCGCCGGGTACCTTCCAGGCCGTCTACCTGGTCGACGGCCTCTCTTTTCTCGTCTTCGCAGCTCTGGTGAGCCGCATGAAGGGCATCGGCTCCAGGGTCCCGGCCGAGGCCGGCACCATTGCTGCCCGCGGATATCTCACGGTTTTCCGTGACAGAACGTTTCTACGAGTGTGGCTGTTGATGACGATGATCGTGATGGTCGGCTACGCGCAGCTCGGCTCGGCGTGGCCGGCCTTCGCCTCGGGAACGGGAGGTGTGAGCACGCGCGTCATCGGTCTCGCCTTCGGCGTCAACACGGCATTCATTGTCCTTACGCAGTTCGTGGTCCTCAAGAGGCTGGCGGGGCACCGGCGCACGCGCGCGGTCGTGGTGTTGTCGGCTCTGTGGGCCGCATGCTGGGCGGTGACTCTTGTGGCCGGGCACCTCGGTGGCGGGGTGCTTGCGATCGGCGGCTTCCTGGTGTCGATGGTGCTCTTTGCTGCGGGCGAAACGCTCCAGTCCCCGAGCCTCGCGCCGATGGTCAACGATCTTGCAGCGGACGATCTGAGAGGCCGCTACAACGCCGCCTACTCGCTGTCGTGGTCGGTGGGCGACATGATAGGCCCGGCGATTGCCGGAGCGGCTCTGGGCGCGGGCCTGTCGACTCCCTTGTTCCTCGGGCTGATAGCTGCGTGCGGGGTGACGGCGGTGATGGCCTTGAGACTCGAGCGGCACCTTCCCCCAGGAGCAAACATCGTCACTCCGAACGAGGGACTCGGCGGTAGCCGCCCTGCGAGCCGGAAGGAGGCGAGCGCAGCTCATGCGTAGCAGCACCGCGGCGGCGCCAAGACAGCGAGCACCCGAGGCTGTCGTGTGGACTGCGCTTGTCATCGTCTACGTCGTGTGGGGCTCGACCTATCTCGCCATCCGCGTGATGGTCGAGACCGTGCCCCCGCTTCTCGGGGCCGGTGCACGATTTCTTCTCGCCGGAGCCTTGATGTGGGCCTTTCTGCGCGCCAAGAACGGGCGCGCCCGCGTAACGGTGTCGGCCCGAGAGCTTGTTTCCACGGCGACCGTCGGGACGGCGATGCTGCTGGGCGGAAACGGGCTCGTCAACGTCGCCGAGCAAGACGTGCCCTCGGGACTGGCGGCCCTCATCGTTTCGTCGGTGCCGCTGTGGGTGGTGGTGTGGCGCTCGCTGGCGCGTGAGCGCGCGTCGCGCGCCACGCTCATCGGTGTGGTCGCCGGTTTCGCCGGCGTGGCGATCCTCGTGCTCCCGGGAGGGGAAGCTACCGGCGCCGGTTACGGAGGCTCTCTTCTCATTGTGCTTGCCTCGGCGCTGTGGGCCACAGGCTCATTCTTCTCGGTCAAGCTGACGATGCCCTCGGATGCCTTTGTAGCGACGGCTTACGAGATGCTTTTCGGCGGCGCGGCCGCACTGATCGCCGGCGTCGCGAGGGGCGAGGCCACGAGCATCGACTTCGGCGCGTTCTCAGGGACCTCGATCGCCGCCTTCTTCTACCTCGTTGTCGCAGGGTCTCTCGTGGCCTTCACCGCGTACGTGTGGCTGCTCCATCACGCCCCCATCTCCAAGGTGGCCACCTACGCTTACGTCAATCCCGTAGTGGCGGTTGGACTCGGCGCACTAGTCCTTGCCGAGCCCCTGACGCCCGCCATCGTTGCCGGCGCGGTGGTGATCGTGGGTGCCGTCGCATTCACCGTGCGCCACGAGTCGTTACCGGCCGACGCGGATGAAGGAGTCATCTCCGACGAGCCTGTGATTGCGGGTGCACGAGGACCGGAGCGACGCTTGGGGGGTTGACGGGACCGAAGGGGCGAGTTGCTTGGGGCTGCTACGGGCGGCCGGCGCCGACGTAGTCGGACAGCCGCGCCGAGGCGACTCTGACGGTCGTACCCGAGTAGGGAGCCTCGACCATCTGACCGTTGCCTATGTACATGGCAACGTGATGGATGGGGCTTCCGTAAAAGAGGAGGTCGCCGGGCTGCCAGCTCCCCGACGAGACCCTGGCAGTGACTGCGTACTGGGCCGCCGAGCTGTGAGGCAGCGACACCCCCGCGGCTGCCCACGCGTAGCTGGTGAGGCCCGAGCAGTCGAAGGAGTCGGGCCCTGCGGCGCCCCATACGTAGGGTTTTCCTACCTGGGCGAGTGCGGTATCGACGGCGACGGCGGCGCTGCCGCGGGCCGGCGCAGGCTGCGCGCTTTGCGACGCCGTGGGAGCGGCAGGTGCGGGGGCGGAGGAAGCAGGGACCGAAGGAGCGGGAACCGAAGGAGCGGGAACCGAAGGAGCGGGAACCGAAGGAGCGGGAACCGTCGCGGCCGCCGCCGTGGCCCGTGCCGCTTGTTGCTGCGCTTGCCTGCGTGCCGCGGCCTGCGCTGCAGCCAGCTTGGCCTGACGGCGGCGCTCCGCAGCGATCTGGGCCTGAAGTCTGTCGATCTCCTTCTGCTGAGAGTCGAGCTTGCCCTTGATCGTAACTTTGAGGCGCCCGAGCCTGTTCGCCGCGGCCGTGGCCTCGTTCTTGGCTGTGTCCAGCTCGGCGAGCTTCTTGTTGAGAAGCGCCCGGTCGATTGCCAGCTTGTCGAAGACCTTCGTTTGGGTAGTCTGAGACGACTGCAGGTACTCGAGACGGGCGTCGGCCGAAGATATCGACTTGGACGCGAGCAGCGCCTCGAGGGCGTCCGTCGAGCCGCCTTTGTAGAGCTCCTGGGCGAGCTCGATGGCATCCTTTTGCCGGGCTTGCATGCGTTTTTGCACGCGCGCCACAACGAGCTCCGTTTGGGCGATGGTGGAGCGGAGCCGGTCCAGCTTGTCGTGCACCATGTTGTAACGCTCGACGACGATCTCGAAGTTATCGCGCAGGGCCTGGAGTCGCTGCTGAGCGGAGCCAAGCTGAGCCTGGGCAGGCGCGGCGAGCGAATTGCCCGACGAGGACAATGCAGCCGCCCCAAGGGCGACCGCGAGCAAGAGCGGGACGAAGGCGCGCCTAAACCCCGCGATGGTTTTAAGCCGCAGCATTGCGCACACCCTAGCGCGGATTGCCGGTGCCTGCTCCAAAGGTCTCCGTTCCTCTCCACGCTGCCCCGGCCCGGCCCGCCCGTGGCCGAACGACCCGCGCTGCGCCGGCAGGGTCTTGTCTTTCACATCGGCTCGCACAGCCGGGATCTCAAGCCTACGGTCGCGGGGGCCGAGCCGCCCGGATTGTGGCACAAGGCTCGTGCTGAGATCTCCATCCCGAGCGAGGTCAAAGAAGATGGCCGGCTCACGATTGTCGCTCCTGCAGCGTGTGTGGCGTGTGCCACAGACTGGTAACGGTCCCCGCGACCAGAGTCACATCATGCAAGAGATGCGGCTCAGGGTTGCGATTGTCACGCGCGACCCGCGCGTCCGCGACGAAGCCGCGCGTGCTTTCGACGCGGCACCGGCGCAGTGGCGCGTCGCCTTGCACGAGGTTCCCCCACAGGATGCGGACGTGATCGTGTGGGGGCCGGACACTCCCGGCGGATCCGGGGTGAGGTTCGTCCCGGGCGGCGCGGCGAACCTGGTGGACGAGGTGCGCAAGGCCGCGGCCGCAGCCGGCGCGGCTCCGGTGGTGGCGGTGACCTCGGCGGGAGGGGGCAGCGGCGTCACCAGCGTTGCGCTCCACCTCGCCCGCTGCTGGGCGCGCCGCGGCAAGAGGACGTGCTACGTGGACCTCGATTTGCGCTGGGGAGCGCACCGGCGCCTGGGGCTGGAGCCGACGTCGGTGCGCTCGTGGGCCGGAGCGCAGCACGGGGCCGAGGCGCTTGGGCTGGCAGCTCTTCCGTTGCCGGGGGGTTTCCGCGCCCTTTTGGCGCCTGCGGAGACGGTCTGTGACACGCCCCCGAGTGTGGTCGTGGCGGGCGCTCGGGCCCAGTTCCAGCGGATCGTCGTCGATGTCCCCTTCGGGGACGATTCTGCCGGGGTCCTGCGCGACTCGTTCGCGGTTGTCGTCCTTTTGACCCCGTCGTCACCCGCGGCGGCACGCGCCGCCGCCCTGCTATCCGAGCTGCCCGCGGACTGTGGCGTGATAGTGGTGAACCGCCTCGGCGCGGGAGGCGAGATGACTGCGAGCAAGCTTGCCAGGCTGCTCGGCTATCCCGTCACTGCCGAGCTGCCGTGTTGCCCGGCCCTACGCGACGCCGAGGATGGCGGACGGCTGC
>JBBSGD010000079.1:0-7536 GCA_038254435.1 Actinomycetota bacterium
CAGGCGGATCACGAGGTGACGAACCTCTGTGGGCTTGGGCGCGCGGCCTTGCCGGTGGGGATAGGTCCAGCGGCGCGCTACGAGGCAGCGGTGCCAGCGTAGGACGGTCTCGGGACGGACGAAAAATGACGACCACCTCCTGTTGGGAAGAACACGGCTCGCAGCGGCGAGGATGGCGCGGTCGTGGGGCTTGAGATCTGGTCTCTTCACCTGGCGTTTCAGCACTAAAAGCTGGTGGCGGAGCACTCACCATGATTTCCACTTCTTTGGCGTCCTTCGGAGCGAAGCGAGAGCTCGAGTTCGAACAGACGACGCAGACCCCAGTAGAGAAAGGACAACAGGGCGAGCTGATGGGTCTCGGGCTTCATGGACGGAAGCTACGACATCCCACCAACGAGTCTGAGCACTCAGGTTGACGCGAAGGCCTAGTCAAAGCGGTTGATCGAGTTTTCGGCCACCAACAGGGTCAATCCTCACAGATCAGGAGTCAACCAAACCTGGGGCAGTCCCATACGTCAGGATCCCGAAAGAAGAAAGCCCGATCGAAGCCGCCGCCAGGTTGCTCGATATCGACCTGAGTGAGCACCCGGAGTTGCGTGGCTTGAAGTCCGCCGACGAAATACGCCGAGCGCTCGCCGAGCGTCGGCCCAGAGGGCAACGCATAGAGGGTGAGCGTCAGTGGGATTGTTGATCGCTGCGGCTGTGGGCGGAGTGTTGCTAGCCGTCGTCCTCATGACGGTCATTTGGAAAATCGTCTCCCCCGCCGTCGACAATGGCTTGAACTGGCTGATACATACGTTCGGTAACGAACGATCGGCCAAGGAGGGCGAGGAGTGATGATACCCGCCTGATGGAGCGTCCCACGGGAATCGATTTAACTTGGCCCCCTTGTCTCGTCGTTACTGAGCCTCGGTAGCGTTCGGGCCCGGAAGGCCGCTTAGTCCTCGTACGTCGAGTCCCCCGTCGGAAGCGACGAGGACACCTGTAGTGGCCGCGGCATTGGCCCTCGAGGCCAACTGCACATAGTGACCCGTGTATTGCTCGGGGCTTGGGAGGAACCTCAACGGGACCGCGGCGCTGGCAAGTTGCTCGAGGTCGGGCATCGCGGACGGGGTTTGCTCGCCGAGGCCCAGGGACTGGGGGCCGCGAATATCCGTGCGCATGAAGCCGGGCGCAACTCCGTTGACACGCACCCGGGGCGCCAGCTCGAATGCCATCTGACGAACGAGTCCCACCACGGCGTGCTTGGACGCCGTATACACCGCTCCGCCGACGCCGGCGTGGGTCGATGCCATGGAGGCGGTCAGCAACACCGACCCGCTGCTCTCCATCAACGGGGCGACGGCCGCCTTCACACCCAGAAGACACGCCTTGACATTGAGCGCGAAGAGCTCGTCGAAGGCTCGGTCGAGCGCATCGATCGGGGTGTCGACGATCCCGGTGCCGTAGTCGAACATCCCGGCATTGCCGATGAACGTGTCCAGTCGGCCGAAGGCTTCGAGGCCCCGGGCCACGGCCCGCTCGTTGTCGCCGGCAACGGTGACGTCGCCCTCGCCCCACTACGGAACCGGGGTTGGCTTCCTCGACCGCCGCCAGCCGATCGGCCGCTCGGTCGAACGCCACAACTCGCGCCCCCTCCACCACGAAGCGATCGACAAGTGCACGGCCCAATCCGGATCCGGCGCCGGTAATGAGCGCCACGTCACCCTCGAGCCATCCCATGTTGATTCCTCCTATCATCGAGCCGGCCGCTGCCGGCGCCCACTCGTCGCCCCATCGGGCATCTCATCATCGGTCACGGCGCTGAGCTCGACGGCCGCCGCTACCGCCGCATCCTCGTCCAAGGCGCCTGCGCCCTGTGCCACCTCCATGAGGTTCGGATCGCCGGCCTCCTCGATCGACTCCAGGGCCGCGGCAAACTCGGCCGCCTCGCGCGGCGTCGCTACTGCCCCGGTTGCCGACCGGAACGCGGTGGCCGCGCCGACCAGCGACGCCGCTCCCTCTGGGTCGAGCGGCGCCACCACCGTTGCGATTCCAAGCAACGAGTCGACGACCCCAAGGTGGTCTCCTATCCGGTGGCGCAGCGCAAGGGCCTGTCGATGGAGCTCGGCCGCCCGGCCCACATCACCGGCCGCGGCACCGACCCGAGCCAGGCCCCACAAATCGTTGGCCTGGTGTCGAACGATGTGACCCTCCTCGGCGATCTCGAGGTCGGTTCGAAATTCCCGCTCGGCCTCGACGAGGTCGCCCTCCATCACGGCGACCATCCCGAGCACCCACACGAGGGAGACCCGCCGCATCGGATGAGACAACGCCGAGAGCTCCGTGGCCTCGGCGACCAGTCGGCGCGCCTCGTCCGGGCGCTGAACATCGAGTGCCAGGCAGGCCTGCGAACAGCGCACCCCGGCGACCTCGGCCGGCGCCCCTAGCTCCTCGGCCACCACAAGCGCGCCATCGAGAGCGGTGGCGGCCGCGTCCGGGTCACCCGTGCGGAGCAGCGCCTCCCCCTCGAGGCGAAGGGCGTGGGCCCACACCCGGCGGTTCCCGAGATCCTCGGCCAGCTCGGCCACCTCGATCGAAAGGCGTTCGGCGGTGACCACCGCGCCCCGCAGCAAGGCCACCCATCCCAGCTCCGCCAGGAGCAGGGGACGAGCCGACAGGTCGCCGATGGCCGAGGCAAGCGCGAGAGCGTCGCCGTAGGCGTCTTCCGCCTTCTGGTAGTTGCCGAGCCACAGGTGCATCTCGGCGGCCGAGCCGAGCAGCAACCGGAGCTGTTGATCATCGCCGGTAGCCCGAGCCAGCGCGATGGCCCGGTCGAGGAGTTCTCCGGCGCGGTCCTGGCGACCACTGCTGCCGGCGGCGATCGCAAGGCTGCGCAGGATCCCGGCCGCAACCCGATCATCGCCGGCGCGCTCCGCCCTCGCCAGGGCCTCTTCCCACATGGCCTGCGCCTCGGCGAGGCGGGATCGGCGGAACTCGAGATAGCCCTCGCCGGATAAGGCGCTTGCTAGTACGACGTCGTCGCCGGCCTCGGTCGCAACCGCGCGTCCCTCGGCGAATCGCTCCTCGGCTTCGCCCAGGTCGCCGCGCAGCAATAGGTTCCCGAGCGCCACCAGGGCCCGCCCTCTCAATTGCCCGTCGACCACGCTGGAGAGATTCACCGCCATCGCGAGGCGCTCGCATCCCTCCGTCCAGTCCCCGTGCGAAGTCCAGAACGGCGCCATCGCCGTGCAGATGCGAAGCGCAACGGCGCCATCGCCTGCCGCTTGAGCGGTGTCGATGGCACGCCGAACGTTGTCCTGGTCGGCCGCCAGGTCGCGCATGACCTCCGGCTTACCGGCGCGGCCTAGGTCGGCCTCGGTGCGTTCGACTCGGCCGGCGAACCAGGATCGGTGGCGAGCGGCCAGCTCGTCGTTCTCGCCGGCCGCCTCCAGCTCGATGGCCGCCAGCCGGCGCACCGACTCGAGCATCGACCAGCGATCCGGCAGCTCGGCATGTGGGAGGAGCAGCGAGGCCCGGGCCAAGTGCCTGAGGATCCTGTCGAAGTCGCCACCCGCGAGGGGAACCGCGCCGCACACGTTGGCGATCGCCTCGGTGGTCCCGCCCCCGCCCGCGAATACGGAGAGTCGGGCGAACAGCCGGCGCTCTTCGCTCGGGAGCAGGTCGAGGCTCCACTCCAACGCGGCACGCAGCGTCTGGTGGCGAGGGGGCGCGGTCCGCCGCCCGCGGGTTAACAACGAGAAGCGGTCGGAAAGGTCGTTGAGCACGCTGCCGAGCGGCCGGTCCCCGAGAGCCGCCGCGGCCAGTTCGATCGCCAGTGGGATCCCGTTCAGCTGGGCCACGATGCGGGCGACATCGCCGGCGTTGTCGTCGGTCAGCTCGAACTGGGGGTCGACCGAACGGGCTCGCTCCACGAACAGGCGCACCGAATCGGCGGCTCCAACCTCGGCGGCCGTTTCTACCGGCTGGGGGTCGACAACGGGCAACGGGCTCAAGCGCCATACCGCCTCACCCTCCATATCGAGCGGTTCCCTGCTAGTGGCCAGGATCGCCAGGTGCGGGCAATGCCGCGAGAGACGCTCGGCGATGTCGGCCACCGCGTCGAGGAGGTGCTCGCAGTTGTCCAGCACCACAAGGGCAACCTCGTCGGCCAGCGCTTCGACGAGGACCTCGTCGATATCCCTAGTTGGCTCCTCGGGGATCCGGGCGGCCTTGGCGATAGCCGGCGGCACCGACGTCGGGTTCGTGATGTCGGCCAGCTCCACCAGCCACGCACCATCGGCAAAGTGATCCAACACATCGAATGCGACCTGGATGGCCAGCCGTGTCTTGCCGACGCCACCCAGCCCCACAAGGCTGACAACCCCTTGCGTCCGCAGCAGCGAGGCGAGAGCCCTCCGCTCCTTGACTCGTCCGACGAAGCCGGCGCGCGAGTACGGAAGGTTGTGAACCACAACACCGATCAGCCGCAGCGGCGGGAACTCGCGACGAAGGTCCGGGTGACCGAGCTGGAACAGGCGCTGCGTCTCGGGAAAACCTCGTAGTTGAAACGACCCGAGAGGAACCAGGCCGGCTCCGACGGGCATCCGATCCTCGACCGCGGTCGCCGTGGCCTCGGAGAGCAGGACCTGCCCGCCGTGAGCGCCCGAGCTGATGCGGGCCACCTGATGCACGGCGAGGTCGACGTAACCCTCCCCTACGGGCCTGGCCTCACTGGTGTGCAATCCGATCCGCACTCGCAGCTCGACCCCCGTTGGCCATCGGTGAGTCGCAAGGGCTCGCTGGGCTTCCAAACAGGCGGCGACCGCCTCGGGCGCGTCGGCGAAGACGAAGAAGAGCGAGTCGCCCTCGGTGCCGAGCTCCACGCCGCCGCGGTTGCGGAAGCGATCACGAAGCAGCGTGTGGTGGGTGGCCAGCACCTCCACATATCTCTCGCCGAGCTCACGGAAGAGCCGCGTCGATCCCTCGATGTCGGTCATGGCGAAGGTGACCACCCCGGCCGGCAGCGGCGCCGACGCTGGCTCGTTCACTACCGACGAGTCAGATCCACCCCCGTCGCTCCCGGTGGGTCCGTCCCCGACAAACCCATCGGGGGGCCGTACCACAGAAATACCTCCTCGCCGCTGTCGTGGGCATGCATGACCGTCGCCGCCCGCCGAGGATACCCGGGTCCAAGTCTCCCCTCAGTGGTTGTCATGTGCTGCGTGCGGCTCGGCTGAACGAGGTTTGGTCCTCGAGGCAACCTAGGCCCAGTCGGCAAATTGTCTCGACACGTCTCCCGAATATTGCCGTTGCCGACGGTGATGTCGCGCGCCCGCCCGAGCGTTCTGGTCGATGTTCTGCAATCAGCGAGTGCGCTACACGCTGTGGACCTTCGCTCTGGATTCCTGGAACACGGAGATCGCCTGCAGGATCGCCAAGTGTGCATCTGCTAGGCGTGATTTGGCCTCGCCGTGCACCCGCTCTCCCCACTCGGTCCCTAGCCGCGCAACCCGCGTCTCGCTGCGCTCAACCCGTTCGAGCAGCGCGCGCAGGTCGGCGACCAGATACTCCCCGGTCGACCCCCGTGACCCTGTCGCGATGCCAATCTCGGTCGTGCTCATGATCGCCGCCCCCGATCCCCCGACTTTCCTATCCCATCATCTTCCAAGCTCGGCGACCGCCCGTCCAGGGGATCGACACTAGGAAATCCCGAGGGTCGGTGGGGCGCTCAGGACGGTGAGCCGGGAAGAGTGATGAGGCCGAGAAGCCCGCCGCGCGGCCGCCCTACGCCCCCCTGAAGCGGGTCGGAAGGAAGGGCTTGCGCCTCGCTCGCCAGCTCCGGCCCGCCTGAACGGAATCCCTGGGGGGCCTGGCTGAGCCCGCCCCGGCCTGAGTCCCCGAACTGAGGTCGGCCGGCGTCTCACTCTTGTCGAGCTTCTAGGTCAATAGAGCCGAGACAGCCTATCGGTGCTCAGCCCAACGTAGGGCTTCCGGCCCGGACATCGAGAATCCGCCAGCGTCTCGAAGTAGCTCCAAGGGGCCGCCGGTCAGAGGGGTCTCCGGGCAGGGTCGGAGGTCAGGACTGTCGGCCTCGGCGACGCAAAACAAATAGTTGCCCCCCTCCGACGCTGTGCGCAGCAAACCGAACCCTGGCTGATGGGAGATCTGACCCTGATTGCGAGCGACGAGCTGCTCCAAACGGCCGGGGTTGTGATTCCACAGCCTGAGAACCGCACCTTGGACCTCCACAACTACACGCCCGTCCGGTCCGACTTCCAAGAGATGCCCCGGCGCCGCTTCTCTTTTTGCGCCGGTCTTCGGGTCGTTCCGCGCTGCAAGCTGCGCCTGAATCCAGTGGATGTCGTGACCGGGAAGGTAGAGGCCGCAGGTGTAAGCACGCTCGTTGCTCATGGTTCCTCCCATCGCGTGGCCTTCGCACCTTGCCGGGCAGGTTGCGGCGGCGTCATAGGGCCACGTCCCTCGACCGCTCTTGATGGCAGTACAAGGATAACAAGCCGCTATGACACAAACGATCTCTCGTCTTGCGTCTGAGCTTCTGACCCAGAATCCGCCCGGAAATCCGTCAGCATCGAGATCTCTCTTTGGCACCCTCCAAGCACGGGTGGTCCACGCTCCGGAAGGAGGGCAGCGATGAACGAAGAGAGGCCGCGACGGAGACGCCGGCTGTCGGCCGAGGACAAGTGGCAGATCTTCACCGAGGCATCCGCCAAAGACGCCAAGGTGGCCGACGTGCTGCGGCGCTGGCGCATCGACTCCTCTCAGCTGGCGCGCATCCGCACTCAGGTGAAAGAGGGCGCGCTGAGCCAACTGCACAAGGGTCCCGGATTTCCGCCTGCCGCGTGGTCGACTCGATATAGAGAGGATCAGCATCCGGCAGGACGGTGACAGCCTCTCCATCGGACGGCAGTTCCGCCTGGGCGATCTTCTTGAAGCGAATGTTCGCGTGCTCCTCAGCGGATAGAGCCCGACCTGACTCTCGCGCCGCCTTGTTGATGACCTCCGGCAGCATGTTCCGAACCGCCATCCTGTAGACGATGGGCATGATTGCAGCATCCCACGGACACCTCATGTGACCAGCGGATTATGAGTCGCCTGCTCTGACCAACTGAGCTACGGCCCCGAGGTGCCATAGGCATTCTCGCCCCCATGCCCAGACCGGTCGGAGGACCCAAACCTCTCATGGCTCATGCCGAGCGGCCCAGTCGAGTTTTTCGAAGCGACTTAGAGGGTGAAGGTTTAACCCTAAGTTCTCCTGACTCATTCGAGCGACCCAGAAGAGTTTCTGGTGGCAGACAGATGGTGAAAGTTACCCTGACCAAGATTTATGTGACATATCGGCTTGATGACTGCTACTTGTTGAGGCGCGCCCTGACTCATACCTGGACATAGACCTTCTGAGTTCTACCGGTCGATGCAACACCGGACATGGTTCAGTGTCGATCGGGAGGTGGTGTGGCGTTGGCACAGATGGGGCGGCCGGGGTTGACGGCACAGCAGAAGAGAGAGCTGTGGGCACGCTGGAAGGCTGGGGAA
>JBBSGD010000080.1:0-7407 GCA_038254435.1 Actinomycetota bacterium
GCGACCAGGAGGTCTTCAATGGCAACAGCTACCAAAACCGTGAAGCCGCTCGAGGACCGCATCCTCGTGCGTCCCGAGGAGAGCGAGGAGACGACAATCTCCGGGATCGTCATCCCCGACACGGCCAAGGAGAAGCCGCAGGAAGGCACAGTGCTGGCGGTGGGTCCCGGCCGGCGCAGCGACGCCGGCGACATCATTCCGATGGATGTCAAGGAAGGCGACCGGGTCGTCTACTCGAAGTACGGCGGCACCGAGATCAAGCTCAGCGGCGAAGAGCTGCTGATCCTTTCTGGGCGCGACGTCCTCGCAATCGTCGGCTAGCGGAACCGGCTGCATACACTGCGGCGCCGCACGCGGGCTCCGCTCGTCGCAACAAGCGACAAACCGTCAGAGAACCATGCAACGCGCTGGTGCCGGGCTTACCGCCCGCAGACCAGCCGAGGAGGATAAATGGCAAAGACTCTCAAGTTCGAAGAAGACGCACGGCGCGGCCTCGAGGCGGGCGTTAACCGTCTTGCCAACGCGGTGCGCGTGACTTTGGGCCCCAAAGGCCGCAACGTCGTGCTCGACAAGAAGTGGGGCGCACCCACGATCACCAACGACGGCGTCACCATCGCCAAGGAGATCGAGCTCGAGGACCCGTACGAGAACATGGGCGCCCAGCTCGTGAAGGAAGTGGCCAGCAAGACCAACGACGTCGCAGGCGACGGCACGACCACCGCTACCGTTCTCGCTCAGGCGATGGTGCGCACCGGCCTGCAGAGTGTCGCAGCGGGTGCCAATCCGATGGCCATCAAGCGCGGCATCGAGAAGGCAGTCAGCGCAGCGGTTGACTCGATCCGCTCCCAGTCGCGTGACGTCGAGGGCCGCGGCCAGATCGCACACGTCGCGGCGATCTCCGCAAACAACGACCCCGAGATCGGTGAGATGGTCGCCGAGGCCATGGACAAGGTGGGCAAGGACGGCGTCATCACGGTCGAGGAGTCCAACACATTCGGACTCGAGCTGGAGCTGGTCGAGGGAATGCAGTTCGACAAGGGCTACATCTCGCCGTACTTCGCGACCGACCAGGACCGCATGGAGGCCGAGCTCGAGGATCCCTACATCCTGCTCGTCCAGTCCAAGATCTCCACGGTGCGCGATCTTCTTCCGATCCTCGAGAAGGTCATGCAGGCCGGCAAGCCGCTGCTGATCGTGTCCGAGGACGTCGAGGGCGAGGCGCTTGCGACGCTCGTAGTCAACAAGATCCGTGGCACCTTCAAGGCCGCTGCAGTCAAGGCGCCGGGCTTCGGCGACCGCCGCAAGGCGATGCTCGACGACATCGCGGTCCTCACCGGGGGCCAGGTGATCTCCGAGGAGATCGGGCTGACTCTCGAGGGCGCCACCCTCGACATGCTCGGCAAGGCGCGTAAGGTGGTCGTCAGCAAGGACAACACGACGATCGTCGAGGGTGAAGGTTCGGGCGACGGCATCAAGGGGCGCATCGACCAGATCCGGGCCGAGATCGACCGCAGCGACTCCGACTGGGATCGCGAGAAGCTGCAGGAGCGTCTCGCCAAGCTCGCCGGCGGGGTCGCAGTGCTGAAGGTTGGCGCTGCCACCGAGGTGGAGCTGAAGGAGAAGAAGCACCGCATCGAGGACTCGGTGTCGGCGACCCGCGCGGCCGTCGAAGAAGGCATCGTCGCCGGTGGCGGCGTGACCCTCGTGCGAGCCCGTGAGGCAGTCGAGGCACTCGACCTCGAAGGCGACGAGAAGGTCGGCGGGCGCGTGGTGCTCGAAGCACTCGACGCTCCGCTGCGCTGGATCGCTCACAACGCAGGCATGGAAGGCGGCGTCGTCGTCGACCACGTCCGTAACGAGAAGCCCGGCCACGGACTGAACGCCGCAACCGGCGAGTACGTCGATCTTCTGGCAGAGGGCATCATCGACCCGGCACGCGTGACGCGCTCGGCGCTCGAGAACGCGGCATCGATCGCGGCACTCATGCTGACTACGGAAGTTGCGATCGTCGACAAGCCCGAGGACGAAGAGGCACCCGCCGGCCACGATCACGGAATGGGTGGCATGGGCGGCGGCATGGGTGGCATGGGTGGCATGGGCGGCATGATGTAGCTGCTGTCCGCAAATGCCATCTGCGGGGTTCGGTGCGGACCGGGCCCCGTCACGGGGGCCCTCGGGAGCGCGAAAAATTCTCGCCGCGAGCTATTGTCCGTCGGCACCCGGACGGCTAGATTCGTCTATGCACCCGTTGAGTTGTAAACCGGTTTTGCCGGGACGAAGGCTCGGCGGGTGCATTTTTCTTTTGTCCCCGGCTCCTGACCCCCAACCCGGCCCCCCGGGGCGCGAGATGCGCGCCGCCACTCCGCTGAGCACGAGGCTCTGGTAAAGAGACTCCGAGTGCGTTATGCTCAGAGTGCTATAGGAGTGTCCCGAGGGAGAGTTGATTCTCGTTTCAGGCCGCGCTTGTGCCGCACCGGCGCGCCCCGGAGGGACCTCATTGCGGGCTCAGCCCGTCGAACCAATTCTGAGCACTACCGAGTTAAGGAGATCGCATGCCCACGACCCTCAAAGACGTCCCCGGAGCGACCCCGCACGGCGGCGCGCTGGAGCTGCGCGCGGCGAACGAGGACGAGCTGCAGGCCCTGCGCCAAGAGGCCAAGAGCCTGCCGACCATAGAGGCGACGAGCCGGCGTGTGCTGTCGGACCTCGAGCTGCTTGCAGTGGGTGCCGTGTCCCCCAACCGGGGCTTCATGACCGAGCAGGACTACAATTCTGTGGTTGCCGACATGCGCCTCTCGAGTGGGATTGCCTGGAGCCTGCCGATTAACCTTCCAGTCGATGACGAAGAGCTGGGCACGATCAATCCCGGCGGCCGCGCTGCGATAGTTCACGAGGGCAAGGCAGTTGCGATCATCGACGTCGAGGACGTGTATGCGTTCGACGCACGCAAGGAAGCCGAGCTCACCTACAAGACGACCGACAAGGCACACCCCGGCGCCGCTTACCTCTATTCGCTTCCCGGCCACTACGCCGGTGGAGAAGTGACCGTGCTCGAGAACCCCTTTGCCCACGAGTTCGTCGAGTACCGGCTCACCCCCCTGCAGCTGCGCGAGCAGATCGCGGCTCACGGCTGGAAGACCGTCGTTGCCTTTCAAACCCGCAACCCCATCCACCGAGCGCACGAGTACCTGACCAAGTGCGCGCTCGAGATCGTGGACGGGCTCGTGATCCATCCGCTCGTGGGCGGCACGAAGGCGGACGACATTCCCGCCGAGACGCGCATGAAGTGCTACGAGGTCCTCATGGACAACTACTATCCGGGCGACCGCGTGCTGCTGTCGGTCTTTCCTGCAGCCATGCGCTACGCGGGCCCTCGCGAGGCCGTGTGGCATGCGTTGCTCAGAAAGAACTACGGCATGACGCACTTCATCGTGGGCCGCGATCACGCCGGCGTGGGCAGCTACTACGGCACCTACGAGGCCCAGGAGATGTTCGACAACTTCGAGGATTCCGAGCTTGAGATCTTCCCGCTAAAGTTCGAGCACTCCTTCTACTGCAAGAAGTGTGGCCAGATGGGCTCGGACAAGACCTGCCCGCACGGCAAAGACGATCGGGTGTTCCTGTCCGGTACGCAGGTGCGTGAGATGCTCGTGCAGGGAATCGAGCCCCCAACCGAGTTCTCGCGTCACGAGGTGGCTCAGATACTGATCTCGGACGCACGCGCCCGCAGCTAGGCGAAGGCACTACGAGGGAGCAAGGAGCTTTCGCATGGGACTGCTCGACAAGCTGAAGAAGAAGAGCGAGGCGTCGCGGTCATCGTCCGGTGTCAAAGAGCGCCGGCGAAAGGTCATGGTGCTGGGCCTCGACTGCGCTCCTCCGCAGCACGTTTTCGAGGAGTACGTCGACGACATCCCGAACCTCACCAAGCTGCGCGAGGGCGCGGTGTGGGGCCCTCTAGCCTCGATCGTGCCGCCGATCACGGTCCCGGCGTGGATGTGCATGATGACCTCCAAGGACCCCGGCACGCTTGGGATCTACGGCTTCCGTAATCGCAAGGACCATACTTACGACGGCCTCACCTTTGCGACGTCGTGGGCGGTCAAGGAGCCCACGGCATGGGACATCCTGTCCGAGCACGACAAGGACTGCATCGTGATGTCGGTACCGCCTTCCTACCCGCCCAAGAAGGTCAACGGGGTTCAGATCGGCTGTTTCCTGACGCCTAACGGCCAGGCCGACTACACATACCCCAAAGAGCTCAAGCAAGAGTTGCAGGCGAATGCCGGCGAGTACATCTTCGACATCCGCAACTTCCGCACCGACAACACGCAGTACATCATCGATGAGGCATACAGGATGACGGAGTCGAAGTTCCGCAACGCGGACTACCTCCTCAAGACCAAGCCGTGGGACTTCTTCATGATGGTCGAGATGGGTCCCGATCGTCTCAACCACGGAATCTGGAGCTTTATCGACCCGAACCATCCCCGGCATCAACCTAGCAACGAGTACAAGAATGCTCTACGCGATTATTACCGCTTTCTCGACGGCAAGATCGGCGACCTACTCGACAAGTACGCCGACGACGACACCACGATCCTCGTCGTATCCGATCACGGGGCCAAGGCGATGCTCGGAGGAGTGTGCTTCAACGAATGGCTCGAGCAAGAAGGCTATCTCGCGTTCCAGAACGACAGGCCGGCCGGGATCACACCGATTGAGAAGATGGACATCGACTGGTCCAAGACGGTCGCGTGGGGTGACGGCGGCTACTACGGGCGGCTGTTCCTCAACGTGGAGGGCCGTGAGCCAAGCGGTATCGTCCCGGCGGCCGACTACGAGAAGGTGCGTGACGAGCTCCTCGCCAAGATCGAGTCGATGGTCGATCACGACGGCAACCCGATGCTCAACAAGGCCCACAAGCCGGAGGATCTCTATGAGGCTCAATCGGGCGTTGCTCCCGACCTGATAGTTATCTTCGGCGAGCTGAGGTGGCGCTCGGTTGGCTCGCTCGGGCACGGATCCGTCTACACGTTCGAGAACGACACGGGGCCGGACGAGGCCAACCACGCCGAGAACGGGATCTTCATCATGGCGAACGCCCCGGGCCAAGCGTCCGGGCGCCGCGACGGGCTCCACCTCTGGGACGTGCACTGCACTGTGCTCGACCTCTTCGACCTGCCGCCGGCCGAGGGGGCCCTCGGTAAGTCGGCCCTCACCAAGTAGTCGATCCACCTAGACGAACAGCAAGACGAACAGCAACTCGAGGAGGAAACATGAAGCAATCCGACCGCGAGCGCGGATGCGTCATCTGGTTCACCGGTCTGTCCGGTTCGGGCAAGACGACGATCGCGCATCTCGTCGAGGAAAAGCTCGATGCTGCAGGAGTGCCGGTGGAGATCCTCGATGGTGACGTGGTGCGGGAGAACCTGTCCAAGGGTCTGGGTTTCTCCAAGGAGGACCGCGACACGAACATCCGGCGGATCGCCTTCGTGGCGCACCTTCTGCAGCGCAACGGAGGCTTCGTCATAACCGCTGCAATTTCGCCCTACCGGCGCATCCGTCACGAGGCGCGCCAGATGGTCAAGGACTTCGTAGAGGTTTTTGCCGATGCTCCACTCGAGGTCTGCGAGGAGCGCGACGTCAAGGGCATGTACGCCAAGGCGCGCGCCGGCGAGATCAAGGGCTTTACCGGCATCGACGATCCCTACGAGGCGCCGGACTTTGCCGAGGTCATCTGTCACACCGATCAGGAGTCCGTCGAGGAGTCCGCGCAGAAGGTGATCGATAAGCTCGTCGACCTCAACTACCTAAAGGGCTGAGTGCCGCAGTGATCGACCTTCATTGCCACACGACGGTCTCGGACGGTGGAGACTCGCCCACGGCCTTGGTGAGCAAGGCGGCCGGCGCGGGACTGACGGCGATCGCGGTAACCGATCACGACAATGACGCCGGCTGCGACGAGGCCGTTGCGGCGGGGATCGAGCATGGCCTCGAGGTCGTGCGCGGCGTGGAGATCTCCTGTGACGTCGAGGACCTAGCAGAGCGCGGCTACGCGCCATGGGTGCGACCGACCATGCACCTGCTCGGCTACTTCATCCCACAGTCGCGCAACTCGCTGTCTGAGGGTCTGTTCGCGCTACAGAACGCGCGGGCGAATCGCAACCAGATCATCGTGGACCGGCTCAACGAGCTCGGCGTACCGGTAACGTTCGAGGAGGTGGAGACCGAAGCCGGCGGGCCGGGCGCGCAGATCGGTCGCCCACACTTCGCGGCGGCGCTGGTTCGTCACGGCGCCGTCCCCGATTACCAGAGCGCCTTCGACGATTACCTGGCCAAGGGCGCGAAGGCTTACATAACACGCAAGCTGTACCGCCCTGGGGAGGCAGTCGAGCTCATGGTCTCCTCGGCCGTGGTGCCGGTGCTCGCGCATCCCTTCACGCTCGCCCTCGGGGCCTCGGACACCGAGCGGTTCGTCGCCGAGCTGTGCGACGCGGGCCTAGAGGGCATTGAGGGTTACCACGGGGACCTGCCGCTCGAAGAGCAGGCCGGATACAGGGAGCTGGGGCACAAGAAGGGGCTCATCGTTTCCGGCGGGAGTGACTACCACGGCGACATGCGCCCCGATCGCTCGCTACCCGGCGGCAAGCACGCGATCACGACTCCGCCTGAAGTGCTCGAGGAGCTGCGCGGCGCAGCCGAGTTGCTGAGGCAAGCCATCGCATAGGAGGATCGCAGCCACATGTTCATCACGCGGGCGACGCGCCATGACAAAGCCGACGTCAAGGAGTTCTACGCTGCCAACGAGTGGCACGATGCCGACGCCGGCGAGGGTGTCACCTTCCTTGCGCGCGAGGGGCAAGTCGCCGGATGCGTGCGGCTGATCGAGATCGCGCCGCAGAAGATAATCGTAGAGGATGTGGTCGTCGCCGCCGAGAGGCGGGGTCAAGGTCTGGGACGCTCGTTGATGCAGGCCGCCATGAACAGCCGCGGCGGAGCGCTCTACCTGTGCACGCACCCCGAGACACTCGGTTTCTACGAAAAGCTGGGGTTCACGGAGATGGCCTTCGACGACCTCATCCCCGAAGCACAAGGCTATTTCACCGCGCACGGCGACTGGCCGACAAGGAAGGGTCACGATCACCGCTTCATGAGCGCGCGCTGAAAGTCCCTTGAGTTCCCGGAGGGTCGCGGCCGGAGCGCCCCGCCTCCTTGCCGACTGGGCGGATACGCGCGTATTTGACCGCTCACCACCCACTCGCCGCATGGGGGGAGCGCGGCGCCACCGAAGGTGACACAGAACCCAATATGCTCGTCCCAATGCGCACCGCTCTGATTACCGGGGTCACCGGGCAGGACGGGTCCTATCTCGCGGAGCTCCTTCTGGCCAAGGGCTACGAGGTCCAC
>JBBSGD010000081.1:0-7215 GCA_038254435.1 Actinomycetota bacterium
TCGCCGTCGGCCTCGACGGTTGCGAAGTTCACCCTGTAGGCGAGGTCACCGTCCTTGACTTCGACGCCTGCCCCGGTGGCTTCAAGGGGACCGCGCCCGGTGTGGTGCTTGTGCGGGTCGTAGCCGAGGATCGCGAAGACGCCGATATCTGACTCCGGCGCGATTCCCTGTCCGACGGTAGTGACATACGCGTTGCGCCCGGCCGTGGCGAGCGAGTCGAGGTGCGGGGTCCTCGCTGCCTCGAGGGGCGTCTTGCCGCCCAGCTCCTCGATCGGGTCGTCGCCGAGGCCGTCGAGGATGACGTAGAGGAGCTTCTTTGGGCTCATGGCGAGACATTCCCCTTGCACGCTTTGACGATGGCCGCGAACTCGGAAGCGTCCAGGGAGGCGCCCCCCACGAGTGCGCCGTCGACATTCGCCTGGGCGGTCAAAGCTCCGGCGTTGCCGGCTTTGACACTGCCCCCGTAGAGGATTCGGATCTCGGCTGCCGGTCCGTCCCCCAGAAGACCGGCGATGACCGTGCGGACGTGAGAGATGGTCGCCTCGGCATCGCCGGGCGTTGCAGTCCGGCCCGTGCCTATCGCCCAGATCGGCTCGTAGGCGACGACCACTCGCTCGGCCTGGTCGCCTTTGAGGGCGGCAAGGGCAGTGCGGACCTGGCGCTCCACCGTGACCTCCGTTACGCCGCCGCTGCGCTCCTCATCGGTCTCCCCGCAGCACACGATCGGAACCATGCCATGAGCAAACGCAGCCTTGGCTTTTGCGGCCACGACCTCGTCGGTCTCGCCGAATATGTGGCGCCTCTCGGAGTGACCCACCACCACATAGCGGACGTCGAGCGCCTCGAGCATCACCGCAGAGACCTCTCCGGTGAACGCACCGGCCGACTCGGAACTTACGTTCTGCGCCCCAAGCTTGAAGTGCAGCCGATCGCCGTCGATGAGGGTCTGGATTGTGCGCAACGAGGTGAACGGCGGGCACACCGCTACCTCGACGGATTCGAAGTCGTGGCCCTCGAGCTCGTAGCCAAGCTGCTGCACGAGGACTATCGCCTCGAGGTGCGTCTTGAACATTTTCCAGTTGCCCGCTATCAGTGGTGTCCGCATCAAGACTTCTCCCGTCGCGTTCGCAGCCGTCTCAGGACCGCCACGCCGGGCAGCTCCTTGCCCTCGAGCAGCTCGAGCGACGCGCCTCCGCCGGTGGACAGGTGCGACACGGCATCCGTCAAACCGAACTGTGCGAGGGCCGCGGCCGAGTCTCCCCCGCCGGCCACCGTGTAGGCACCCGCCTTCGTAGCCCGTGCAATGGCCTCGGCCACGGTGCGCGTTCCGCCTGCGAAGTCGTCAATCTCGAAGATCCCCATCGGCCCGTTCCATAGGACGGTCCCGGCCCCCGCGATCCGCTGCGCGAAACGCTCGGCGGTGGCCTTGCCGATGTCGACGCCCATGCGGTCGCCGATGTCGGCAAGCTCAACCTCGTCGTGCGGCGCGCCTTCCTCTGGAGCCTCGGCCGCCACCACGTCGACCGGCAGCAGAATCTCGATGCCGGCTCGCTCCGCACGGGCCAGAACCCCTCTGACCTCGTCGCGGCGATCCTCTTCGACGAGAGACCTTCCGACCTCTTCGCCGCGCGCCGCCAGCAGGGTAAAGGCCAACGCGCCACCGATGCACAAGGCATCCACCGTCCCGAGCAAGTTTCCGATCACGCCGAGCTTGTCCGAGACCTTTGCCCCTCCCAGCACCGCGACGTAAGGGCGGGGAGGATCGCGCAGGAGGCACTCGAGCTTGTCGACCTCTCGGGCGAGCAGGTAACCCGCGGCTGAGGGCAGGTGCTCCGGGATGCCGACGATGGACGCGTGCGCCCGGTGAGCCGCGCCGAACGCATCGTCGACGTAGGCCTCTCCGAGCGCTGCAAGCTCCCTTGCGAAACGAGGATCGTTGGCCTCCTCGCCCGCTTCGAAACGCAGGTTCTCGAGCAGGACCACGGGTGCGTCCGAGTCGCACGCCGCGTGAGCTTCCGGCCCGACAACATCCTGCGTCGCCGTCACCTCGCTCCCAATGAGATCGGCCAGCCGCCCGGCTACCGGTGCGAGCCGCAAGTCTTCGACCACCTTGCCCTTTGGGCGCCCAAGGTGCGAGCACACGGCGAGCCGCGCCTCCCTGTCGAGCAAGGAGCGCAGCGTGGGCACCGCTGCGCGGATGCGCAGCTCGTCGGTGATCTGCCCGTTCTTGAGAGGTACGTTGAGATCGCAGCGCACGACCACCCGTTTGCCACCAACCTCGAGATCGTCGATGCGCGGAAGACTCGCTGCACCGATGTCGTTGGCCGCCATGGACGGAACTCTAGTGCAACGCCGATTGGCCGAGGCCCGGTGCGGGACTCCCGGGGCAAGCTAGAGCTTGGCGGCAACCATCTCCGTCAGGTCGACAAGGCGGTTCGAATAGCCCCACTCGTTGTCGTACCAGCCCAGGACCTTGACCATGTTGCCGTTGGTCATCGTCGACAGGGAGTCGAAGATGCACGAGTGCGAGTTGCCGACGACGTCCTGGGACACAATCGGATCTTCCGTGTACTCGAGAATGCCGTCAAGGCGGTTGGATTGGGCAGCCTTGTGGTATGCGGCGTTGACCTCTCCGACAGACGGCTCGGCCCCGAGCACGGCGACCAGGTCGGTGGTCGATCCATCCGGTACCGGCACGCGCAGCGAGAGGCCGTCGAGCCTGCCCTTCAGCTCCGGCATGGCCAGGGACGCCGCGGTCGCCGCCCCGGTGCTGGTCGGGATGATGTTGATGGCGGCAGAGCGCGCGCGGCGCGGGTCCGAATGCGGCGCATCGAGCAGCCGCTGGTCGCCGGTGTAAGCGTGGCAGGTGGTCATGAACCCGCGCTCGATGCCCCAGGCGTCCTGCAGGACCTTGGCAAGCGGCACCACACAGTTGGTAGTGCACGACGCGTTGGAGATAACCGAGTGCTTACCGGGGTCGTACTTGTCGTCGTTGACGCCCATGACGATCGTGATGTCCTCGTTCTTGGCCGGGGCCGAGATGATCACCTTCTGGGCACCTGCAGATATGTGCTTGGACGCGTCCTCTGCGTTGGTGAACAACCCGGTCGACTCGACGACGACATCGACTCCGAGGTCCTTCCACGGCAGAGACCCCGGATCCTTCTCGGACAGGACTTTCACCTCGTTGCCCTCGACGACGAAGCTCGACTCGGCCACTTTGATCTCGGCTCCGAGACGCCCGAGCACAGAGTCGTACTTGAGGAGGTGCGCGGCCTGCTTGGAGTCCATGATGTCGTTCACTGCGACGATCTCTAGATCCGAGCCCTTCTGCCTCGCCGCCCTGTAGAAATTGCGTCCGATGCGTCCAAATCCGTTGATGCCGATGCGTGTGGTCATGATCGAGTCCTCCTCGCAGGCCTCATGGGAAAGAAATCATCCTACCCGCCGGCCCGAGCGAATCTCTTAGCCGAGCATCCCCCGGACGGCCCGCACGCCGCCACGCCAAGGCGTGCATGCTCTCAGTTACAAAGGAGCTCCCTAAGCGCCCGCCAGCGCACGCGCCAGGGTGCCGGAGTCGTGGGTGCCGGAGTCGAGCGCGACGTCCGCCGCTAAGACCTCGATACCGAGGCCCTCTAGCTCGGCGACATCGACGCCCACGCCGTCGGAGCCGAGCGCAGGAACCTGCACGATCATGCGGTCGATGCAGTTCGTTACCGTGTGCGCCCGCACGGCCTGCAGGTGAGCGGCCGCGTCGAGCCCCTGGGTCTCGCCCTTTTGGGCCCGGGCATTGCACACGAATATGCGCTCCGCCCCGGTAGCGGCAAGCGCATCTCTGATGCCGGGCACGAGAAGCGTTGCTATGACGCTGGTGAACAGGCTGCCGGGGCCGAGCACCACCTGGTCGGCGACGGCGATGGCACGCACCGCGGCCCCGTGCGCGGGAGGATCCGGCGGGTCGAGGTGCACGCTTTGAATTGGCGCCTCGGACTGTCCTACGGCAACCTGCCCCCTTAGCTCCCCTCCTCGAGTGCGGGCGCGCAGCCCGACGAGCATCGTGGTAGCGGGGTAGACCCTGCCGTGCGCACCGAGGAGCTTGCCGGCCTCGTCGACGGCGGCTGCGAAGTCTCCGGTTGACTCGGCCAATGCCGCGATGACGAGGTTCCCGACGGTGTGGCCCGTCAACGCGCCGCTGCGGAAGCGATGCTGGTAGAGGGCCGCCATATCTCCCTCATCCGACAGAGCCACGAGGCAGTTGCGAATATCGCCGGGCGGCGGAATGCCGAGCTCGCGCGTCAGCCTCCCGGACGATCCCCCGTCGTCGGCCACGGTGACGACTGCCGCCACCTCGTCCGCATAGAGCCTTGCAGCGGCGAGCGTCACCGACAGCCCGTGGCCGCCACCGATCCCGACGACCCTCAACGCGTCACCGGCATCCGTTCGACGTCGCGGTGCATGACCGTCACCGGATAGTCACGTTCCTTCAGGTACTCGCCCATCATCTCGCCGATGACAACCGAGCGATGGCGCCCCCCCGTGCAACCAAGGGCGATGGTGAGGTAGTGACGGCCGTCCTTCTGGTAAGCCGGAAGCAAGACGTCCATGAAATCGCGCAGGCGCGCCAGGAACTCGCCCGTCGCCTCTTGCTCCATGACATAGTCGTAGACGGGCGGATCGAGGCCGGTGAGCTCGCGCAGGCCCTCGACCCAGTGCGGGTTGGGCAGGAAACGCAAGTCGAGCACCATATCGGCATCGAGCGGCAGCCCGAACTTGTAGCCGAACGACATCACCGTGGTCTTGAGCTCCGAGGCAGTGGTCACGTCGGCGAAACCGGCGGTCAGCCGAGCACGTAGGTCGTGCACTGAGAGCTCGGAGGTGTCGAGCGTAAGGTCGGCTATCTCCCGGAAAGGCTGCATCAGCCTGCGCTCGCGTTTGATGCCGTCGATTACCCGCTCCCCCTCGGCCAGTGGATGGCGGCGCCGATGAGTCTCGTAGCGCCGCACGAGGACGTCGTCCGATGCCTCGAGAAACACGAGCCGGCAGTTGCGCACGTCTCGCCTCAGATCATCGAGCGCGTTGGCGGCTTCGAGGAAGAACGCACCGCCCCGGGCGTCGATCACGAACGCCACCTGCCTGATGCGGTTGCCGGGCGCAAGGGCAAGCGACAGCATCTTGTCGATCAACGCGGGCGGGAGGTTGTCGATGACAAACCAGCCGAGATCCTCGAGCACCTTGGCCGCCTCGGAGCGTCCCGCCCCCGACAGCCCGCTGATGACCGTCACATCGACGTCCCGCCTGGGCCTGAGTGTCATGACGCCCTTCTGTCGTCGGAAGCCGTGTCCCCGGCGCCGGCCTGCTCGCCTGGGTGAAGCGCCTCGTAAGTTGCCGCGGCCACCGCCTTGGGCAGTGACGGCACCTCGAGCAAGTCCTCGAGCGAAGCTTCGCGCATGCGCGTGACGGACCCGAAGCGTTTAACGAGCTTCTTGCGCCGCGCGGTCCCGAGGCCGGGAACGTCGTCGAGCACCGAATGGGTCATGCGCTTGGCGCGGCGGGAGCGATGATAGGTGACCGCGAATCTGTGCGCCTCGTCTCTGATCTGCTGCAACAAGTAGAGCGCTTCCGACGTACGGGGGATGCCGATCGGCTCGACTCTGTCCGGAACGAAGACCTCTTCCACGCGCTTGGCAAGGGACACCGTCGTGACACCGACGATGCCGAGCTCGTCCATCGCTTCGACTGCCCGGCCGAGCTGTCCCCTGCCTCCGTCGATCACAACGAGGTTGGGCGCGTAGGCGAAGCGCCGGCGCTTGCGCTCCTCGGGCGAGAGGCCGGCGCTCGCTTCTTGCAGGTAGCGCGCGAACCGCCGCCGCACGACCTCGCCAATCATCGCGAAGTCGTCCTGACCCTCGGTCCACTTGATCGCAAAACGCCGGTAGTCCGAGCGCTTCGGCAAGCCGTCTTCGAACACGACCATCGAGCCCACCGCCTCGGTGGGCCCGAGGTTGGAGATGTCGAAGCATTCGATCCGCAGCGGGGCCTCGTCCATGCCGAGGGCTTCCTGCAGCTCTCTTAACTGCCGGGAGCGTGCGGCGAAGTCACTCGAGCGCTTGAGGCGATGCTGCTGGAATGCCTGTCCTGCGTTGTCGGTCACCGTCTTTATGAGGGCGCGTTTCTCGCCTCGCTGCGGCACGCGCACCGCAACTGCGCTGCCGCGCTCTTGAGAGAGCCATCTTTCGAGCAACTCCTGGTCGTCGGGCGCAACCGGAACGAGCACCTGCTTGGGCGTCTCGGACTCTCCGTAAAGCCGTTCGATGAAGCGCGCCACGAGCTGGGGCGTATCGAGGTCCTCCACCTTGTCGACGATGACCCCCTTGCGTCCGGTCACCCGACCCCCGCGCACGAAGAAGACCTGAAACGCGGCTTCGAGATCATCCTGCACGAGTCCGATGACATCCATCTCCTGTCGCTCGGAGGAAACCATTTGCTGACGCTCGATTGCCTTGCGCACGTTATCGAGCTGGTCGCGCATCTTGGCGGCTGCCTCGTACTCCTGGCGATTCGCGGCATTCTTCATTGCGGCTTCGAGCCGTCTGACTACGGGCCTGTAGTTGCCGTCGAGAAAATCACACAGCTCGAGAACTATGGCGCGGTGCTCTTCCGCCGACACGTGCCCGACGCATGGGCCGGCGCAGCGCTCGATGTGATAGAGGAGGCAAGGCCGGCCGCGCCGGCGGCACCTGTCGAAGACTCCTTGGGAGCACGTTCGCATGGGGAAGGTGCGCAGCAGGAGGTCGAGAGTGTCTCGTATCGCGTATGCGTGCGCAAACGGTCCGTAGTACTTGACCCCTTTGCGCTTGGGTCCGCGCATGACGCGTGCGCGCGGGTATTCCTCGTCGAGTGTGATGGCCAGGTACGGGTAGCTCTTGTCGTCCCGGTAGCGCACGTTGTAGCGAGGGCGATGTTCCTTGATGAGCGTGAGCTCCAGGTGCAGAGCCTCTACCTCGTTGTCGGTAACGATCCACTCGACCTCTTGCGCCGCCTCGACCATGGCTCGGGTCTTGGGATGAAGGTCGGTTTGCCAGTAATTCGACAAGCGGCTGCGCAGCGACTTCGCCTTCCCCACGTAAACGACTCTGCCCGCCCCATCGCGAAACAGATAGACGCCGGGCAGTGTGGGGACCGAACCCTGTGCCGGCCGGTTCAGCTCATCTACCA
>JBBSGD010000082.1:0-7180 GCA_038254435.1 Actinomycetota bacterium
ATGTGTGATTGAGATGGTCCGCCGAGGCGAAGCCGAGTTCTGCCGCTCGCTCGGCCATGCCTGTGTCGCTCAGCTGATCGGCATGCACACGCATGCGCAGCCCGAGCGGCGCCGCCGCCGAGGCAAGCCGCGCCGCGTGCTGGGGAGCGAACGCAATCGACTCGACGTAGAGATCGCATGCCGATGCGAGGTGGTGGCGAGCCGCTCTGGGCAGCAGCAGCTCCGCCGCCTCTTCCACCCAGTCGCCGGCGCTCCACCCCTTCGGCACGGCGTGCGCGGCAAGGCAAGTGTGCACTACCCGCTGCGGCGACTCGGCGGCAAGCTCAACTGCAAGGCGCAGCTGACGAAGCTCGTCGTCCACGGCCAGCCCGTACCCGGACTTGGTCTCGAACGACGTCGTGCCGCTCGTCAACATCGATCTTGCCAGCTCGGCCGAGAAGTCGAGCACCTCCGCATCGGCCGCCTGAGCGAGAAGTCGTGCCGAGCGAAAGATTCCGCCTTCGCTGCGGTGAAGGTCCTCGTAGCTCTTGCCGGCAAGCCGGGCGGCGTCCTCGTCCCCGCGCCATCCGAAGAAGGGTACGTGCGTATGGGGATCGACGAACCCCGGAACCGCGCTGCAGCCGCGTGCGTCGAACTCGACATCGGCCGCCTCGGGCGCGCCCATGTGCGACACGTGCTCGTCCTCGCAGGTGATCGAGATTCCCTCGCCAATCTCGACGCGCTCCAGATCCGCGGACGTTAGCGGGCCGTCGCCGTCAAAGGCCACTACCTGGCGGGCGTTGGTGACCGCCAGGCTCATTCGCGGCCCTCACGGGACCTAGAGCTCGCCTTGCGGTACAGGAAGGTTCCCTCGGGCGACTGCAGACGCTCCACCTCTCCCCTCACGCGCAGATAGGCGAGGTGAGCGAGTGCTTCACCGAGCGCCAGTCTGCGCTGGAAGTTCATCAGGGTGGCGCCGAAGATCTCGTCGACGATGTAGTCGGCGGTGTGCGGGTCGCGCCGCACGACATGCAGTATCGCACCGAGCCTGCGTTCGTGGTGGCGCGCGATCACGCGCGCTCGTTCGGCGCCGTCTTCGAAGGGGCGGCCGTGGCCGGGGAGGACGACGCCGGGTGCAAGCTTTACGACGCGTTCGAGCGAAGCAAGGTACTCGCCGAGCGGGTCCTCGTTCCCCCCGCGCACGAAATCGATATGCGGAGTCACGCGCGGAAGCACATGGTCGCCCGCGATCAGAATGCCGTCTCGAGCGGTGAAGAGACAGATGTGCGATCGCGCGTGCCCTGGCGTATAGACGACGCTCCACTCGCGCTCGCCGGCGGTGAAAGTCTCGTCCCCGGTGAACCAGCGGGTTGCAGCCACCGGTGAGGACAAGAAACCGCGCCAGTCCTCGAATGCAACCAGCTCTTGTATCGCATCGGCCGCCACCCCGTGATCGGCAAGCATCTGCTTGACGCGCGCTTGCTCGTCGCCGGGATTGGCCAGGAGCTCGAGATCCTTGCGCGCGGCCTCGTGCATCCACAGCTCGCAACCCGTCTCTGCAACAAACCGGCCCGCCATGCCGTAGTGATCGATGTGCGAATGAGTCACTATCAGCCGCTGCACATCCGAGGGCCGCACGTCGCATGCAGAAAAGGCTGCAACGACATCGTCCCAGCCGCGATCACCAATCTCGGTTGACTGATAGATGCCCGCATCGACCAGGGTGGCGCCGTCCGGCTGCGGAATCAAGTACGTGTTGACCGAATCGAGTCCGGGGAAAGGCAAGGGAAGAACGAGGCGGAAGATCCCGCGAACAGGCTCTCTGCGCGCCGCGTTCCGAGGCATCGACGCGCTGCTACTCGTGAAGCTGCTCTTTGATGAGGAAGGAGACCCTCACAAGCGCGCGGTAGACCACCTCTCCGCCCTGCACGGTCCCGTCGATCCGTTCCACCTCGAACGAAGTGAGCCCTTCCAGGGTCAGGCTTGCTCGATGCACGGCGGAGGCGATCGCTTCCTCGATGCTCGACCCGGTGGCCGTCAGGTCAATGGACTTTTCGACAGGCATAAAATCCCCTACTCGAATGTAGGGGGCAATCCTAGTCGGCCTGCCCGGCGGCTAGCGATGTGACACCGGCGACGAAAACGTGGGCGTCCTGGAGCAGGACACGGGCGGGCGGCGTCGCTGTGCGCGGCGGCGGTTCTCCTTGATGAGCAGCCCACGCGACACCGCGAACCACCACTTGACCGCCGGAACCGAGATCGGAGTCTTTTTCGGTCCCGACATCCACGCACACTCGCGACTACCGCCCATCCCCTGCCTTCCCGCTCTGTGCGGACCGAACGTCTCGGTTAGCTCAATCGGGGGTCCTCACACTCGCTAGTGGAGGGGTTCTACCGCCACGTTCGGGTTCCTCCCGCCGGGCCCGAGAAATCGGTGCGGACCGGGGAGTACGAGCGTTATGCCCGGAAAGTTCGCGACGCGCCAGTAAGGAATGCGAGGTTCGTCCACACGCAAGCAAGCCGGCACCTCGTTGTCCGGCCGGGAGCCTCCCCTGCCCGCAGCACCGTTAGTCCGCTCAGCGAGACACCCTCTTGCGGGCCTCTGCAGCGCGAGCGCGCGCCTCAGCGGCCGCCTCGGCGCGCCGAACGCGCGCTACCTTGGAAGAAGCCTGCGCCGCCTTTTTGGTCGCGGCGGCGGCCTTCTTGGTCCGGACCTTGGCCTTCTTCATCTCCTTGGATTTCCGGACCTGCTCGACGCCTTGGCCGCTCTTTCCAAGGGCCGTCTTCACGAGGGCGGCCGCGGCCCCTGCCGCCACCTTCACTGCCTCGGAAGCTACCTTCGTCTGCCTCCTGGCGTTCTTGGCATCACGCGTCTTGGCAACGTCCTTTGCCGTCTTGCGGGCCGTGTCGGTGGTCTTCTTGCCGACATCGGCCACGCTCTTGGCCGCTTTGCCTACCTGCTTGCGCGCCTTTGCCGCCTGCTTGGCCGGCTTTCTCGTGCGTGCCATGCTGAACCTCCCTTGTTGGTCATACGGCAGAGACTACCCAATACGTTCTCTCCAGCGCGAGATGCAGGAAAACGCTTCCGTCACCTGTCGAGGTGAATCCGCAGCCAGGTCCGCCGCCCGCAGGCCGGACAGCGGAACCAGGAATGATGGTATTTGAGCCACGGCAAGTGAACACTGAAGGGCCACAGCAAGGCTGCGAGCTCCAGATAGGTGACGCGCGTCTCGTCGTTGCACGCCGAGCACTCGACCGTGAGCGTGAACCGCCTCTTCTCCGTGGCGCTGTAGAGCGAGTACCTGCCGGCGCGCGGCTCGTGCTCCCCGGGCATCACGCCCGCCCCGAGGCCGTCACGGCGTTGGCCGACTCGAGCGAGCGGGCGAGCACCCGGTAAACCTGTGCCCCTGGGTGTGATGGTGCCAAGGACAGGATCGAGCGGCCCGCCTGGGACGCCTCGGCAAAACGAATCGATCTGCGGACGGGCGGCTCAAAGACCCTGACTTCGTAACGAGTGGCGACATCTGCCAGAACTTCCTTGACGTGGCGCGAACGTCCGTCAAACAGGGTGGGCAAGACACCGAGCACTGCAAGGCCGGGGTTGGTGAAGCTCCTTATGTCGGCGACGGTCTCGAGCAGTTGCCCCACTCCCCTGTGTGACAGGGCCTCGCACTGCAGGGGTATGAGCACCTCGCCGGCCGCAGTCAGCCCGTTGATCGTGAGTATCCCGAGGGACGGAGGGCAGTCGATGAGGATGTAGTCGTACGTCGACTGCACATCCCGAAGAGCGCGCTCAAGGGCGTGCTCACGACCCGTCTTGGTGAGAAGAACGGCTTCCGCTCCGGCGAGGTCGATGTTCGCGGGCACGAGGTCGACCTCGCCCTCGATCACAACCTTCTCAACGGGCAGACGGCGCACCAGCACGTCGTTGACGGTGTCACCCAGCTCGTCTGGATCGACGCCCAGCGAGTAGGTCAGCGCGCCTTGGGGGTCGAGGTCGACAAGCAGAACTGCGCGATCCATCTCACCGAGCGCGGCCGCAATTGACAGCGCGCTGGTCGTCTTTGCGACTCCTCCCTTCTGGTTGGCAAAGGCGATCACGCGCGCCATCAGTCGGCGTCCTCGTCCTCGTCTCCCCGCCGCACGAGGTCGTGCATGCCTATGCGATCCAGGAGCTGTGCGATCTCTTCCGGGCTCCATCTGCGGCCGTCGAGCTCGACTACGAGACGGGCGGCCACCTCCCCGGCCTCTTCGCCGAGGTACGACTGGTAGCCGTCGGCGAAACCGCTTGCGTAGTCCCAGGAGACGTAGTCATCGGGGTCGGGATTGAACGCCGGTTCGTGAACCGGCGACTCGCCTTCGCGCAGCAGCTCCTGCAAGTTGTTGGTTAGAAGGTCCCAGGCAAGGTAGTGGTCCTCGGCGCAGTCGGGGCAGTAGAAGACGGTTCCCTTGATCCCTCTCGGGCTCAGAAGGGACTTGAGCACCTGGACGTCGACGAGGTCGCGACGCAAGGCCTCGCGCTCTTCCTCGTCAAGCGGCTTGTCTTCGTGATCGTCTTCCCAGGGCCCCTGGCGCTCGTCACCGTCGTCCATCGCGCCATCGTAATGGCACGGCCTGCGCGAACGGGCCCTCAGGCCAGCGTCGCGTACCAGTGCGCAAGGGCGGAGCCGGCGAACACCCCGATCACCGAGCCGAGTGCCAGGTAGGGGCCGAACGGGATCTTCATCTTGCGCCCGCCTCCGGTCAACGTTGCCGCGAGGATGCCGCCGAGCGCGCCGATGAGAAAGGACAGGAACATCCCGACGAGGACCGCGCCGGCGCCTCCTGCGTAGCCGAGGAACGTTCCCAGCGTAGCGGCGAGCTTGACGTCTCCGAGGGCCATCCCGGCCGGATAGACGAACGCAGTGACAAAGAGGAAGCCGCCGAAGATGAGGGCGCCGAGGCCCGCGTCCCTGAGTCGCTGAGGCTCGCCGCCCGTGAGCGCAGCCGCCGCCAGGATGATCCAGCCGGCCACGAAGGCAGGGTAGGTGATCCGGTTGGGCAGAAGATGGTGCTCGATGTCGATGACGGTGAGCACGACCAGCACCCAGAAGAAGGCGGCGAACGCGGCACCGGCAAGGGTTGCGCCGAACTTCTCGGCCGCCAGGGCGAAGAGCACTGCCGTCGCCGCCTCTGTGAACGGGTACCGGGCCGGGATCCGCTCGCCGCAGCGACGGCACTTGCCCCGCTGCAAAGCGAAGCTGACAAGGGGGACGTTCTCGGCCACGGTGAGCCCGGTCCCGCACGAGGGGCAGCGACTCCGCTCCATCCCGCCCATCGGCTCCTTGCGCGGCAAGCGGTAGGCGACGACGGTCCCAAAGCTGCCGAAGATCAATCCGAGCACGGCTGCTGCGGCGATCAGGGAGGCTTCCACAGCTCCCACCTCAGCATGTTGCCCGTGCTGCCGAGACGCTTCATGCCGAGACGCTCGAGGACCCGAATGGAGCCGAGGTTGTCGGTGAGGCACTCGGCGATGATGCGCCGAACCTCTTGGTGCGCGAAGCCCCACCCGACGACGCCCCTAGCAGCCTCGGTAGCAAAGCCCCGCAGCCGGTACACCGGCGCGATCCCGTAACCGATTTCGACGGTTCCCGAGGAGTCGGGTAGGCCCTTGAAGCCGACGTCACCGGCCAGCATGTTCTCTTTGAGGTCCAGGATCAGCCAGATCCCCCACCCCAGCACGGAGGGATCGGCCTCGAGCTGGCGCGCGTAGATGGGAAGCGCGTCACGCAGGTCCTTCGACGGCCACCCGTCCGCGATGCGCGCGTGGATGAGCCCGCCAAGGCCTTTTGGATCCGACGTCGCGCAGCGCGCGCCGTCCAGCGGGCACGGAACGAGCTTGAGACGATCCGTCTCTATTACAAGCGGCGGCGTTGCCAAGTCAGTCGGGCTCGCCGATGTGCTCGCGAATACGATCAACCAGGGCACCCGGTTCGAACGGCTTCATGACTACGTTGCTCTCGCCGATGGAGGTATCGAAAATTTCGTGCGCGTCCGGCTTTCCGGTCACGACGATAATGGGTATGCCGGCCGTCGCCGGATGGTTGACCATCTCGTCGAACATGCGGCCGCCCGAGACGTCGGGCATCATCAGATCCAAGAGAATGACATCGGGCCGCTTGAACTCGGCCTTGGTCAGACCCTCCAGGCCGTCACGCGCTTCGACCACCTCGTAGCCCTCCTGCTCGAGAATGAGCTTCTCGAGGTCGCGCACCGAGGGTTCGTCTTCGACGATCAAAACGCGCTTGGTCATGACCGTGAAAGGTATCTCAACTAAGCCGGCGGCCTTGCCGATGACTAGGCAAATGGACCTAGTCCACTTGCGTGAGCTCATCCTCGCCGGCGACTACCACATACCAGCCGACAAAGTGGCTGAGGCACTGCTCGCGTGGCTCATTCCCACAGCCCCCGCAGCGCAGCCACAGGCGCCGCGCTGCCGGCCACTGCCTCCACCATCCGCGCGGTCCTGACGGCAGCCGCAACGTCGTGCACGCGCACGATGTGCGCCCCATGCGCCACCGCCAGCGCGACCAGCGCCAGCGTGCCCTCCAGCCGGTCCTGCAGAGGAAGGTCGAGAGTTTCGCCCACGATGTCCTTGCGCGACGGCGCGACGAGCAGCGGGTAGCCGGCCTCGAGGAGCTCGGGCAATCGCCTCATTAGCTCGAGCGAATGCCACGTCGTCTTGCCGAAGTCGAGCCCCGGATCGACGATCATGTGCTGCTCCTTCACCCCCTCTGCGCGTGCTCTGGCGGCCATCACCTGCCAGCTCTGCAGGACCGACCCAACGACCTCTTCGTAGCGCGGGTTGCGCGGGCGGCCCCGGATCTGACCGCCGTTGTGCATGAGAACAAGCCCCGCGCCGCTCGCCGCGCACACGGACGCGAGATTCTCGTCCACGAGCCCCGACACGTCGTTGATGATCGCGGCGCCGGCTTGTAGGGCGGCCGCCGCGACCTCGGCGCCCCCAGTCTCGACCGACAGCGGGACGCCGGTGCGCTGCACCAGCGCGCGGACGAGCGGAATGAGCCGCTCCATCTCTTCTTCGCGCGACACCATCGGGCCGGGGCCCGCCTTCACACCGCCGAGATCGAGCACGTCCGCTCCCTCCTCAACTAGCGTCAGGGCATGGCTCACCGACGCGGACAGATCCGTCCGTCCGCCG
>JBBSGD010000083.1:0-6956 GCA_038254435.1 Actinomycetota bacterium
ACCCCGATTCCCACGAGGGCGAGCAGACCCGCCTGCTCCCAGCGATCGTGCTCGGCCCACTGTGCGTCGCCGAGCATCACCCCTGCCTTCTCGTAGGGACGTTCGGGGTGTCTCTTCGACAGGGTCATGGCCATGTCGAGATAGGTCACCCCGGCCGCGAACGCGGCCTCGAAGATGGGCGGATTGAAGCGCGGGTCGCAAGCGTTGACGAGCGCGTCCACCTCGTGCTCCCGCGCGAGCGTCACTATCGAACCTGCGTCCGAGGCGTCGACGTACGCGGCGCTAAAGCGCGACGGGTCACCGAGAGAATCCATGGCTGCCTTCGCGCGGGTCTCGTCGATGTCGGCAAGGACCAGGTGGTCGAGGAACGATCGCCCTTTCGCAACCGCGCCGATGGCGGCCCCAACCCCTCCGGCTCCGACCACGAGAGCTCGCATCCACCACATGCTACGAAGTGGGCCGCTCGCCTCGCTTGGATTCCGTGGAGCGACAAAGCAGGGAATTGACGCCAAAACGGATAGCTCTCCACCGGGCTCGAAAGCACGGCAATGCTCTCGCTACGCACTATTGCGTATGCCCTCGGCCTCAAGTACCGGGCCGGGCGGGGCGATGTTCTTTACATCAGGTCACCTTGCAGACAACACAAGAGGGCAAGGTAACCAGCCGACCGTTCCGCCTCCAACTAACCCCCCCATAGAAGGGACCCGGGCACTCCTCCCACTGCCCGGGCCCCTTCTTCTCATTCGGGCCCCTCGTCCCGGCCACGGGGTCTCTCTAGGTCTGTTCCATGAAATAGACGATGTGCACCATGTCGCCCCGCAGGATCCTGCGGCCCGCCTTCATTCCTATCTTCCTCGCTACCCTCGCCGAGGCGACGTTCTCGGGCCGGATGAGGCTCACGAGCCGCGTGACTCCGAGTTTTCCGAAGGCGTGATTGCGGCACGACGCGGCCGCTTCGCTCGCATAGCCGCGCCGCCACAAGCTCCTGTTGACGTGCCAGCCCACCTCGATCTCGCTCACCCCTTCGACTTCCTGGGGCGACAGGCCGCACTGACCAATGAATCGTCCGTCCTCTCTCAGCACCATCGCCCACAGGCCGACGCCCCGGCCGTAGCGCTCCATGTTGCGTTGTATCCAGTAGCTTGCCTCGGCGCGCGTATAGGGCCGCGGATAGAAGCTCATGGTCTGTGCGTCGCCGAGGATCGCCGCGAGCTCGTCGAGATCGCCCATAGTCTGCTCCCGGAGCACGAGTCGCTCTGTGTCGGGAGGAGACGAATCGCTCATCCGCTCCACTCGACTTGTCTCACACCGGGCCTCTCGGAGATCTCCGACACTACCGACTCCATGGCAAGCTTCGGGGGCAGTTTCATAAGGAGGCTGAGGCGATAGCGTCCTTCGGCGCGCTGGATCGACAGCTTCTCGATCTCGATGCCACGCTCCGCAAGGGACTCGACGAGCTCATAGGGGTGCATGGTGGGATCCGCCTCGAGCTCGAGCTCCTCGTGCTCGCGCTTCATGCGGGACAAGAACCTGATGCGCACGCGCCTGAGACCCCACAGCGCGAGCAAGACCGCGGCCGTCGTCACGGCGGCGGGGACGTACATGCCGAAGGCGATTGCCATGCCGATTGCAGCCACCACCCACAAGCTGGCGGCGGTCGTTAGCCCCCGCACGCTGGTGCCGTGCAGGATTATTGCGCCGGCCCCGAGGAAGCCGATTCCGGACACGATCTGCGCGGCGATGCGGGACGGATCGAGGACCGTTCGAGGACTGGAGCTGAGCAGCGCGTCGAAACCGAACGCCGACGCGAGGGCGAAGAGGCACGCGCCCAGAGCCACCAGGATGTGCGTGCGAAAACCAGCCGGCTGATCCGAGACCTCTCGTTCGAAACCGATGAGTCCGCCCAGCACGCCGGCAATCAGAAGACGGGCTATCAATTCCAATTCGGTAGGCATGGGCGGCTCCCGAGGCGCTTGGGCGATGTCTCGAGGCGCTACCTCCGCGCCGGATCGGGTCGGCGCCCCCCACCCGAGATCTTTTTTCGGCCATCAGGGTAGCACCGCCATTTCGGGCGCCTCGAGGTCGCTGCGGGACCGCCGGTGCCCCGGCTTGGCTGTGCCGGCCCTTGCGAAATCGTGTATCTCTGGTAGCAGTCCATCTGTCGGGCGACTCGAGCTAGGGAGAGTTGTGAAGTCTCACACCGTCTACAAGACCTTCCACACGAGTCAGCGGCGCGAGTTCGTCAGGATCACCGAGGACGTGCAGGCAGCCGTAGACGGTTCGAGCGTGAACGAGGGGATGGCGCTCGTATCGGCTATGCACATCACTGCCGGCGTGTGGGTCAACGACGATGAGCCCGGAATTCAAGCGGACGCGCTCGAGTGGCTCGACAAGCTCGCTCCTCCAACCTGGAAGCCGTCCTCGACCCAGCTAAGCGACTCCCTCCTGCCCAACAACGGCGACTACCGGCATCATCGGGGTGGCGAGGACAACGGGGACGCCCACCTAAAGAACATGCTCGTGCACCACCAGGTGATCATTCCAGTCACCGATGGCAAGCTGGACCTGGGACCGTGGCAAGCGATCTTCTACTGCGAGTTCGACGGCCAGCGCGACAAGCGCTTGATCATCAAGGTGCTCGGCGACTAGGACCCGCTCCGTCCGCAACTTTTCTCACCAGCGTGCGGGAATCGCACGAATTTGAGAAAAGTTGAGATGATTAGGACCCGCGGGTTCCGGCGGCGCGTCCCAAGGTCAGCCCAGGCCCGTGATCTTGACCCCGCTGCGGTCTGTCTTGTAGCGCCGGTTGATGCCGATGAGAAGGGAAGTGATCGGCTCGACGAGGCGGGCGTTCTCGAGCGGGCCCGCGTCGACGAAGCCGATGTCGGGGATCGCCAGCACAAGCTCTTCGACCACCGGCTTGCCGGCCTTGGCCCCCACGGTGAGGACGTCGCCCTGAAGCGGAGAGCCAAGGTCCGCCAGCGCCGCAGCAGAGAGCGAATGGAAGGCCGCGCACATCGAAACGCTCGAGCCGAGGATGCCGCTTGCCTGCTGCGCGGCCGATCCCTCCCACACCCCGAGCACCCGGCTCGCCCGGCCCCCTACCGACGCGGCAACGGGCACGGTGCAGTCGACGACGATGGTCCCCTCGCCAACGGACTCGGCGATCGACTTGTACAAGGCCGCCTGACCGGCGAACGGAACCGTGACGACTACCACCCTGCTGCTCTTCGCGGCCGCAGGATTCAACATTCCCCCACCCCGTGCGGAGGGCACCCTCTGACGCAGGCGGGCAAAGGCTTGCTCTGCCCGGTCCCCGTCGCGCGAGCCGATGACGATCTCCATCCCGGCGGCCGCCCACCGCAGGGCGAGCCCGAACCCCTCGGCTCCCGTCGCACCGAGGACGGCTACGCGCTCGAGGGCCATCAGAAGCTCGAAGGCTCGTACTCGCCGAACCGGCCTCGTAGGACATCCGAGACCTCGCCTAGGGTTGCGTATGCCGCAAGGGCCTCACGCATCGGGTAGAGCAGATTGTGCTCGCCCCGGGCTGCCCCATCGAGCTCCTTGAGGGCCGCGTCGACTGCGGCCTGATCGCGCTCCTCGCGCACCTTGACTGTGCGCTCGATCTGGTTCCTCTGCAGCTCGGGATCGAGCTCGTGCAGCTCCACCGGCTCCTCTTCGTCGAGCGAGAACTTGTTGACTCCGACGACGACGCGGTCCCCGGCTTCGACACCTTGAGCAATACGGAACGCGGCTTCTTCGATCTCGTTCTTCATCCAGCCCGTCTCGATGGCTTCGACGGCGCCGCCCAGGTCCTCTATGCGGCGGAGGTACTCGAGAGCCCGCGCTTCGATCTCGTCCGTCAACGACTCAACGAACCAAGAACCTCCGAGCGGATCGGTCGTGTCGGCGACTCCGGACTCGAACCCGATCACCTGCTGAGTACGAAGGGCCACGCGCGCCGCCTTCTCGCTCGGCAACGACAAAGCTTCGTCGAAGGAGTTGGTGTGCAGGGACTGCGTTCCGCCGAGCACGGCAGCGAGGGCCTCGAGCGTGGTGCGCACGATGTTGTTCTCGGGTTGCTGCGCTGTGAGCGTCGCTCCCCCCGTCTGGGTATGGAAGCGGAGCATCATGGACTTGGGGTTCTTGGCCGCGAAACGCTCCTGCATGATGCGCCCCCACAGCCGGCGAGCGGCACGGAACTTCGCAACCTCTTCGAAGAAGTTCATGTGGCAGGCGAAGAAGAAAGACAGCCGCGGGGCGAAGTCGTCAACGTCGAGGCCGGCATCGATGGCGGCCTGCACGTAGGCGATTCCGTCGGCGATTGTGAAGGCCACTTCCTGGACGGCCGTGCTTCCCGCCTCACGCATGTGGTAGCCGGAGATCGAGATCGTGTTCCAGCGAGGCAGCTCGTCGCGGCAATAGGAGAACATGTCTGTGATGATTCGCATGGACGGTTTGGGCGGATAGATGTAGGTCCCGCGCGCCGTGTATTCCTTGAGGATGTCGTTCTGAGTGGTGCCCGTTACCTTGTCACGCTCGACGCCCTGCTTCTCGGCAACGAGCTCGTAGAGCAGAAGCAGTATCGAAGCGGTCGCGTTGATGGTCATCGAGGTCGACACCTCGGCCAGAGGAATGTCCTTCAGCAGCGTCTCCATGTCGGCCAGCGAATCGATCGCCACTCCGACGCGCCCGGTCTCGGCCATCGCCTTGGGGTGATCGGAGTCGTAGCCCATCTGGGTAGGAAGGTCGAAGGCCACCGACAGGCCGGTCTGGCCTGCGTCGAGAAGATAGCGGAACCTGCGGTTCGTGGCCTCGGCGCTGCCAAATCCGGCGTACTGGCGCATGGTCCACAAACGCCTCCGGTACATGCCCGCATAGATGCCGCGGGTGAAGGGAGGGTCCCCGGGGGTACCGATGGCCCCGGATTCTTCCGAAACCGATTCGGGGCCGTACAGCTCCCGGACTTCGATGCCCGCGTCGGTGGTTATTTGTTTGTCCACGAGTTGCCATGCTAGTCGCGCCGACGTGGCCCTTTCGCGCCGTATCAGGGCGGTAGGATGGCCGCCGCAGGGGGTCGTTGCCGATCACCGAAACGGCCCCGGTCACCGGCGGGAACGCAGCGAGGTGGCTGCTCGATGCCTCCACACGGAGGCACGCGTGAGGAAAGGAGCCGTCCCAGACATGGCCACGAGGGCCCCGGAAACCGCACCTGCGCGACGTGCCTCAATCGCGGCACGAACACTGAGGACGGATGCGTGGTGGGCGGCGCCCGCAATCACAGCAGCCGTGCTGCTGGCCTTCGTTCTCTACTCGACCTGGGCGGCTTTCCAAAATGCCAACTATGTTTGGGAGCCCTACATCTCGCCCTTTTACTCGCCGTGCATAGCCACAGTCTGCAAGCCAAGCTCGACCTCCTGGGAGTTCATCGGACCGTGGTGGAGCTTGTCCCCGGCGATTTTGATTCTGATATTCCCGCTCGGCTTTCGACTGACCTGCTACTACTACCGCAAGGCCTATTACCGGTCCTTCTGGCTCTCGCCCCCCGCGTGCGCCGTGGCCGAGCCGCACCGCTCCTACACCGGCGAGCGGCGTTTCCCTTTGATCCTGCAGAACGTTCACCGCTACTTCTTCTACTTCGGGCTTATCCTGAACGTCATTCTGTCGCTCGACGCGGTCGTCGCCTTCAGGGATCACACCGGGGCATGGGGCCACATGGGACTGGGCACTCTCGTCCTGCTGATCAATGCAGCCCTTCTGTGGCTCTATTCGCTCTCGTGCCACTCCTGCCGGCACCTGTGCGGGGGCAATGTCAACAGGTTTTCGTCCGCCAAGACTCGCTACTGGCTGTGGCAGAAAGTGACCAAGCTCAATGCGCGACACATGCAGATAGCGTGGATGAGCCTCATCTGGGTGGCGGTTTCGGATCTTTACATTCGCCTCGTGGCCGGCGGCACGATCCACGACCTGAGGTTCTTCTAGTGGCCGAGCTCGAAACCCACGACTACGATGTCATCGTCATAGGAGCCGGCGGCGCCGGCCTGCGAGCCGCGGTCGAATCGGCCGCGCAGGGAGCGAGCACCGGGCTCATCTGCAAGTCGCTTCTCGGTAAGGCGCACACGGTCATGGCCGAGGGCGGCATCGCAGCCGCGATGGGCAACGTCTACTCACAAGACAACTGGAAGATTCACTTCCGGGACACGATGCGCGGCGGCAAGATGCTCAACAACTGGCGCATGGCGCAACTTCACGCCCAGGAGGCCCCCGAGCGTGTGCGCGAGCTCGAGGACTGGGGGGCCCTCTTCGACCGCACCAAAGACGGGCTCATCCTGCAGCGAGACTTCGGGGGGCACCGCTACGCACGACTTGCCCACGTGGGAGACCGCACCGGGCTCGAGATGATCCGCACGCTCCAGCACCATGCCATCCACAAGCCGGTCGAGATCTTCATGGAGTGCACCGTGGTGCGCCTTCTGAAAGACGGAGATCGAATCGCCGGGGCGGTCGGCTACAGGCGCGAGACCGGAACCTTCATCGTGTGGAAGGCCAAGGCGGTAATCCTGGCCACCGGTGGAATCGGCAAGGCATGGAAGGTCACTTCAAACTCGTGGGAGTACACCGGCGATGGGCACTCCCTCGCCTTCTGGGCGGGGGCGGACCTCATCGACATGGAGTTCGTCCAGTTCCATCCCACCGGCATGGTGTGGCCCCCGTCCGTGCGCGGCATCCTCGTCACCGAGGGAGTACGAGGTGAAAGGGGAGTGTTGCGCAACTCGGCAGGCGAGCGCTTCATGTTCAATTACATCCCTACGGTTTTCAAAGAAGACACGGCGGACTCGGAGGAAGAGGCGGAGCGCTGGTACACGGAGCGCTCCGAGGGGACGCGCCGCCCACCGGAGCTGCTGCCCCGAGACGAGGTCGCGCGGGCCATCAACACCGAGGTAAAGGAAGAGCGC
>JBBSGD010000084.1:0-6950 GCA_038254435.1 Actinomycetota bacterium
GGCGCTCGGGGGCGGCTTCGACCTCGTGCTGCTCGACCTCGGGCTTCCCGGCATCGACGGACTCGAGGTCTGCCGGCGGGTGCGCGCCGGGGTGCCGAGCCTTCCCATCCTTATGCTCACGGCACGCGCCGAGGAGGTGGACGCGGTTGTGGGCCTCGACGCGGGCGCCGACGATTACGTGACCAAGCCGTTTCGCCTCGCCGAGCTGTCGGCCCGCGTGCGCGCGCTTCTGCGGCGCCAGGGAGTGGGCCCTGTCGCCGACGGCCGGGCTGTGAACGGTGTTCGGGTCGATGTCGCATCCAGACGCGCGTGGCACGGCGACAGAGAGCTCGAGCTGGCGCCCAAGGAGTTCGATCTGCTCGCTCTCCTCGTGGCGGAGGCGGGCGCCGTCGTGACTCGCGAGCGCATTATGGAAGAGGTGTGGGACGAGCACTGGTTCGGCTCTACCAAGACGCTCGACATGCACGTGTCGTGGCTGCGCAGGAAGCTCGGCGAGAATCCGGCCGAACCGCAGCTCATCAGCACGGTGCGCGGCATCGGCTATCGCTTCGAGCGGAGTTGACGCGTGCGGCGCAGGCTCGTCGTGTCCAGCGTGCTCGTGGCTCTGCTGGCGGTGCTCGTTCTAGGGCTGCCGCTTGGCTTCGTCGCGGGCCGGCTCGTGCACCAGAACGCGGTTCACGGCTTGCAGGATCAGGCGCGGCGGCTTGCCACTCGGGTCGAGGACGACATCGAGCACGGGCTCGCCGCACCCACCGCCTATCTCACGCGCCACGCCGAGGGGCATCGCGTCGTCCTTGTGCGCGGGGGGGCTCGTACCGCCGTCGGCCCGCGCGTGGCGCGCCCGCGCCTGCGTGTCGACTACGTGGCGGACGCCGGACGCGTCGTCCTGTTTGCACCCGCCGGCGAGCTAAGAGAGCGAGAGGAGCAGATCTGGCTCCTCGTCGCGGGACTGTCGCTGGCGGGAGTCGGAGTGGCGGTGTTTCTGGCCATGCTCGTCAGCAGGCGCGTCGCCGCGCCGCTCAATGCGCTTGCCCGGACCTCGACTCGTATGGGGGCCGGGGACTTCTCGACACGCGCCGCAGCCTCCGGCCTGCCGGAGGTCGACGCGGTGGTGGAGGCATTGAACCACTCGGCCGACCGCATCGCGGAGCTGGTCACGCGCGAGCGTGAGTTCTCCTCGAACGCTTCGCATCAACTGCGCACCTCTCTCACCGCGCTCCGCATCCGACTCGAGGAAGCGCTGGCAGCAAACGATCCGCGTGACGTGCGCGTGGAGGCGAGCGCGGCGCTGGAGCAGGCCGAACGGCTCAGCGACGTGGTCGAAGAGCTGCTTGCGCTCGCACGCGGTCACAGAGCTGGGGAGTCGGGTGATCTCGACGTGGCTGCCCTCGTCCGCAGTCACGTGTCGATGTGGTCCCCGGCCTTTCGGCGTGAGGACCGCGCAATCGCCGTCGTCGGTGACGAGGTCGCCATCGCCACCGCGGCGCCGGGACCGGTCGGGCAGGCCCTGGACGTGCTGATCGACAACGGCTTTCACCACGGACGCGGCGAGGTGTCGATAGAGATCAGATCGCCGGGGAGCTACGTCTCGCTGCGGGTCACCGACGCGGGCGACGGCGTCCCCCAGGGCCTCGAAGAGCACATCTTCGAACGTTCGGTCAGCACCGGAGGAACGGGAGTAGGACTGGCACTGGCGCGCTCGCTCGTCGAGCTGGACGGGGGCCGGCTCGAGCTCGTTAAGGCACGGCCTCCCGCCTTCGTCATCTTCTTGACGGCGCCGCCGGGGGGTAAGGACCGGGGACGGGACCCGGCTTCTTCAGCCCGTCAGGTGCGCGACGAGTCGCCGGCTGCGGGGAGCCTGCGCTCCACGGTGCGGCCCACGTAGTCCCCGAAGTCGAGGTCACGATTGAGCAGCTCCTGAAAGGACTCGCGGGGGAGCACCAGCAGCTCGCAGCGCTCCAGCGTCCGTGCGGTCTTGGTGTGGACCGTGTCCCGCAGGATCGACAGCTCGCCGAAGAAGTCGCCCGGCCCGATGACCGCTACCTCCGTCGGCGCCTCTGCCTCGCCTCCAGAGGCTCGTATGCTGATCTTGCCGGAGAGGATCACGTAGAGGGCCTCGGCGGGAGATCCTTCGTTGAAGACCGTGCTGCCGGCCTCCCATACGAGGTTGGCGGACGCTCCCACCAGCTGTAGCACAGCGCGGTCATCGAGCGACGCGAGGGCCGGAACCTTCTCGAGCGTCTTAACGAGTGTGAGGTTGATTCGCTCTCCCATGGTTACTCTGATCCTATGGGGACAAGGGGCCACTTCAACGGAGCTGGGTCGTGAGTATCACGCGGGCGCCATTTCGAATCGCTCAATTCAGCGATGTGCACTGCGGCGAGGTGAGCTTCGACGCGGATTTGCTACGTTCGACGATCGAGCGGGTGAACGACATGAGCCCGGACGTCGTCGCCGTCACCGGCGACGTCACCGCAAGCGGATACGAATGGGAGTTCGCAGAAGCAGCGGGTTGGCTCGATGCCATCCAGGCACCGATGATCATCATTCCCGGCAACCACGATTCGCGCAACGTCGGCTACGTCCACTTCCAGCGGGACTTCGGCGAGCGTTTCTCCCGCCTTCGAATTGGCTTCGACGAGCTGCGTGCCGAACGTCTGGGGGCCACCGGGGTAACAGTAGTCGGCGTGGACTCCTCGGAGCCGGACCTCAACGACGGGCACGTTGGGCGAGAGCACTATCCGTGGATCCGGGAGCAGTTCGAATGGCCCGAAGACATCAAGGTATTCGCCATCCACCACCACCTCGTGTCGATTCCGGGCACCGGCCGGGAACGCAACATCATCACCGACGCGGGCGACCTCTTGGGCGAGCTGTCGAGGCTCGACGTCGACCTCATCTTGTCGGGTCACAAGCACGTTCCGTTTTTCTGGGGGCTGAACGGAATGTTGCTGTGCAACTCGGGCACCGCCTCGACTCGGCGTGTGCGTGGACTGACTCCGCCCTCTTTCAGCGAGATACAGATCGATGCCTCGACCATAAAGGCTTACCTTCACTATGAGGACGGCCGTCGCGAGCTGTCGCTGATCTTCGGGTTGCGCACGAGCACGCTGGCGCGTGACGACTTCTATCTCACTGAGGAGTTCATGAGCTCCAACCGTATGTTTGCCTCGACACTCGAGAATGCGCCTTCCTGAAGAGCCTTGTGACGGCCCTGAGGGAATACACCGGCCCGGCGCCGGGTACCTCACTGCGATGACACCCGACGACACTTCGCTCCCGGGACTCGCGGCGGCTCTTGTCGCCATAGCTGCCGGTGCGCGTGAGAGGGATTCCGTGCCCCGCTGGCCCAGGGAGGCCTTCGAGGCTCTTGCCGACGCCGGCGCGCTGTCCGCAACCGCGCCGGCATCGGGCGGTGAGCGCCCGCCCGTGTCCGAGGAGTGGGGGTTGGTCAGGGCCGTGGCCCGGGCCGACGGCTCCGTAGGGCGAATCTACGACGGCCACCTCAACGCAGTCGACCGGCTTATCGTGGCGGCCCCCCGGCAAGTGCGGGACGAGGATCTAGCGCTGGTAGCGCAGGGACGCCTGCTGCTCGGCGTTTGGGGCGCCGATCCAATACCGGGTGAGGGAGAGCCAGCCACGATCGAGCGCAGGGGGAACAACGCGTTCGTCACGGGAGTCAAGGTCTTTTGCTCGGGAGCGGGAGGTGTGCAAAGGGCATTGGTGGTGGTGCGCGAGAAGGATCCGGGTCCCCCCACGCTCGCCTATGTGGACGTCACGAGCGGCGTCAAGGTCGACACCACCTGGTACAAGAGCTCGGGTATGCGCGCGTCGGAAAGCCATCGCGTGGAGTTCTTGGACGCTCCCGTTGTTGCGCTGTTGGGCGAACGCGGAGAGCTGGCCCGCGAACCGCACTTTGGACGCGATGCCATGCGCACCGCGGCGTCGTGGGCGGGAGTGGCCGACACCGCGTTCGACGCTGCGCTCGCCACCCTCGCGGCCAAAGGGGAACCCGATTCCCTGGTGGCGGTGGCTGCGGGACGGATGAAGACTGCGCAAATGACGATCGACAACTGGCTGGCGGCCGCAGCAAGACGACTCGAGCGTGATCCTGCCGCCCCTACGACCGAGCTTTCGATACACGTGCGCGACGGTATCGCCAACTCGTGCCGCACTATCGTGGACGAGGCCGCACGCGCCTGCGGGTCGCGCCCCTTTGCAACCGGCGACGACCTCGACAGGGCGCGGCGCGACCTGGAAGTCTTCCTCTTACAGCACCGCCTCGAGCCACTTGTGGCGCGCACCGGAAAGTCGTTGATCGAGGGAGCGCGATGACCCGTCTCGAACGGCACCACTTCGAGAGTCTCTACGCGTCGGACCCGGACCCGTGGGGCTTCGAAACGAGTGACTACGAGCGAGCCAAATACGCGCGCACGCTCGACGCTCTCGGCCCGGGCCCCTTTGCGAGCGGGCTCGAGATCGGTTGCTCGATCGGCGTGTTCACCAGCCTTCTCGCAACGCGCTGCAAGAGCCTGCTGGCCGTCGACATCTCGCGTCTTGCGGTGGAGCGTGCCCGCCTGCGGCTTGGCGACAGAGACAACGTGCAGCTCGAGGTGAGGTCACTGCCCGAGGAGATGCCGGCCGGAAGCTTCGACGTGGTGGTGTGCTCCGAGATCCTCTATTACTGGGACCGCGAGCTGCTCGCGTCGGCTGTGCCCATGCTGGACGAGAGCGTCGCTCCGGGCGGCGTCCTGGTTGCGGTGCACTGGCGCAAGCCAACCCGAACGTATCCTCTTCTAGGCGACGAGGCGCATGAGCTATTGAGCTTGCACACGTCGCTCGTTCATACGGCTGGATGCGTGCAGGACGAGTACCGGCTCGATCGGTATGAGAAGGCGGCTGCATGAGCGAGCGCATCGTCATCGTCGGCGGGGGACCGGCGGGACTGGCCGCGGCGCGTGCCTACCGCGACGAAGGGGGTCGAGCTGCAGTGTCGATCTTCGCGGCCGAGACCCATCTTCCCTACCGGCGGCCCCCTCTCACCAAGGAGTTTCTGCGCGGGGAGCTGGCGCGTGCCGAGCTCGACATCGAGACGCCCTCATGGTTCGAAGAAAACGACGTGGATCTTCACCTCGGAGCGAAGGTAACCGCTCTCGATCTCGACCGGGGAATCATCGAGGTGGCAGGCAAACAAGGCTTTGGTTTCGATGCCTGTGTTCTCGCGACCGGGTCGGAACCCTTGAGGCTCCCGGTGCCGGGCGGTTACGAGCCTGGTGTCATGACGATCCGCAGCGTCGAGGATTCTGAGCGGCTGAGCCGGGCGGTTTCCTCCACCACGTCCGTGGCCGTGGTCGGCAGCGGCTTCATCGGATGTGAAGCAGCGGCGTCGCTTGCGATGCGAGGCGCTCGCGTGACCGTGGTGACGATGGAGGATGCTCCTCAGTCCGAGCGTTTGGGGGCGGCCGCGGCCCGCTTCATCACCGCGTGGTTGACCGAGCACGGCGTGAGGATCGTGTCCGGGGTTACCGTCGAGGGCTTTTCCGGCGATGGTGACCGGCGCGAGGTGCGCCTTGGAGGTGGCAAGGTCGTTGCCGCGGATGTCGTCGTTTGTGCGGTGGGAGTGAGCGCGCGCGTTTCACTCGCAGAGGAAGCGGGCATCGAGATCCGGAACGGAAGGATCGTGACCGACCAGGCGCTGCGTTCCAGTCACCCGCGGGTGCGGGCCGCGGGTGACATCGCGCTGGCGCTCAACGCACGTGCAGGAAGGCATTTGCCGGTCGAGCACTGGGGCGAGGCACTTAATCAGGGGGCTGTGGCCGGAGCTTCGCTTGCGGGCAGTGAGAAGGAGTGGGACGTGGCCCCGGGGTTCTGGTCAACGATTGGGACGAGGACCGTCAAGCAGGTGGCGTGGGGAGACGGCCACGATGATGTGGTCGTCGACGGAGATGCACGAGGCTTCGCGATCTGGTACGCGAACAAGGGAATTGCGTCCGGCGTTCTGACGCACAACCGCGACGAGGACTACGAGAGGGGAAGAAAGTTGGTGGAAGAGGGAGCACCACTTCCATGAGATCGGTCGAGCACGTCCTCGGGCTTCCCCGCCCGCATCCACGGCTCCGCGCCTGCGCAGTCATCCCGGCGCACGACGAGGAGGATCTCATCGCCGCCTGCCTCGAGGCGTTTGTAGGTCAAGTCGAGGTCGCGCCCGAGGACTTCGAGGTCATCCTCGTTCTCGACCACTGCACGGACGCCACCGAAGCTCACGCGCGGGCCGTGTCGGAGATGCACCCGCAGCTTTGTCTCTTCCTGCTCCATTCGCCGAAGAGGGGAGCGGGGGCCACGCGCCGCTGGGGCATGGACACGGCGTGCCGGCGCCTCCTCGAAGTCGGCCGCCCGAGCGGTCTGATCGCTTCAACCGACGCCGACTCGATAGTGGCACCCGACTGGATGAAGGCCCAGCTCGATGCGATCGAGCTGGGCGCCCGCGCGCTGGGAGGACGCATCGAGCTCAGTCAAGAGGGTCTCGCGCAGCTCCCTCCGGCCGCGGTCGCGTGGAGAGAGCGTCAGCACCGGAGCAGGCATCTAAGGATGCTCGCCGGTCTCGAAGCCGAGGAGCGCGTCGCGATCGAGCACCCCCAGTTCAGCGGAGCGTCGATGGGGGTCACGGCGGAGGTTTACCGGGAGGTCGGCGGCCTCGACCCCAAGGGTGCACTGGAGGACGAGGCTTTCGAGCGGACCCTGGCGCGCCACGGCATTCCCATAGTCCGCTCGCTGGACATCCGGGTGACTACCTCGGCGCGCACCAACGGCCGGGCGCTGAGGGGGCTGGCGCGCGACCTGGGCCTCGCCTCCTGGGTGGAGCGGCGCACCTACGAAGCCGCCGACTACTCGCCGAAGGACCTGCTCGAGCGCAAGCGCGACAGTGTGAGCGTCATCTTGCCGGCTCGCAA
>JBBSGD010000085.1:0-6868 GCA_038254435.1 Actinomycetota bacterium
CACCAACTACCGAGTCGGCGCCAAGCTCCGTCGTCGCCAGGTGCAGGTTGCAGTCGTCGGCGAGACGGTCGAGATCTTCATCGGCTCCGAGCTCATCCGCAGCCACCCGATACGCCATGACCGCACCCGTGAGCACGGCGCGCTGGCTAACCCCGGAGGTCGGCCACGTCGCATCAATGCCGCCTAACCCTCGCCTGAGTGTCGCCTAGCAACCGGAGCCAATGTGTCGCCCGGGTACCGGAACTTGACATTTCATGACGACCCTGGCCTGTGGACAAGCCGCGCAGAGCGTCGGTAGTGACGCCTAACGTCGGTTCCATTCAGGTGGGTCAGAGATGTGGTGGCCATGACTGCCCGGACTTGACGCGACTTCGGATCTGTACGGCGGCTGTCGTCCTTCCTCTGGGCGCCCCGATGCGGGCGGCGTGTGGGCGCACACTCCCTTGTGTGCACCGAGGGCGCGCGGGTCGCGCTGGTCGAGGACGTCCACGTCGCGCAAGATCCCACGGATTCCGGACACAGAACGTCCGCAATGAAGGTCTACGATGGCGCCATGACCAACAGCGACTACCCGTGGGAACCCCCCCTTGCCGGCACCGAGACCGAGCACCTCGTCGGTGCGCTCGACCGCCTGCGCACGACCTTCCGCTGGAAGGCCGACGACCTCGACGCGGCCGGGCTGCAGACCCGCATCGGCGCCTCGGCGCTGACCCTCGGCGGGCTGCTCAAGCACCTGGCGTTCGTGGAGGACTACTACTTCCGCTTCAAGTTGAGCGGTGTCTCCCCCGGCGCGCCGTGGGAGACGGTCGACTGGGACGCCGAGCCCGACTGGCCGTTCACCTCCGCCGTCAACGACACCCCGGAACAGCTTTACGCGCTCTGGGACGGCGCCGTCGAACGGTCCCGTACGAAGTTCGACGCAGCCTTGGCCGACGGCGGGCTCGACCAGCTCGTCCACGACTCCTGGGACGACGGTCGCCATGCCAGCCTGCGCCGGCTCGTCTTCGACCTGGTCGAGGAGTACGGCCGGCACACCGGGCACGCCGACCTGCTCCGCGAGGCTGTGGACGGTCTGGTCGGTGAGGACCCTCCGGCTGGATGGCACGCATGAGTGAGCCGATCACCCCGGAGAAGCTGACCGTCGTGCCGGCGAACGAGGCGTCGTAGGACGACCTCGAGGCACTCGTCGGGCCGGGCGGCCATTGCGGGACAACGACCCACTCCGGTCATCTACCGGGCTCATCGTTCTGGAAGAAGGATCAGGACTGCAACGACAGCGGGTTCGTCGTCGTGGACCATTTACGAGGGCATCGCGTCGAGAGACGTACCCGGCGTACTGCTCGTGGGCCACCTTGAGTGAATTGCTCGAGCGGGAGGTTGCAGACTAGCGCCACAAGGAAAGCGGCTACAGCACGCTCACACCGCTGTCCGCGGGGTGACTCAGGCTGGCTCGATCGTACTGTTCGCGTGGCCGCACAACGGTCAGGCAACGAAGGGAGCCTGCGTTTGTCCACCCACGGGCCGGATGTCGTTCGACAGGCGTGGAGTGGCATTGATCGCCTGTGTCGACCTCCGCTCGGCGTGCACGGACAGCCCCGAGAGCGGCGCAGTGACCGAACAACGGTTCGATGTCGACCTGGTGATCATCACCTCGAACACCGCTCTCGCGGGCATGCCGGGCAACGTGTTTCTGGCTGCCAGTGCTACCGGACTACCCATGGACTCGACCGTCAACGTCACGGCCCCAGTGACGCTGAACAAGTCAGACCTCGAGGACTCAGACTCGGTCGCAGACCTACCCGACTACCTCATGGGCGAAGTCGACCGCGGACTCCGCCGTGTCCTCTACCTCTGAGCAGACATCTCAGGGGTGACAACCTGCGTTGTCGCCCGTTAGATGCAGAGGTGTGCCCCCTCCTCATTGTGTAGGAGATGGTGCCGGGAGCAGGAATGCTCGGCGGTATCGGTCAGGCTCACAACGCTGGCTTGCCCCAAGAATGCCCGGAACGACCGAACCTGAGCATTACCAGACATGCCAATGAACGAGCATTGTGAGCTTGGCGCGCTGGGAACCGCGATCAGTTTCGCGGGACAAATGGCGCCAGATGATGCGCGCACATGCTGACCTAACGGCCATTTATACGCAGTCGGCTCTGGTGAGATCCACTGATGACTGGAAGGACACTACAAATCGGTTCTTCGTCGCCCGCCACCACCTTGCCGACTGGATCGAGAAGGACGTCACGTTGCCTGCTGCAGCTTGCTCGGAAGTCGGGAGATACGTAAACGCCGACCCAGACCTAACGATGGCTCTGGACTTCTCCAATACGTTCAAGCACCGTGAGCGAGACAAGCCGCAGAAGCGCGTCATGTACATCGTTCGGTTTCAGGCTGCGACACGGCACACCGCATCATGTTGGCGTGGGACGTGGCCGGCCAGAGACAAGGAACCCGCGGCGCTCTCGACCTGGCTGACGGCTGCATGGCAAGCTGGTATTCGTTCTTGGCCTGGCATGGGATATCCACGCCCAAGTAACCGCTAACGGTCTCGATCGGCGGCTTTGCCAAAGTGGTAGCCGGCTCATCATCAGCGACTACCGCTCTTCGTTCAACGGGGAACGTGGGTAGGGTCGGATCGTGAAGTTTGGATTTGTGGTTCCGTATGCCGACGCTCGCGACTTCGCCGAGCTTGCTGCCTTGGCTGAGCGGCACGGCTGGGACGGCGTGTTCACCTGGGAAGCGCTGTGGGGTGTGCACGCCTGGGTGGCGCTGGGTGCGGCGGCCATATCGACGAACCGGATCCGGCTCGGCACGCTGCTGACTCCGGCCTCGCGGTGGAGACCGTGGGACCTGGCCTCGGCGGTCGGCACCGTGGACCGTCTCAGTCACGGGCGCGTTGTCCTCAGTGCGGGCCTGGGCGCGCTGCATGAGGGGTGGACGGCGTTCGAGGCCGACGAGGGCCGACGAGCTCGAGCGCAGAAAGTCGACGAGTGCCTTGCCATCTACAACGGCCTGATGCGTGGACAGCCCTTCCAGTTCGACGGCAGCTACTACTCGGCCAAACCAACCGACTTCATGGTCCCCGACCCTCCGATGCAGAAGCCGAGACCGCCAGTATGGATCGTCGGGGCCCACAGTGTCGGACGAGACAGGCAACCATCGTTGGACCGGGCGGCCCGCTGGGACGGCTTGCTGCCACAGGTAATCGAGGATGGCGCCCATCGCAAGGTGAACACTCCAGACGAGCTCGCCGACCTCATCAATAACGTAGGGGCTCGCCGCTCGGCCATCGGGATCGATCACGACAACTACGACGTCATCGTCGAGGCGGACAGCACCGGCGAGTTCGTCCAGCTCGAACCCGGCGATCCCAGCGTTTGGGCACAGGCGGGAGCGACCTGGTGGATCGAGAGCTGGTGGACCATCCCACGAGGGCCGGACGGACTTACCGAGGTCACACGACGCGTCCGGATCGGTCCACGGATATGAGCCAGGAAACGCCTGACTCCATCGCATCGGCCGGGCACTTGACGATAGGCCTTGATCGACATCCCATCAAATGCCTCGACGGGGCACGCTCGGCGACCCGGGCGATGATGTCCGTGGCGCACCCAGGGAGCCACGTCGCGTCGTGCCATTCAGGGCGGCGTATAGCCCTCTACGAAAGGAGTGGTCCGCGTGCCCCTTCGCGACGTGCTCGCGACTAACGCCGGCACCTACAGGTCGTGGCTGACCGAGGCCTGCTCGATCCCCTCGATGGCCTCGGAGCCGGACGCCCTGACAGCCATGGCGGGGTGGCTCGAAGACCGCCTGGCCGCTCTCGGGGCTTCTGTCGAACGACTCACGCACGAAGGCGCACCCGACATGCTGCTGGCGCGACTGGGCTCCGGCGAGCGAACCGTCCTCGTCTACGACCACTACGACGTACAGCCGGTCGACCCCCTCGAGCTATGGACCTCGGAGCCGTTCACGCCGGAGGTGCGCGACGGGCTCTTCTACGCACGCGGCGCGGCGGACAACAAGGGCGACCTGGTGGCGCGCCTCGCCGGGCTCCACGCCTATCTCCAGGCGAACGAGGAGCTCCCCGTCATGGTCAAGCTGTTGATCGAAGGCGAAGAGGAGACCGGATCTCGCTCCTTCGGCGCGATGGTCGACGAGCACGGCGACAAGCTCGCGGCCGACGGCTGCATCTGGGAGGGCAACGGCATCGACCCGGCGGGGCGTCCCTCGTTCGTATTTGGGGCCAAGGGGCTTGCTTATGTCGAGCTGTCCTGCAAGGAGCTCGGCGCCGACCAGCACTCCGCTCTGGCCGTGGTCGCGCCCAGCGCTCCGTGGCGCCTCATCGAAGCGCTGAGCAGCTTGCGCGCCCCCGACGGGTCCGTGCTCATCGACGGCTTTTACGACGATGTCGTCGCCCCGAGCGGCGAGGACATGGCGATGCTGGAGCGGCTGCCCTTCGACGAGGCCGTCGAGCTCCACAGGCTCGGAGCGAGAGAGTTCGTGGGAGGCGCCCGCGGTCTCGAGCTGCTGCGCCGCTACTACTTCGAGCCGACTTGCAACATTGCGGGCATAGTGGCCGGCTTCACGGTGCCGGGCCAATCCAAGACCGTGCTCCCGGCCGGCGCCACGGCGAAGATCGACATGCGGCTCGTCCCCGGCCAGGACCCAGATGCGGTTGTGGAAAAGCTGCGACGGCATCTCGACGCGCGCGGCTTCGAGGACATAGCCATTGCTCGTCATTCGATGGAGGCGCCGGTACGATCCCCGGCCGACTCGCTCATCGCGCGAGCGGCGCTCACGGGAGCCACGGGTGTCTACTTCGATCCCCCGGCGGTGGCTCCAATGATGATCGGCACCGGCCCTATGCACCACATCGCGCACACTCTTGGGATACCGACGGTCTCGCCGGCCGGGGTGTTTCGCCCCGAATCCGCCATCCACGCCCCCAACGAGAACTGCCGGCTCGAGGACTTCGAGCGGACCACCGCCTACACCGCGTCGTGGATCGACGCGCTGGCGACTCTCGACTAAGTCGCTAGGGCCGTGCGCTTGCCGGCTCCGGTTCGATGTCCGGGGGAGTCTCCATCACAGCGTCGCCCGGCCCGGGGTGTGCAGCCTCGCGCAACGGCTTCTCCTTGAGCAGCAGGCTCGCAACGAAAGCAGCAATCCCCAGCGGCAAGGCGACGAGGAAAACTACGTGTATCGAGTCGGACAGTGCGTGCTGCACGGCGGATAGGACGCTTGGTGGAAGCTCCTTTATGGCCGAAGGGCTTTGCGTCAGCGTGTCGGGGTCGACGCCCTTGGGCAGCCCGCCGGCCGGGAGGTTTCGCACCAAGTTGTATGCCAGCCGGTTCGACAGAATGGAGCCGAAGATCGCAACACCTACAGTTCCCCCGATGGAGCGAAAGAACTGCGAGGCGGACGTGACGATTCCGAGGTCCCGCCGGTCCGCAGCATTCTGAACTGCCAGCACGACCACCTGCATCACCAGGCCGATGCCGAGCCCGATGATCACCATCGCTATCGTCGCATCGAGCTGGGTCGAGTCGACGTTTAACCGCGTGAGCAGAAAGAAGCCCGCGCTCAGGATCACGGTTCCGATGATCGGGAAGGGCCGATAGTGCCCGGTCCTGCTGATCATTCGGCCGCTGGTAATAGACGAGGTGATGATGCCCACCATCATCGGGGTGAGAAGGAATCCGGAATTGGTCGCCGACACTCCCACCACGACCTGCAGGAAGAGCGGCAGGAACACCACGACCCCGAACAGAGAGGCACCAACGATGAAGCCGAGCACGTTGCCGACTCTGAAGACCGGCTCGGCGAACAAGCGCAGGGGAAGAAGGGGCTCAGCCTCCCTTGACTCGTGGCGCAAGAACCAAGCGAGTAGCGCGACTGCCGCGGCAACAAGGCCGATGATGGTTGCCGAGCCCCACGGGTAGGTCTGGCCGCCCCACACAAGAGCCAGGAGAAGCGAAGTGACCCCGCCGACCAGCAGCGCGGCTCCGATGTAGTCGATCTTGTGGTCACGCCGCTCGAATGGAAGGTTGAGCGCAAACTGGGTCACCACCAGGGCCAGGGCACCGAGCGGCAAGTTGATGTAGAAAACCCAACGCCACGTCAGATGATCGGTGAAGAAACCCCCGGCCAGGGGGCCGGCCACACTGGCCAAGGCAAAAACCGCCCCGATATAGCCCATGTAGCGACCGCGCTCGCGCGGGGACACCACGTCCCCGATGATCGCCTGGGCGAGAGCCATCAGGCCGCCGGCCCCGATGCCCTGAATACCGCGGAAGGCAACCAGCTCGATCATGTTCTGTGCGGCTCCTGCCAGCGCAGAGCCGACTAAGAAGATGATGATCGCCGCTTGAAAGATCCTCTTGCGGCCGTAGATATCCCCGATCTTGCCGTACAGCGGAACGGTGGCCGTCGACGCGAGAAGATATGAGGTGACGACCCACGACAGGTGGTTGAGGTCGCCGAGCTCCCCGACGATCGTGGGCAACGCGGTGGCAACGATGGTTTGGTCGAGAGCAGCGAGCAGCATGCCGATCATCAAGCCTGCGAAGACAAACAGAATTCGCTTGTGCGTCAGCTGTCCGGGGGCGAGGGGCTGCTGCGTCATGCTTTCTCCTGTTGTGATCCGATTGTCGTTCCGCTCGCGTGTGATGTCCCTCGTGCGTCGAGCACAGGCTTCAGGGCGCCAAGCCCCTTGAGCAGAAAGGTGAGGGACTTCTCGTCGACGTCTTCAAGGATCGAAGTGAGGTGGGCGACCATCGCCGCCTCTGCCTTGCGCAGCTCGGCACGGCCCTGGCGAGTCAGGGTGAGGTTCACGGCTCTCCGATCGCCCGAGTCCGTCGCCCGTTCG
>JBBSGD010000086.1:0-6796 GCA_038254435.1 Actinomycetota bacterium
GTCAAGGAGCTGGTTGCCGCCATCGAGGATCACATCAAGCTGCACAACAAGCACCCCAAGCCCTTTGAATGGCACGCCAGCGCTGATGAGATCCTTGGCAAGATGGCGCGTTGTAAAGAAGCGTTAGAGACGGGACACTAGGATGCGGCCATGGACATCCTCACAGAGCAAGCCATTACGACTCAGCTCGTGGCCGGCGGTCTCTGCGGCCCCCATCAGTCACACTCCCGGCGCAACGTGATAGCCAAGATCCACTCGACACTGAGGGGCGAGGGAGACGACGCCTTCGGGCTCAGCAACCTGGGTGACTGCTCGCCGGCGCAGGCGCTGGCGTGGCTCGCGGAGCTGACCGGTTCCTCCGAAGATCTCGCCAACCCGGCCGCCCGTCACGTGATCGAGCCGCACCTTACCTACCGCGCGCTTCGCATCGCCGCGGGGCGCCTGCAGGAAGCGGCTACCACCGGGGCGACGCTTCTGGCAACAACCGGCCATCCGACCGGGCTCCTCGAGCATCACATTCGAGTAGCCGACGCGTACCGCGCCGCCGGGGGCAAGGTGATGACCCTGAGAGAGGACGAGCGGCTGCCTTTCGGAGCAGGGCGGGCGGAGGTGCGCTACGTGGGCTCGGTCGGCTGCCTCGCCGATGGGGCCTCGCTGCGCCACACGCACTCTGCTCAGGCGATGGAGAACCTCCTCGACGACGGCGAGCGTCCGGACCTGGTGCTGGCCGACCACGGCTTTGCCGGCGCTGCCATCGAACGAGGCATTCCGGCGATCGCGGTCATGGACATCAACGATCCTGCGCTGGCGATCGCGTGGGGACAGGGGCGGGACGTGACTGTCATCCCCATGGACGACAACCGCCTCCCGCGCCTCTACCGGCCGTCGTGGAGCTTGTTCGAGCAGGTCCTAGGCGGGCGCGACATGCTCTGAAAATCGCCTCTGACCTGGTATTTCGGCGCTGCTATACTGCTCTCGACATGAGCGATCAGCCAGCCGTCCCGTCACGCACCGGCGCGGGGGAACCCACTCCGTTCGCCGGACGTTATATGACCGTGGCCGAAGTGGCTCGCCAGCTCAGGGTCTCGAACATGACGGTCTACCGGATCGTCAAGTCCGGGCACCTGGCGGCGGCGCGCGTCGGGCGCGGTTACCGCATCCGGGAAGAGGACGTGCGCAGATACCTCGACGAGCGTTACATGGATGCCGGCTGAACACCGGTTCTGGTCTGATCCCCGACCGTCCCCCGGGACGGTCTTTTTCATGTGAGCAGCATCCGGCGGAACCCTGCGCTCGAAAGGCGGGCATCGAAAATGCGAGTCGAGCTCGAAGACGCGTACGCGCAGCTCCTTCAGAATCCAGGAGTGGTTTTCTTGATCGGAGGGATCGACACCGGGAAAACCACCTTCGGCCTCGAGCTGGTCAACCGTGCGATGAGAGCCGGCATGTCCTGCGCCTACGTCGACTCCGACGTGGGCCAGTCGACGGTGGGACCGCCGACGACAATAGGGCTCAGGTTTTGCCGACCCGATGGTGAGGCCACCCTCGATTCGCTGCGGGCTGCCGACTCGCTGTCCTTCATCGGCTCCATTGCTCCCAAAGGACATTTGCTTCCCATGGTCACGGGAACGGCCAAGCTCACGCAGCGAGCGCGCGAGGCCGGGTGCGACATGGTCGCGATCGACACCTCCGGGCTCGTCGAGGGAGTGCACGGGCAGATGCTCAAGTACTCGAAGCTCGATCTCATCCAGCCGGACTGGGTCCTTGCCTTCGAGCGCGGGGGTGAGCTCGAGCCGATCGTCGGGATCGCCCGGCGCTTCAGCCCGGCAAAGGTGCTCGAGCTCGGCGTCGGCGGTCAGGTCGAGGCGCGCACTGCCGAGGAACGTATGTCGTTTCGTGAGGAGCAGTTTGCTGCTTATTTCGCAGGGGACGTCTCCCGCTGGCGCATCAAGCCGACCGTTTTCATGCCGACACTGCCGCCGGAGTTCGACCTTGCCATGCTCGACTCCCTGGTGGTCGGAATGGAGAACGGCAAGGGGTCGTGCGTGGGCATCGGTATCCTCGAGTACGACTCGGCCGGCGAGGTCTTGCGCATGGTCTCGCCGGTAGCCGACGGAGTGAGAGGGCTGCGCCTAGGGTCGGTCAGAATCGAGATCAACGGGCGCTCGAGGGGCCCTGTAGACATTCGCCAGCTGTTCGGATCCGAATAGAGAAAGCCGAGGTCCACCGGCGCCCAAGGCTAGGCTTGCTGCGGCCATGGCGGCGGCTCGAGCCGCGGAAGACAACACCGGGAAGGAGACTCCATGCCGTCATTGGTCAAAAAGCGGCGCAAGAAGATGCGCAAGAAGAAGCATCGCAAGATGCTCAAGAAGACACGCTGGCAGCGCCGGCAGCAGGGCAAATAGCAAGACACCTTGGGCGGCGAAGCGCGCCGACCGATAGGATGCCGTCAATGAACAGGCGCAGTATCGTCACCTTTCTGTCCGACTACGGGCTCCAGGATGAGTTCGTAGGGGTGTGTCACGGCGTGATCATGAGGATCGCGCCCGAGGTTCGAATCATCGACATCCACCACTACATCCTGCGCCAGGACATCCGCCACGGCGCCATAGTCCTCGAACAGTCGGTGCGATTCATGCCCGAAGCGGTGCATCTCGTTGTCGTAGATCCCAGCGTGGGGTCGGCGCGTAAGGCGGTGGTTGTCGAATCCGGTTGGGGCGAGATCTTCGTCGGGCCCGACAACGGCGTTCTGATCCCCGCCGCCGTTGCCACCGGCGGAATCCGGCGCGTTCACGAGATCACCGATCGCCGCTACCTGCTCACACCCGTGTCCCAGACCTTTCAAGGGCGGGACGTCTTTTCTCCGGCAACAGCGCACGTCGCCAACGGCGTGGATCCGGCGGAGCTCGGTCCCGCTCTAGTGCCCGAAGACCTCGTCCCACTCAAGGTCCCCGAGGCCTGGGTGCACGACGATCACCTGCATGCCGAAGTGCTGCAGGTTGACCGCTTCGGAAACCTGCAGCTCAACCTTGGTCGCGAGACCCTCGAGAAGGTGGGGCTTGGCAACGGCGGGCGCCTGGAGGTGAGGCTCGAGGGCCACCGGCTCAAGGTCCCCTACGCGACGACATTCGCGGATGTCAACGGTGGGGAGTTCGTCGTCGTGGAGGACTCTTACAGGCAGCTGTCCCTTGCGATCAACAAGGGGGATGCGGCCGGCAAGCTGCGCGCCCACGCGGGATCGACCGCCATCGTCGGTCCGGCCGATGTCTGAGGCGGCGGCCGGCAACGACTCCACTCGTGGCTTGAAGCGAAGCCCGGCGCGGCAACGAGAGCCACTCGAGCACCGCCGCATCCGGAGCGACTTCCCGGGGCCCGTGTGATGCGCGATGCCCAGGTCATCCCCATCGGCGAGCGCGCCGCCTCCGAACGTTGCCGCGCAGTGACCGCGACCGGTAGACAATGTCGCAATCATGCTGAGGGCGACTCCGGCTATTGCCGAGTTCACCTCGCCCGTCTGCCTCCCGTGGAGGGTCCCGACGGCGGCGCGCGGCACGGCCTGCGCACCGCCGGCAGAAGAGAGGGCCCCTCCACCTGGGACCGTTCTGTGAAGCGCCGGCGACGGGGCGAGGGCGCGCTCGTCGAGCTCGACTCCGACCGAGAGCTGTGGCGTCAGGTCTTCATGCCGCTGCTCAAGCCTCTTTGCGAGCGCTACTTTCGTGTCCGCACGATCGGCGTGGACAACGTCCCCGCCTCGGGCTCGGCCGTGCTGGTCGCGAACCATTCCGGCATCGTCCCGCTCGATGCCGTCATCTTGCGATACGCGGTGGCCGCCGAGCATCCCGCAGCCAGGACTGTTCGAAGCGTCGCCGACGATGTCGCCCTCGGCGTTCCGGTAATCGACCCCCTGACCCGCAAGGCGTGCAACGCGGTGGTCACCGAGGAGGCCGCCGCCGACCTGCTCGGGCGCGGCGAGCTCGTGAGCGTCTGGCCCGAAGGGCGCAGGGGTGTCGCCAAGGGTTGGAGCAAGCGTTACAGGCTGGAGCGATTCGGGCGCACGGGCCTCATGGACGTGGCCCTCAGGATGCGCACCCCCATCGTTCCGGTCGCCATAGTCGGAGCCGAAGAGGCCTACCCGATGATCGCCAACGCCGGGCTGCTGGCCAAGGCCTTGAGGCTCCCGTACTGGCCGGTCACTCCCACCTTCCCGCTGCTCGGCCCCCTGGGGTTGCTGCCGCTTCCTTCCAAGTGGGTGATCGAGTTCGGCGAACCGATCAGCCTCGAGGCCCACCCCGAGGGCGCAGAAGAGGAAACAATGCAGGCCTTCGATCTTGCCGGCGTCGTGCGCGACACCATCCAGCAAATGCTAGGGCGCAACCTCACCCGGCGCGGCAGAGCTTTTCTCTAGGGCGCCGGAGGCGACGGCCGGAAAGGCCCTTCCGAACGAGGCTTGCGGAGAAGCTAGCGGAAAGGGACTGCCCGCAGGAAATGACCGGTTGCGGGTCAGCCGGAGGTCTTGCTGCTGTATTCGCGACACAGATCGCGAATGTGTCTTTCGAGCTGCCCCAGCCCCTCGACCTTCCCAATCGTCAGCGTGACTCCGGCCGCCCGCGCCTTGTCGGCGAGCGCCTCGTCGACGTAGGCGGAGTAGAGAATGATGGCTTGGTTGGTGCGTGTTGCGCGAATGGTGCGGGCGGTGCTCAAGCCGTCTCGTCCTGGCATCTTGTAGTCCAAGACGATGACGTCTGGGTCCCGCTCGCCGACAACCATCTCGGCAGTCTCGCCATCCGGGCAGAGGCCGACGACCTCGAAGCCGTCCAGCTCGAGCATGTCACCCAGCATCTGTCGCACGTGCTCGGTGTCGTCGACTATGAGGACCTTCAGCGCCATGACTGCCCCCTCTGGTGCCTCACCTTCGCGGGAGCCCTTTGGCCACCTTCGAGTGGGTGAGGCGGTCTTCCACGTACTCCCGGTTTCTCTTGAGCATCTCGACAAGCTGCCGCGACCGTTTGAGATAGCGAGTCACTGATAGTTCGAGAGAAATCACCTGGTCGTACTGTGTTCTGCGTAATTCTTTCAGAAACCTCTCTATGGGCAGAACTCCGTTGGCCAGCTCGAGATGCCCGTCCCTGCCGTCGCCTGCGTTGTTGGACAGGTGGATGTGGACAAGCCCGTCTTTTAGGACGCTATAGGCGTCCAGGATATCGAGGCGGGCCACACTGAGGTGGCTGGTGTCGAGGACGGTGCGGGGGGCAGCCTGTGCCAGCTCGTCAGGCTTGAGCCAGCGATAGGCGCGCAATCGTCGCCCGGCTACCCACTTGGGGTACATGGTCTCGACCGCCACAGTCACCCCGGTCGCTTGCTCGCACACCTCTGTCTGCCCGGCCACCCAGCGAGCGTAGTCCTGCTCCCACAGAAAGGGCGGGTGCACTATCAGGGTGCGGGCGCCGACCTCCGTGCACATGTCAACGCCCCGGTTGATCTTCTCGACCGGGTCGAGGCCCCACACGCTCTTGGTGACGAACAGGAAGGGGCCGTGCACCGAGGCAATGTTGAGCCCGCGCTCGTTTGCGAGGCGTAGCGGGGTGCCCGGCTGCTGCGTCATAGGGTCGCGGGTGACCATGAGCTCGATGTCCGTGTAGCCTGCCTCGGCGACGAGGTCCATGGCGTGCTCCAGCTCGAAGGCCCAGAAGGGTCCGAGGGAGACCTGGATGCGGGGGGTGGGGCGGTTTGTCATCGGAGAGCAATGGTCGCACGCGGAGAGGGGCCTCGAGCGCCCCGTCGATCCGGGGCCCTACTAGCGGAAGTTCTTCCCAGTCGTGCCTCCACACCTGATCCGCTCGAGAAGGTCGGGCCGCAACAGGCGTAAACGCCGGCCCCTGTAGTCGAGCAGCCCCTCGGACTTGAAGTGACGCAGGGTCTTGCAGGTGCTTTCGCGGCACATTCCTGCAAGACCCCCGAGCTCCTCCTGCGCCAGGGGCAACTCGATGTCGATTCCCGCGCTGCCGACGCGGCCGAGGAGGTCGCCGAGATCGAGCAGTCGCCCGGCCAGCCGCGCAGGCACCTCGCTCGAGGTTCGCTCCAGGGCAGTGTCCGCGACCCAGCGCGTGCGGCGCGCGAGCAGCTCGGCGAGCTCGAGCACAGCCGCGGGGTGACTGGTTACGACCTCGAGGAAGCGTGACGCGTCGAGCCCGAGCGTGTAGGAGCGGCACGCGGCGATCGCATCGAAAGGCTGCCCGAGCCCGTCGACGGCTGCGATGTCGCCGGTAACCTCCCCGGCAACGGCGAGAAGCAGGATCGTTTCCTTGCCGTCACCGCTGCGGGCAGCGAGCTTGAGAACTCCGCTGACGACAACGTGCACGCGCCCAGAGCGATCGCCTGCGATGCAAAGGCGTTCTCCCCTGCGCAGTCGTCGGGGGACCGCGCGCTCGAGGAGGCCGTCTCTCGCCTCGCGGGGCAGCGCGTCGAGCACGGGACAGCGAAAGGAATGGTTCACGCGCACCTCCGAGTCTGTGGGCGCCTTACGGCAAGGCGCATCGCCGGTACTCTCGAGGGCGCGATCGGAGCGGTTGTTGCCGCCCCACCTCGGCGGGAAGCCTAGCCTCCCAGCCCAATCATGTAAACCCTTTTCGTCGAGTGGGTAGACGGCGGCCATTTCGAGCCTGTCGCAGAAAGAGGGCGCTTCATTTCTCGCGAAGCCAAAGAGTTCTCGAGATTGCCCTTAGGTAGCGGCAACGGAACCGTTTGCCCCTCCCGAGGACAGCTTGCGCAGGTTGTGAGCCGCTGCCGCCATGCGCCA
>JBBSGD010000087.1:0-6736 GCA_038254435.1 Actinomycetota bacterium
CTGGGCGAGGCGTATCAGCGCGACGCGCCTCAGCACGTCCTCGTTGTAGGCCCGTCGTCCGCTCACTCGCCGGGCCGCGGGAAGCAGACCTGCGCCCTCGTAGAAGCGCAGGGTCGAAGCGCGCACCCCTGCCCGCCGTGCTACTTCCCCGATAGTGAGTCCCTCGACGCCGATGTGGGCCCCCTCCGGTTTCCAGTGTTGGCCTGGGTCTTGGCCCTACTTAAAGCATACTTTAACTCAAGACGCCCGAACGAGCGGCATGGACGGCAATCACGAGGTTGTCTGGGATTGGCCCCCGGGCCCGATCCGGGAGGTGCCTGCTCAGGCGCCCAGATTGGCGATGAGGCTTGCGACGTCCGGGCTCGAGTCGAACAGATCCTGGACGTGGGAGCGCGTGCCACGCGTGGGCTCGAGGGTTCCGACCTTGCGCAGGGGCTCGTCCCCCGCGTCGAAGATCAACGCATCCCACGACGCCGCCATTATCGAGGGCGAGAAGCGGCGCAGGCATTCGCCGCGGAAGTAGGCACGTGTGTCGAGCGGCGGGTGGTCTATCGCGTAGGCGACAGCCTCGTCGTCGACGAGCGTGTGCATCTTGCCGGACCGAACAAGCCTGCTGTAGAGGCCCTTGTCCCGCCTGACGTCGTGATACTGCAAATCGATGAGGCGCAGCTTGGAGTGGTCCCAATCGAGTCCGTCCCGGTCTCGATACGCCTCGAGGACCGACAGCTTCGCTACCCAGTCGAGCCTGTCGGCCAGAGCCATCGGATCATTCTCAAGATGACCCAGCACGTCTTCCCACGCGTCCAGCACCTGATCGGCGACGTCGTCCACCTCGTTGTCCTGCGCGTACTTCTTGGCCAGGCGCAGGAACTCCCATTGCAGCTCGACGGCGGAAAGGCTCCGGCCGTCGACGAGGTCGAAAGCCGCTCGGCAACCCGGGTCGTGCGACACCGTGCGCATGGCGCGCACCGGCTCGGTCAGCGTGAAGTCGTCGGTCATGAACTCGTCTTCGATCATCCTCAGAAGCAGAGCGGTGGTACCAAGCTTGAGAAAGCTCGACAGCTCGGACATGTTGGCATCCCCAACGATGACGTGCAGGCGCCGGTAGCGCTCGGGGTCCGCGTGTGGCTCGTCCCGAGTGTTGATGATCGGCCGCTTGAAGGTGGTCTCGAGGCCCACCTCGACCTCGAAGAAGTCTGCGCGCTGCGAGATCTGGTAGTCGACTCCTTCCGTGCCGTTCTCCCCACCCACCTTGCCTGCGCCGGTGAACACCTGCCGGGACACGAAGAACGGGATCAAATGCTTGACGAGGCTCACGAACGGCGTCGCTCGGTCCACCAGATAGTTCTCGTGACAGCCGTACGAGTTGCCCTTGCCGTCGGAGTTGTTCTTGTAGATCAACACCCCCGGCGATTTCGGCATGAGCGCCGCCACCGCGTTTACCGAGTCCTCCAGGATGCGTTCCCCGGCCTTGTCCCACACGACCGCGTCGCGAGCGTTGGAACACTCGGGGCTCGAGTACTCGGGATGCGCGTGGTCCACGTAGTAGCGGGCCCCGTTGGGCAAGATGATGTTGACGAGTCCGGCGTCCTCCTCTGCCGGGGCTTCCATGGCCGGGCGTTCAAAGCCACGCGCGTCGCGCAGAGGACTCTCCTCCTCGTAGTCCCACTTGACTCGCTTGAAGGCAGGCTTCGCATAAGCGTTGATCAGCAGCGAGGACGTGACAATCGGATTGAACTCGGGGCCCGCCCCTTGCGCAGCGATACCATATTCGGTTTCGATTCCGCAGATCTTCGGGATGGCCATAGCTTCTAGTTTCCCCTGACGAAAAAGGGCTTTGGTATCGGGCGGACCTGGCTAGAGGTACTGACCGGTCTGCACCCGCTCGACCTGGCGGTTGCCGCCGTCTCCATCCTTGTGCTGTTCCGCGACCAGCGTGCGGATATAGACGATTCGCTCGCCCTTCTTGCCCGACACACGCGCCCAGTCATCCGGGTTGGTCGTGTTCGGCAGATCCTCGTTCTCACGGTATTCCTGATGGATCGCCGAGATCATGTCGTGCAGGCTGATGCCCTTGGGCTCGCCGGCTATGGCGCGCTTGATGGCGGTCTTCTTGGCGCGCCTGACGATGTTTTCGATCATGGCGCCGGATGCGAAGTCCTTGAAATACAGCACTTCCTTGTCGCCGTTCGCGTAAGTAACCTCGAGGAAGCGATTGTCGTCGTCGATCGAGTACATGCGCTCGACCGTTTGCTCGATCATGGAGCGAACCGCCGAGTCCCCTGAGCCGGATCGCTCGATCTCTTCCTTCGCGATGGGGATCGTAGTGGTCAGGTACTTCGAGAAGATGTCGTTTGCCGACCTCTCGTCGGGGCGCTCGATCTTGATCTTGACGTCGAGGCGCCCCGGCCGGAGGATCGCCGGGTCGATCAGGTCCTCGCGGTTGGACGCGCCCACCACGATCACGTTCTTGAGCGTTTCGACCCCGTCGATCTCCGCGAGGAGCTGGGGCACGATCGTTGATTCGATGTCACTCGAGATGCCCGAGCCGCGCGTGCGGAACAGGGAGTCCATCTCGTCGAAGAAGACGATGATGGGAACCCCCTCTTCGGATTTCTCCTTGGCTCGCTGGAAGATGAGCCTGATCTGACGCTCGGTCTCGCCGACGTACTTGTTGAGCAACTCCGGGCCCTTGATGTTGAGGAAGTACGAACGGCGGTCCGAACGCCCGAGCTTTGACGCCACGCTCTTTGCGAGAGAGTTGGCGACGGCCTTGGCGACCAGCGTCTTCCCGCATCCCGGTGGTCCGTAGAGCAGGACGCCCTTGGGCGGGTCGAGCTCGTGCTCCCTAAAGAGATCCCCGTGCAGGAAGGGAAGCTCGACCGCATCGCGGATTTCCTCGATCTGCGCGGCCAGTCCGCCGATGTCCTCGTAGGAGATGTCGGGCACCTCTTCGAGAATGAGCTCTTCGACCTCCGGCTTGGGCAGGCGCTCGATGACGTGGCCCGATTTCGAGTCGAACAGCAGGCTGTCCCCCGCGCGCAGCTTCGTTGCGAGCATGGGCTCGGCCAACTCGACAACGCGTTCCTCGTCCGTGCGTCCTATGACGAGCGCACGCTTGCCGTCTTCCATGACCTCTTTCAGAATGACGACCTCTCCCTGGATCTCGAAGTCATACGCCCCGATGATGTTGAGGGCGTCGTTGAGCATGACCTCCTGGCCCCGCCGCAATGACGCAACTTCGATCTCAGGCGACGCCTGGACGCGCAGCTTGCGGCCGTTGCTGAAGATGTCGATTGTGCCGTCCTCTTGCGACTCGAGGAAGGTGCCGAAGGTCGCGGGCGGCTGAGAAAGCTTCTCTACCTCCTCGCGCAGCGTTACGAGCTGCTCTTTGGCGTCGCGCAGCGTGGTCGCCAGGCGCTCATTGTTCTCGCGCGCCGTCACCAGCTCCTGAGTTGTCTCCGCCAGCCGCTTCTCGAGGGCGTGCAGCCTGCGTGGAGCAGCCTCGAGCTGCCGCCGGGTGAGGGCGAGCTCCTCTTCGAGAAGCTTTACTTGGCCGTGGAGCTCCTGGACCTCTCTGTCGTACTGAGTGATCCTTCGCTCTAGCTCGTTGTCTGGAACCGGGACCACCTCCTCACCGCTAAACCCTACCCTGCGGCCTCCGCAACACATAGCAATCGTCGCCAACTTGAACGCTGTTGGAGTCTCCTACGCGCCCCGGTTACCAGGACAACGCCCTCGAGAAAGAACGTCTAACGCGAGCCGGGGGCCGGCGCCAGCTTGCGGGCAACGACGATGAAACCGGTGTGACCCACCATCCTGTGATCGGGTCGCACGGATTGCCCCTCGACGTTCCACGTGCGCAGAAGCCCCTCGAAGGTGTTGAGCATCCCGAATCCCTCCGCGCGCAATGCGGCAACAGTCTGCTGCACCTGTGGGATTGTCGGGAGATAGCAGCACATGAGTCCCCCTGGGACCAGTGCGTCGCTGGTCGTTCCGACACCGTGCCACGGCTCCGGCACATCGAGCACTATGCGGTCCACGAGAGTGCCTACATCGCTTGTGAACACGTCCCCGATACGAAGCTCGACGTTGTCGGGCTTGCCGCCGAGCCCCTCGTACCACGTGGCGACGTTCGCGGCCGCCTGCCGGTGATGATCTTCGCGCACCTCGTAGGAAAGCACCGCGCCGGACTCTCCCACGGCGCGGGCAAGCGCCAGCGTAAGGGAGGCTGAGCCGCTTCCCGCTTCGAGAACCCGCGCTCCCGGAAAGATGTCCGCATACACGAGGATCAGCCCGATGTCCTTCGGGTAGATCACCTGCGCGCCGCGCTTCATCTTGAGCACGAAGTCGGCAAGGGTGGGTCTGACCGCAAGTAGACCTCCCCCTTGCGACGAGCGCACGCGCGTTCCCTCCGGCGCGCCGATGAGGACATCGTGACCGAGCGTGCCCATGTGTGAATGCCACTGGCCGCCCGCTTTCAGCGTCACGAGGTAGCGTCTGTCCCGCCCGTCTATCAGAAGGACGCGGTCACCCACGACGAAGCGCCGCTCGTCGTTCACCGTCGCCGCTCTCAGGAGCTCGGGCTGGGGCTGGGGCTGACCGGGGCGAAAGTCGCCGGCCTGCGCGCAAGCTCCAAGCGAACGCTGCGTTGGTTGCCGTCGCGCAGGTACTCGATGGTGACCTTGTCGTGGGGGCCGTAATGCGTCAGCGCGTTGGTCAGGTCGTCGCGAGTCGAGATGTCGTAGGTGCCAACCTTTGTGATGACGTCGCCCTGCTTCAGACCCGCGGCGGCCGCGGGGCTCCCAGGTATGGCTTCGATCACAACCGCACCCTTGGGGTTGCCCGGCAGATTGAGAGCTTGGGCGTCGCCGATGCTCACTCCCATCCATGCCTGGTCGGACGGACCGGCGGTAAGGATGTTCTTGACATACGGCAGGGCCTCGTCAATGGAGATTGCAAAGCCGATGTTCTCGGCCGAGGAAGCCTGGGCGGCCGCGGTGTTGATCCCCACCAACCTGCCCTCGGTGTCCACCAAAGCCCCGCCCGAGTTGCCCGGGTTGATGGCGGCATCGGTTTGCAGGAGACCGGTAAGGTGCTCGCTGTCCCCGGCCTGCTTCTGGACGTCGATGGTCCTGTGCAGCCCCGAAACTATGCCCTTTGTCACGGTCGGTCCTCCCAAGCCCAGCGGATAACCGAGGGCGATGACGGGGTCGCCCAGGCGCAGATTGCCAGAGCTGCCCACGGTGATCGATGTCAGATCATTGGCTGCAACACGGATGACCGCGAGGTCGTGCGTGGGGTCTGCGCCTATGACCGTGCCGTCCATGACGTCGTGCACTCCGTCGTTGAACTTGACCGTGACGTTCACGGCCCCGGCGATCACGTGGTTGTTGGTGAGGATCACGCCGTTCTTGTCGATGATGACGCCCGAGCCTTCGGCCTTGGCCTTGCTGGAACCGAATAGGCCCTGATTGAGGGCCGTCACGCGAACATTCACCACCGAGGGCAGGACCTTCTTGATGACGGCCGAAGTCGACGAGGGAGGTGCCGGTCTCGTGTCCTGGTTGATGACCACGGACGGCTGGGCGGACGGCTCGGCTGCGGCAGCGTTCGCTCCGTCACGGGGATGGTCGCGCGAGCCGCTATAGGAGCACGCGCTTAGGGCCGCGCAGAGCGCGATCAACAGAGCGAGCCATTTGGTCCTCATGGCACAACCCTACGCTGCGTCGCGCGCAAATTACGCTGGGCTACGCGGCGTTTCGTCGGCGATCTTCAGACATCCCGGCCCGCCCCCGCAAGGCGGATCAGGAATCGAACCCCACGATCTTGGGGCCGCCGGCATCGATCCAGCGCGATGCCACAACGGCCTCGCCCTGGGGGCCGGCGTAGCGGATGGTGACGAGGAACTCGTCCCCCGAGGGGGAAACCGAGGTCACCTCGGCCTCGGTTGCAGGATTGGGGATAATCTTCATGACCTCGCCCGCGCCTTCCTGGGCCTCCCTTGTCAGGTACGCACCGGCTCGCCGGAGATCGCCTGCAACTACCCCTTCGGCGTGATCCTGAGCAGCCTGCCGTACCGTGTTGTCATCCATCTCCGGCTCCCTCCCGTCGCTCGTCATCGCCCGTTGCGAGAAGCCTTTCGTACACGATCGAGCCCCCACCGCGCCACGTACGCTTGCCATCATGTGTGTCTTTTGCGACATCGTCACGGGCCGGATCGCCGCCGAGATCGTCCACGGCGATGGGGACGTGGTGGTGTTCCTCGATTCCCGGCCCTTGTTTGACGGCCACTGCCTGGTGGTGCCGCGGGCTCATTACGAAACTCTCGAAGATCTCCCTGGCAAGCTCGTCGAGCCCTACTTTTCGAACGTGCGCCTCGTGGCGATCGCGGTCGAACGCGCTCTGGGGGCGGCGGGAACCTTCGTGGCGCTCAACAACCGCGTCAGCCAGAGCGTCCCGCACCTACACACACACGTAGTGCCCCGGCGTCCCAAGGACGGCCTGCGAGGATTCTTCTGGCCGCGCACACGCTACGAGTCGCAAGAAGACATGCGGGCATCTGCCAACCTGATTCGCGAGGCGCTCGAGGAGCTTGCCGCGTGACCGAAGGAGCTTCGCGACCTGTGACGCTTTCGTCACGCGATGGTCTCGCGCTGGAGGCGGCGTTCGATGGCCCACCGGACCCAAAGGCGGCGCTGCTGCTCTGCCATCCACATCCAAAGATGGGCGGGAC
>JBBSGD010000088.1:0-6728 GCA_038254435.1 Actinomycetota bacterium
CGGAAAAGAGGGTTATCTAGGTTGAGGGCCTAGTCCACTTAAACAGTGGGTGGGGGTTCAAGTCCCCCCTCCGACACCACGAAAGTCCTGCTCAGAGGCTACTTTCGTAGGCGCCAGAGGGCCGTTTGCAAACGGTTTGCTAACGGGGCGAGCCAAACACCAGGCCGGCGACCATCTCGGCCGCCTCTGCCTGCATCGCCGGGATGGCGTGGCTGTACGTGTCGAGGATGATCGCGATCGTGGCGTGCCCAAGTCGCTCCTGGACCACCTTGGGGTGCCGCCCTCGGCCCCAGGGTTGCCCATGTATGGCGAAGATCGTGTGGCCGGATGCGGGGCAAGCCCGCGTGGGCGGCGTGGCGTCCGAACTTACTTGAGAAGCGGTCGGGGTGAAGCGGCCTGCCGGTCGGCACCGAGAAGACGAGATCGTGATCGCGCCACCCGGCCCCCATGAGCATCCGTTCTTCGAGCTGGGCGGTCCGATGGGCTCTCAGTAGAGGACGGTGGCCGCGTCCAGCGCCACGGACCGTCGCCCCTTGGCGGCCTTGGGCGTCCCAAAGTGCACCTGCTTGGCGATCGTTATGACGGTCTGCCGGCAGCTCGCCGTGCCCGCTTCGAGGTCAACATCCTGCCAGCGGAGCCCGAGGACCTCACCGCGCCGCATGCCCGTGGTGGCGCTCATGAGCCAGGCCGCGTAGAGGCGATCCGTCTCGACGTGTTCGAGGACACAGCGCAGCTCCGAGGCCGTCCACGTGCGCATCTCCGAGCCGCCCGACGAGGTGGCTCTCGGCGGGTTGGCACCATCGGCCGGGTTGCGCGCCAGCCGTCCCCATTTCAGCGCGTCCTTGAGCGCCCGGTGCAAGATCGTGTGGACGTAGCGAACGGTGCGAGGCGAGAGCCCTCCCGGCCGGTCCCTGCGGCCATCGCACTGTAGGCCAGCGTACAGATTGTTGAGCGTCCCGGCGTCCACCTTCACGAGAGCAAGGCGTACACGGCCGACATCCGGCTCGATGCGGTCGTGGTGGCGCTGCGGGGAGTAGATGAAGTCAAGCTCGCCCGACGGCCGCGCATGGCGGATTTCGCTCTGTGGGCGGTGGCCGCCGAACCGGCCTTCGGCGTGGCGCCCGGCCCCTTCCTGGAGTCGTATGACCGCAACCGTGACCGGGCCGATGAGATCGCCCTGGAGGCCAACCGGATCGCCGAGATCATTGCTGGGATCGTTCCCCAGTCAGGAGAATGGTCGGGCACCGCCACGGAGCTCCTCGATGCCCTCAACGGCCGGGTCGATGACGACACCCGCCGAACAAGAGATTGGCCGAAGTCGCCGCAGGCTATGGGTAACGTCATGCGCCGCCTCGCCCCCAACCTGCGCTCTGTGGAGATTGCGGTTCGCTTCGAGCGGCCAGGCGGCAAGCGCCGAGTCATCACACTAGAACGAGTAGGGAAACGGCCGTCATTGCTGTCACAGCGTCATCTGAGCGTGACGACCATGACGGCCCCACCCCTACCCAATCTAATGACGGTTTGCCCGAGCCTGCCCTGCTGGATGAAGCGTGGACACCGTGAGTGTGACGCGTAACGCGTCAGCCCACCCGGCCGCATCCGTCCTCGACCCGGTAGCCCTCGGCAAAGAGCTTCGTCTTGCTCCCATCGGTCGTGTGGAAAAAGGGTTAGGCCAGTGCGCGGCACATACCTTGAATGTCCCCCTCAAGCCACTGGTGTTGTCCAGCCTCAAACACGAGGTTGCCGCCGGAGTCGAATACGGCACGGCCGACGTCGTGGAGCACCACACCCTCGCCGGGAGAGTTGAGATGGAACCACAGTCCCACCCGGGTGAAGGTTCCGTCCTCAGCATTGAAGGAGATGCTGTAGTGATTCTTGCCGCTGAGCGATTTCCCACTTCTCAGATTCGTGACGGTCAGGGTTTCTGCGATGCGGTCTCGCTGTTTCACGAGATTCCCATTGCTGTCCGTGAAGATGATGCCGTAGCCGGTGCCCACCCACTCGAACTTGGTCCGGAAGCCGCAAAAGTCTCGGGTTACGAATACGTCGTCGTAGCTGAGGGAATGCCTCTCAGGTGGATCAGCTGCGGCATAACCTGCGGTAACCACGACGAAGCTCTGACCCAACATCATTACCGTCCCAACTGCGCACAGCAGACGCTTCATGACTACTCCCTCCCCACAGGCGAAAATGCCCTATCCGAAGTAAAGCAGATCGAACCATTGTCTGCCAGGGTCCGGGCTGGCTCGAGCTCTCATGCTCTTGAGAGACCTACAGACCTCTAGTCGGACCAGCAGGGGTGCTCAAGACTCTTGCCGCGGAGGCTGAAGCCGGACGTGAAGGGGATATGGGGGTATGGGTGCGACTGGCGACGCTTCCGGGCTCGCGTCCTGGCCGAGAGTCCGAGGTGTCAGAAGTGCGGGCGCCCCGGCCACCGACTTCGACCACATTGTTGCGGTGGCGGACGGCAGTACGGATGAGCGCCGCAATCTCCGGGCCGTGTGCCGTGACTGTCACAAGCGCCACACTCAAGAGCAGAACCGGGCGAGGCGGCGGCGTGAGCGTTCCTGAACGCTCGCTATCCGCGGCTGTGCTGTTCGTCGCGCAGGATCTCGATGACCGCGGTTACCTGTTGGCCGGCGTCCTAGCCGGCGTCAGAGGCGCCTCGGGCACCGTGAGGACAGTCATCTTCGACTCAGGCTTGTGGTCGTGGACGTCCGACGCACCGGGGGAGGGGGGGGTCAAAACCTCAAGAGGAGGGAGCGGCAGTTCACGAGCCCTGGAAGCTCGATCCCGCCACGCGCAGAGGCCTCGATTACCCGCCGCCTCTCGTCGATCACGACGAGGCTGCGAGGCGCTTCCGCGCGGAGCGGAGCGGTTAGCGAGTGGGGCGGATGTGAGCCCGCCCGAAGCGGGCCGAAGAAGCTCTTCCCGGAGAAAGGCCGGTGTTCCTACTCGTGCCTTTCGATGGAGTCGCCGATCAGCCAGATCGTGGGGGGCCAGAGACCGACGAAGAGAGCGCGCCGCTCGGCATTGCCGCGTTCGTCTTGGTCCACGGTCTTGGCGCGGATCCACAGCCCGATGCAGAGGCCGACGGAGGCCAGAGAGAGAACATGCAGATGCCAGCCGCGTAGACCGAGGTCGTGCAGGAACTTGGTCAGCATGCGAGCTTCTTACCCCTGCGGCGGCGAATAGAGTCCTCGGAAAGAGGAGGTTCACCCTGTCGCGCAAATTGACCTACCCACGCCGCCTATCGGCGGCGGCGCGTTGGCCCCTCGGGATCGGGCTGACCTCATGGCGCTACATGTGGCGAACCACTCCCATGCACCGGAGCAATGTCACGGGTGCACCGGATGAAGACATGCCCCCCGATCTCCCCCCGGATGTGGATCGGTCTGAGGTGCAGCTTCCCGAGCACGGCGTGGGCGCCCTTTTCCATCGCCGTTATGAGGCCCGCATTCGGAATGCTCACCTGGGACCCGAGGAGGTCGTGGCGAGGGTCAGCGCCAACCCCGATCTCGTGGCGCCAACCGAGTTCGCCAGATTCCACAAGGTGCGGGGCGAGGACGCACGGATGCAGGTCGGGGACGAGTTCATCGTCCACATGCCAGGCCCCTGGGACGGCCCCGTTAGAGTCGTCGACCGGTCCCCGAGCTCCTTTCGCTTCGCTACGCTGGCCGGCCATCTGGAGGCCGGGCAGATCGAGTTCAGGGCCTTCGCGGATGAGGACCTGATCTTCGCCATCGAGTCGTGGGCACGCAGCGGTGATCGACTCTCCGACCTTCTCTTCGATCGCCTGCGCATGGCCAAAGAGGTCCAGTTGCACATGTGGACGTCCTTCATCGAGCGGGTTGCCCGGTTGTCGGGGGGCCGCATGACCGGGGGGATAGTCATCAAGACCCGCCGGGTGGACGGTCCCTTCCATGGATGACCGGATATTGCTCGGCCATCCCGACGCTCGTAAGGCGCTCGACGCTCTTCATCACACCAGCCCCAACTTCGACGCCGACGAAACGACGGACCACACGCCGGCCGACGGGTGGCGGGTCGACGACCTCTGTCAGCAGCTCCCCGCGGAGAAGCCCGGCCCGCCGGCAGCGGGAGGCAGCTGGGAAGTGGCGCGTGGCCTGATGACCCGCTATGAGTTCGCCGATCCCGCCATCATCCGCGCCGTCTACCACCCCGACGAGCCGCTCGCCAGCCGCGACATGCTGCTGGAGGCCCGTTTCTACGGCCTGCGCTTTCTCCTCGGCGTTCGCATCAGGCCGGTGCGTGACGAGACCCGCACGGTGGGCGGGCGCCCGGTGCGCATCTGGGGCTGGGCCTACCGGACCCTCCAGGGCCATTTCGAGATGGGCGAGATGAGCTATGAGGTGTGGAAATGGCTGGGCAGCGGTGAGGTGGAGTTCCGGATCCACGCCTTCTCCCGCACCGCCCCCATCCCCAACCCGTTGGTCAGGCTCGGGTTCCGGCTCTTCGGCAAGCGCCAGCGGAGGAAGTTCTTCGCGCGCGCCTGCGAGCGCATGCTGAAGCTCACGGAAGCCGAGCTGGCGGGGAACTCAGTGGATGCTGGGGTGCGACGCGCCGCGCACGGTATCGAGGTGAGGCCTGTTTCGGCTGCGAAGGTTGCGACGGAGAAGCTCGCCCCCCACATGCGCCAAAGGAGCGACGGGAGCCGGAAGGGTAGAGACCAGCGAGAGGCGTGACCAGCCGCCGGCGCTCGAGGCGAATGGGCGAGTGCGCGCGTCAGCGAGTCAACTGGGTGAGCCAGCCCAGCACGACGTAGAGCGCGATCATCAAGGCGGGCACCCGCAGCCAGGGGCCGTTGATGAAGCCGAGGATGAGCAGGAGGATCCCGGCGGCCCCGAGTACCGGCCATACGCTAGCGGTCGGAACGGCCTGCTCCTGGATGGTGAGAGGGCCCTCGTGCGCCTCGCCGCCGTGCTCTTCGAAACCGATGACACGGTCGGCAAGCTCGACGGCGCTGTTGGAGCGCCGGCGATGGGCGTCGTGCACGTTGAGCTCGGCGCGTGTTGCCGGAATGTCGCTAGACTCCACCCCATGCCGTCTGCTCGGGCCAAGCAGTCCACGCGCACTTGCTACTACGGCGACAGGCAAATAGCCGACAGGGTCATGCGGCGGCGGCATAGGCGACGTGGGGTTCTTAAAAGTAGCGGGCTGACGAGCGCGAATTGGCGTTGGCGGCGACGGAGGTATGAGCGGGTCGGAGATCAGCTCGTCCTGGGGTGAAGGTCGAACGTTAGGCCCTGAAAATAACGTTCGGCCCTGGAAGTACAGAGGGGAGAGATGAGCAACGAACAGGCGGCACCTGAGACGAAAGGTGTCACGGTGGAGCTACTTGCAACGGTTGACCTTGGCCCTGAGATCGAGGGCATGGTAGGGCGTCAACTTCGAATGCGTATGGTGACCATCGAGCCTGGAGGCGTCTTCGGCCCGATTCACGACCATAAAGACAGACCAGGCACCGTCTACATGCTGCAAGGAATGATCACTGACCATCGACATGGAGTCGCTACGGACTATGGGCCGGGAGTGGGCTGGCCCGAGGATAGGAACACCACACACTGGCTTGAGAACAGAGGAACGATTCCGGCGGTGGAGATCTCGGTCGATATAGTCAGGCAAGAGTAAGCTCAGGCCCGACATCTACTAGTAACTGCCCTGCGTGTTATCGGACCGGTACTTGTTGTCTTCTCGGTGACATTGCTGTTCGACGCTCCGGCCAGCTCTAGTCCTGCGCCTCTTGCTCAAGGACGACCGCGTAGGGAAGGCCGATCTAGTGCCACTACAAGAGGCTTACAAAGCGCATCCGTAAAGCCGCCCAGGCAAGCCTCTGCATCGAGTGCGGCGAGTGGTGGGCAACTCGCAAGGGCCGTTGTGATCGGTGTGCCATGCGGGAGCGACGAAGGGAGCCTTCCGGTTCATAGGCGTTTACAAACAGTTGCGCGTTTGCTAACGGACCGTTTGGAATTCGGCAGGATTAGACGACACGGCCGCTCGCTTCCCCTGTAAAGGGGCAGGTCAATCAGCGCGCACTTATCGGCACAAGGCCACACCAAACAATACTGGCTTCATGGGTGTTCAAGTCCCCCCTCCGACACCACGAAAACGCAGCCCGAACGGCATCCGCCCCGGGTGGCGTCGCCTCCTTGCCTTAGGGAGCCGCCGTACCCAGGCTTGCCGCGATGTCTTCGATGGCGACTCGCTCGGCGGAGCTGACGCTCTCCCCACCCTCTCGATGGGCGCTCGCTACTTTGTCCGCGAGGCTCAAAACGAAGCGCCTGTAGTCGTCGAGCTCCTCCGGCGTCGCCTTGCGCTCGAGCAGCTCGGCCGCTGAGCGAAGATGTTGCAAGCCCTTGTCTTTGAGCTCCTCGGCAGAGTGATACCGCGTGTGGTCGGTTTCGGGCTTTGCCGCCACGATCTCATCGAGAAGCTCGCTTTCCCCGTGTTGCTTGCGCACCTCCGCGTAAGCCTTCACGATCGCGATCGTCTCCCGGAAGGTTCCTCCGCGCTGCGCGGTGACCACGATCATGCCGGCGCTCGGCGGGCCCTGTAGAACGACCTGCCACTCGTCCGGCGTGAAATCGGCTTTTGCCGTCATGCCACTCTCCTTTCGCTCGTAACAACGACGATCCGCGCGAGACACCAACTCGGCCAAGCCCGTCGCCTTTGCCCGGAAGTAGAATAGGCAACGCGGCAGGGGCACG
>JBBSGD010000089.1:0-6352 GCA_038254435.1 Actinomycetota bacterium
AGGGCTGGTACAACTGGCGCCGTCTCCATTCGTCACTGGGATATCTGTCACCCGCGGACTACGAGAGGAGGCGCGCGAGACTGGACGTCATGATCGAGGAAGCGGCATAGTCAACGTGTCCGCCGAACCGGGGGAACTCCACCCTAGTGGAAGTTGTGACTGCGGTAGCTGGTGTTGCACCACGAGTGGGTGTGCAACCGGTTATAGGATCTTCACTGACTGCTGCGGCGGCTGCGGCAGTCCCCCTAACTGCCACTGTGTTAATGGTCAGGCGTCATGTTGCAATCATGCTGAGTGGAGCAGCGGCTGCAACGGTGGCATGCACATAAAGTGCCGATCCCGAGTGTGCACCGACTACAGGAATGTCTGCAGGAACTTCCCGTTAAACCCCCCGGACTGTGGATAGGTTGTGGAGACTTGAGTCATCGGGTTCCGTCAACCATACCTGGTCTAAGGGTATCTCTCACGAACCCTTGGTTGATTGTTGCAGTGATAGGTTGCCTGTTGGCTGCGGTATTAGTAACTGCTAGCAGTAACAGGCCCATCGTAACCAGCCTGCTTGGCTTTAGCGCGGGGTGGATAGCCGCGTGGTCTCCTTGAGGAATTTCGATGGCACTGACCATCAATCCTGCGGTGGGCAGGAGTAGAAAGAGATGGCTGAGCGGAGCAGCGGCTTTCTCTATCGGCACCACGACGGGTGCGCTCGCGTCTGCATTGGTCCTGGGGCTTCTAATTCGGGCAGGAGTGTCTCTCTCTACCCAGGGGATGGTGGGGTGGGTACTAGTGGGTATGGTCGTGTGGGCTGCCCTTCATGATCTCGGGCTTCCGCTGCCGATGCCATATCGGAACCGGCAAGTGCCGGAATGGTTGCGTGCCGCGCTGCCTTTTGAGGCTCTGGCCTTCGCTTTCGGACTCTTGCTGGGGATCGGCTTCCTAACGCTATTCACCTACTCGGTTCACTTTGCCTTTTCACTTCTTCTGCCCCTCACCGGAGATTTTTCCTCCATATTGATATCAGCGGTTGCCTTCGGAATCGGAAAGGCAGTTGTGCTGATACGGGTGAGCCGTGTAGACACTATGAGCCAAGTGAGAGAGATAGCGAGGGTATCCCCCTCAAGAACAGCAAGCCTTGCGCTCCGCTCAATGTCGGCATTGGTTGCAATCACGACTACCGTCTTGCTGTTGAAGTGACGAAAGGAGCACGAGATGGAAACGAGCTCGCGTAGGCGGTTTTTGACACTTGCGGCTGGAGCGGCAGGAGGCTTGGGGGCACTCCTTGGAACCTCCGGCCAAGGGCTGCGGCCAGAGCTAACCGAAACCTTCGTGCGGCCCTGCTCGCCCCAGGTGAGAATCCGTTATCCTAGCGGCTGGCATCTCTTCGATCGTAAGCTAGTGACAGATCTCGCATTCCCGAGCCAGTTGCTAGCGCTAGCCAGCGAAAAAGTCGGGCCTCACGAGTCGGCGGACGGCAGCGGTGATCCTGACCTGCGTCTATTCTCTGATCGCGCCACTCTTATTCGAATCTTGGCTTACTCCGTTGAGGATGCGAGACACCATCACCTCGAACTACACGCAGGAATTCCACCCGTCCTGAACCTCGACACCTTTGCCATAGAGGACTCGCATGGACGGTTTCTACGCTATACGCGTCTCTTCGGCGGTTCGGATTTTGGATACCGGTACCAGGTGTGGGTGGGACGGCGAGCAAATGAATTGGCCGGTCAGACGATTGTACGGGAGACGCATATTGAGTGAGGAGCTATCCCTGCACTAACAGTTTGGTGGGTCGCACCAAAGCCGGCTGCGCTGGTGCTTGGATGCTGCTTGCTCGAGGCGACAGCAGCCGTTGAGCGTGACTGTACCGGTACACAGGTGCAGTAGGGCGGACACCCTCCCAATTAGGAGATTGTTCAACGTCCTTCAGCAAGGACACCGTTCGTCCCAGCCCCCAATCAGAGCAGGGGAACCTCAGGCCACAAATCACCCAGCGGGCTCGGCTAAACCTGTAAGGGTGACGGAGACTTTAGTGAGAGTGAACGGACTCACGAGGGGAGCCGCTGAAGCAATGCCTAAGGCACAAATTGTGGCCGGCCACAGCCAACGGATGAGCGCAGCAGACGCCGATTTCGACCGATTCTATAGGGGCAGCTATCGGAAGGTATACGCCTCCGCCCTCACAATGACAACTGAGCCGGAATCTGCTCGAGACGCCGCCCAAGAAGCCTTCGTTAGAGCTTACGCGCGCTGGAAGAGATTACGTTCAGAGAGCTGGGCGGAGGGGTGGGTCTTGACGACGGCGATGAACCTTGCCCGGCGACATAGGCGGAGCGCCCTACGGGAGCGCTTGGGTTTGCGCTCCGGCCGTGCGTTCAGTGAACGGGGACTGACTACGGATCGAATGGAGGTGCTGGAGAGCCTGCGGAGGTTGCCGAAAAGGCAGCGCCAGGCGATCGTCTTGTTCTACATAGGGGATCTGCCTGTATCCGCAGTGGCTCGAGTCATGGAATTGAGTGAGGGAGCAGTGAAATCACATCTTTCTCAAGCCCGCCAGACTTTAAGGCGAGAGATGGAGGTTATGAATGGATGACCGTTTGCTTCAGCAGTTGAGAAACACGCTTAGATACATCAAAATCCCGGAGATGCCTTCTTCGGAGGAAATATTGCGCCGCGGTCGAAGGCGACTCTACAAGCGCCGGGCGAGCGCGGTCATCATGTGCTTGAGTTTATTGGTAGTTGGTTGGGCTGGGGCAAGCGCACTCACTCGGGAGCCAGGCTCAAAAACCTCCGACGCTTTGCATAATGGGTCGGGAACTGCTAACGGGGTGTCTCCCTCGGCTACTCCCTCGGTTTCTCCAGGATGGACTCGACATGTGGATGATTCAACTGGGTGGAGCGTGGAGACGCCAGCCGATTGGCACGTGTCGTGGGGTTACCAGGGGCAGTACATGATGGTGGGTAGTTACGACTTTCCCGTAGGAGATCTCTGCGGGCCAACGGGAGCGCTTAGCAACCTTCCCGACAACGCAACATTCGTGTGGATGTTTGAGGCTCAGGACGGCTCAGCTTTCGATTTCTCACCTCGGCCGGCAAGCTTGTCGCTTGATCCTTCGACACTTGGGCATTACGAAGGAATGGGCTGTAGAGATGTCTACCGACTGACTTTCTCGGTGTCGGGGCGCTTCTTTGTTGTTTATGCGGCCTTTGGCGACGGGTCGATTTCTTCCCTTCGTCAGACCACGCTTGAATCCCTAGGGAGCTTCTCTCCCTGAGCGGCAGCTGCTGAGTGGGACGGCGAAGTTAGTGCCCCCGGACGTGGTGTAAGAGCCGGCTGAAATCCAGCCGAAGAAGAGACCACCGCTTCATCCTCAGGAAGTCCGAAAAGACGAACTGAGGAGGAAGGCGATGGCCGTACCCAGCATGGACCTGCAGTCCTGCCGGAGGGTCCCGTGCTCGAAAAGCTCACGCTCGCTGCGCGCGAGTCCTACAATCACGGCGTGGTCTATCTCAACTACCGAACGCAGGCGTGATGGGTTGATCGGCCTGCACGTCGACCAGCCCGAGCGGCGCAGTCGTCAAGGTCGGTAGCAGTCGCTATCGGAGTGCGCAGCGGCAGATCGAGCGGTCGGGCGCGCACTCGCCTGATGGTGAGCGCCTCGAATCGTGATGAAGCGAGGTAACTGATGTCTGCCATCCGTGCTCGAGTCGATTCGTTTTGCCGACGTTTTGGGCTAGAGCTTCCACTTCTGCTCGCACCGATGGCCGGAGCGTCGGCGCCCGCTCTTTCGATCGCAGTGATGCACGCCGGCGGGCTCGGTGCTTGTGGGGCACTGTTGATGGAGCCAGACGAGATCGCCGCTTGGGCCGATGAAGTCCGGGCGAAAGGGAACGGCCCGTACCAGCTCAACCTGTGGGTCCCGGATCCGCCGCCGCCGCGGGACGCAGGTCACGAACGGCTTCTGCGCGCGTTCCTCAGCGATTGGGGGCCTCCGCCGGCGGAGGACGCTGGCGATGCGAGGCCGCCAGACTTCGCCGCTCAATGCGAGGCTCTGCTGTCGGCCAAGCCGCCGATCGTCTCGTCGGTGATGGGGATTTTTCCGAGCGAGTTCGTTGCCAGGCTGAGGCGGGCCGGCATCGCCTGGTTTGCGAGTGTCTCGACCGTGGCCGAGGCGCAGGCGGCGGAGGCCGCTGGGGCCGACGTGATCGTCGCGCAGGGGATGGAGGCGGGCGGACATCGGGGATGCTTCGATGCCTTGCAGGCCGAACGCCGGCTCGTCGGATCGTTCGCGTTGATACCGGCGGTGGCGGACGCGGTCGAGGTGCCGGTGGTCGCGACCGGCGGGATCGGAGACGCACGTGGAGTTGTCGCGGCGCTGATGCTCGGCGCGAGCGCCGTGCAGATCGGATCTGCATTCCTGCGTTGCCCGGAGGCGGGCGTCCAGCCTGCCTGGGCAGAAGCGCTGGCTTGCGTTGCGCCCGAGGACACGATCGTCACCCGCGTGTTCAGCGGCCGCGCCGGGCGAAGCATTGCGACCGACTACGCGCTGGCAGCGATCGCCGATGAGGCGCCGCCCCCGGCGCCGTATCCGGTTCAAAGGGGACTGACGGCTGCCATGCGGGCGCAGGCCGCCGAGACCGGTGACGTCCAGCGGATGCAGGCGTGGGCGGGGCAATCGGTGCGGCTCGGCCGCGCCGAGCCCGCTGGCCGACTGGTACGGCGCATGTGGGACGGAGCTCTGGCTCTGCTCAAAGAGGGTCACGCGGAGGCACCGAGGCGGGGGAGGGAGGAGACCTGACTTGCCCTGTCGGGTGCGCACCTGACCCAGCACGATCCTTCAAGACGGCGCTCGCTAGCCTCACCTAGCCTCCTTCTGCGAAGGTGGAGGCGCAGCCGAACGTCGGTTTCATCGGTCTCGGTGGCCTGACCCCCTGAAATCGGTCCACTGCGAGTGAGAGTCTGGATGCCTCGGAAGAGGCGGAAGGAGGATCATCGCGGTGAAGAGACGCAAGCACACACCAGACCAGGTGGTGCGCAAGCTATAGGAGGCCGACCGGCTCCTCGCCGACGGCAAGCAAGTGCCCGAGGTCGCCAAGCACCTCGAGATCTCCGAGCAGACCTATCACCGGTGGCGCAAGCAGTACGGCGGGCTCAAGGCCAACAATGCCAAGCGGCTCAGGGAGCTGGCCAAGGAGAACACCCGACTGAAGCGGATCGTTGCCGACAAGGAGCTCGAGATCGACGCTCTCAAGGAGATTGCGGAGGGAAACTCTGAGCCCGGCGCGCCGGCTAAGTGCGGTCCTGATGCTCCAGGAACGTCTCGACCTGTCGGAGCGGCGGGCTTGCCGGATAGTCGGTCAACATCGTTCCACCCAGCCTCGCCCGGTCACACGCGGCAAGGGCGACGACGCTCTCAGAGCGCGCCTGCACGCCTTCAGCCGCAAGCACAAGCGCTGGGGCTATCGCAAGGCGTGGGCGGTCTTAAGAAACGAGGGCTGGGACGTCAACCGCAACAAGATCCACAGGCTGTGGCGAGAAGAGGGCCTCAAGGTGCCTCATCGGAAGCGGAAACGCCAACGCCTCGGGATCTCGGCCTGCCCGGCGGACCGCCTGAGGGCGAAGCGACCGAACCACGTGTGGGGCCTCGACTTCCAGTTCGATCAGACCGCAGACGGCAAGATCTTGAAGCTACTCAACATCGTCGACGAACACAGCAGGCAAGAGCTCGGCGGCTTGGTCGAGCTTCGCATCGACGCCGACCGCACCGTCGCCGTACTAGACGACATCGTGAAAAAGAGAGGAGAGGCGCCCGCATTCATTCGCTGTGACAACAGGCCCGAGCTGACAGCCCAACGCGCTTAGAGACTGGTGCCGCTTCTCGGCACGGGAACGAGCTACATCGAGCCGGGCTCCCCGTGGGAGAACCCCTTCGTCGAGTCATTCGGATCACGCATGCGCGACGAGGTGCTGTCGACCGAGCAGTTCGACACCTTGCTCGAGGCTCAGGTGCTGGTCGGGGACTGGAAGCACGAGTACAACAACTACCGGCCCCACAGCAGCCTGGGCTGGCGCTCCCCGGTCGCGTACGCTATCGCCTGGAAGGCGGAGAACCAAGTGGACCGACTCTCATAAGAGGTGGACCTATGAATGGGGTCCGGTCAGCGGTGAAGGTCATCATCGATACGGCGACGAGGTCTGAAAGTTCTACGACGTTAGCTAGCTACCCAAATCCCTCAGTAGATTTGGCAAGAAGCGGAGATTAGCCTCTCGACCGTGAACGGCCACACTCTTGATGCCGTCGTGGAGCACTGCAGCGCGAAGTCGGCAGCGACTCGGTGCGCGACCAAGACTGGCGGA
>JBBSGD010000090.1:0-6068 GCA_038254435.1 Actinomycetota bacterium
ACCGGGCTCATCGCCTGGGGCCTCGACACGGGTGAGCTCGATGGAGCGCTCGTGGCCGCTCCGTCACAGGAAGTCGCATGGCTCGACGAGCCGCGCCTCGTCACCAGCAAGAAGGAGCTTCTGGCGGCGGCGGGGTCCCGGTACACGTACTGCGCGACGCCGCTCGCCCTCAAGGATGTCGTTGCGGCCAAGCTCAAGTCGGTGGCCGTCGTCGGGGTTTCGTGCGAGTCGACGGCGATCCGCGAGCTCGCCGCCCAGCGCATCCGCAGGTGGGTCCGGCCCGTGAAGCTCGTCATCGGGCTCATGTGCACCGAAACCTTCGACCACGAGTCGTTCATCTTTAGCAAGGTGCGCGACGAGTACGGCATCGCGCTCGAGGACATCGCAAACATGAACGTAAAGGGGCGCGTGGTCATCACGCTCAAGGACGGTTCGCTGATCGAGATGCCACTCAAGGAGGCGCGGCCCTATGCCAACGAGTGGTGCCATCACTGTCCCGATTTCTCCGCCGAGCACGCCGACCTGTCGTGCGGCGGGCTCGGCATGAGCGGGTGGACGATGATTCTCGTGCGCTCGGAGGCCGGCGACGACTACCTGCAGCGCGCTCTGGGGTCCGGGATTCTCGAGCAGCGTCCCGCCGAGCAGGAGCCCAAAGCGCTCGAGGTCATGCACCGGCTCTCGGTCAAGCAGCGCCGGCGCATCAAGCCGCATGATCCGCACGCCGCAACGAGGTGGCCCACCGAGCAGGTCCTTGCAGCGGCGCGCGCCGACGCGCCGGAGGGCAAGACGCCTCATTGAGGTCCCGGCCCCCGAAGGGGCCACGCCGGACGGCGACGGGCTTCGGGGCACGGCCGGATGTGCATGCGCCTTGGGCACGGCAAAAAGGCCCGGTCTCCCGGGCTCGATTGCCGAGTGAGAGTGTCGGCCGGCGGGTCTGCCTAAGCCGCGCTGTCCTCTTCTCTGGCGCAGTCGGAGCACCTGAACACCTTTGAGGGGCCCATGCCGGTGCGGTTCACCTGGACCAGCTCGCCGTCATCGACGGCCTGCACCTGGGCGCAAAAGGAGCAGCGCGCCTGCATGCCCTCGGGGAACTGTCCCTTGATGATCGCAGTGCGAGCCGCGTGGGCCTCGGTCTCCCTGAGTCGTCTCATGGCTGGCATTATATCGAACAGGGGTTCGCTATGCAGGAGCAAAACCGTTTTGTCCGCTTACGACGACCACTCGAGGCGCGAATCGAACGCTTCGAGGTGCGCACGATAGGGGTTCGGTGCGCCACTTGCCTGATGAGTCCCATGGCTCCCCTCGTGGTCCCGCGCGTTCGCCAACGAATGAGACGTGCATCGGCTCCGTATGATAGGCGGCGCGCCACCCGGCGTGGTTGCTCCGGGAGATGCGTACGGCGGCGGGGAACGGGACGACTGGGGGAGGGAATGGAACCGATCTACGGGCTGGCCAAGGGCATCCTCAAGCCGTGGCTCAAGCTGTGGTTTCGGTGGAGCATCGAAGGTCTTGCCAACATCCCCCAGAACGGACCGGCGATCCTCGCCTTCAACCACATCGCATACCTCGACGCGTTCGCCGCGTCGTATGTGGTCGACGCGGCAGGGCGCAGGCCGCGTTTTCTGGCGAAATCGGATCTCTTCGAGGACAAGCGCATTGCGTGGATCTTGAAGGGCTCCGGGCAGATCAAGGTGCAGCGCGGGACGCGCCATGCGCCCGTGGCCCTCGACGACGCTTACCGCGCGCTCGAGCGGGGCGAGATCGTCGTGGTCTTTCCCGAGGGAACGATAACTACCGATCCGGACCTGTACCCGATGACGGGCAAGACCGGCGTGGCTCGGCTTGCACTCGTCACGGGTGCGCCGCTTATCCCCTGCGCGTTGTGGGGCACTGCGAACGTGTGGCCCAAGGGTTATGCGAAGCGCTGGCGACCTCGCCAGGACGTGGTGATGCGCATCGGCACTCCGCTGGAGGTGTCCGGCGACGAGCGTTCCACGGCGGACTGGCGCGCCGTGACAGCCCAGGTGATGGACGAGGTCTCGGTGCTCGTCGCCGGGCTGCGTCCGGCCGTGCCCGACAAGCGCCGTGCCAAGAAATCGGCAGCATGAGCTTGCACAAGCCCCGCATGGCTTTCGTCGGAGCGGGCTCGTGGGGGACGACGATGGCTTCGGTGGTCGCTGCTAAAGCTGACAACGAAGCCGTCTTGTGGTCCCGTCGCAGCGAGCTTGCAGAGACCATCAACGTCTTTCACGAAAACCCCGAGTACCTGCCCGATATCAAGCTGCCCGAGGAGCTGCGGGCTACCGACGATCTCGAGGAGGCGCTGGACGGCGCTGAGGTCGTCGTCATGGGAGTGCCGTCTCACGGGTTCCGAAAGGTCCTGCGCGACGTGATTTCGATCAAGGGGCCGGAACGTACCTTTGTGAGCCTCACCAAGGGCCTCGAGGTGAATACGAAGAAACGCATGTCGGAAGTCCTGGCGGAGGAGTGCGAGGGCCTCCCCGAACGATGCATCTGCGTGCTGAGCGGCCCCAACCTCGCCAGGGAGGTCATAAGGAACTACCCGGCGGCGTCGACCCTTGCGTGCGGCGACGAGGACACGCTCGAAAGACTGCGCACCGCTTTTCACACGCCCGTTTTTCTCTGCTACACGAACGGTGATGTCATCGGTTGCGAAATCGGCGGCGCGTTCAAAAACGTCATCGCCATCGCGGCCGGCATCGTCGACGGGCTTGGTTACGGTGACAACACCAAAGCAACGGTCATGACCCGCGGGCTCGCGGAGATGGCGCGCTTCTCGGTGCAGTTCGGCGCACGGCCCCTCACGTTCCTCGGCCTCGCGGGAGTAGGCGATCTCATCGCGACGTGCGCGAGCCCGCAGTCACGCAACCACTCGGTCGGAATCGAGCTCGGCAAAGGAAGAATGATCGAGGAGATCATCGGGTCGATGAACATGGTCGCCGAGGGAGTGAAGAGCTGTCAGCCGATCCTGGAGCTGGGCAGAGAGGCGGGCGTCTCAATGCCGATAACTCAGGCCGTCGTGCGAGTGTGTCAGGAGGGCCATGCGGTAGAGGACATCGTGGCGGATCTGCTGGCGCGTGAGTTCAGCTCTGAGTTCGAGGGCCTCGAAGACTCGCTGCCCTTGTCCCTGCGATGAGGCCGAGGTTGGGGGGTCAGCTCGACTCGAGGGCCGACCTCAGGTCGGCGATGAGATCTTCCGGGTCCTCGAGGCCCACCGAGAGGCGGCAGAAGCCTTCGGAGATGCCGGCGGCAGCGAGCTCGGTTGCCGACAGCTGCGTGTGCGTCACGCTCGCTGCGTGCACGATCAGCGAATGCGTTCCCCCGAGCGACGCTGCCCTGTTGATGAGTCTCAGCGTCTCTTGGAAGCGAGCGGCGCGCGCCCGGCCCCCTGCGACGCTGAAGCCCAACGTGCCGCCGCCGCGTCCCCCTAGGAGCTTTTCGGCCCGGAGCCGGGACGGATCGCCGTCGAGCATGGGATAGAAGACCCCCTCGATGTCCGGATGGGTGGTCAGCGCTTGGGCCACTGCCAGTGCGGAGCTTGACGAGCGTTCGACGCGTACAGCCAGGGTCTGCATGCCGCGTAGCGCGAGCCATGCGTTGAACGGAGAGAGGGTGGCGCCCATGTCGCGCCCAAGAGAACGTACCGGCGAGAGGAGATCCTCCGATCCGGACACGACCCCGCCCAACAGGTCGTGGTGGCCGCCGAGAAACTTCGTGGCCGAGTGGAGGGAGAGGGCGGCGCCGTGCTCAAGAGGGCGGCACAGAAGCGGGGACGCGAATGTGTTGTCGACGATGAGAGGCACCCCGTACGAGTGTGCAAGCTCGGCAAGCCGGGGAAGCTCGGGCACTTCACAGAGCGGATTGCCGATGGTTTCCGTGTACAGAACGCGCGCGCCGGGCAGAGCGCGCTCGTAGCCGTCGAAGTCGTCGAGATCGACGAACGTGGTGTCTATCCCGTAGCGCGGCAATCGCTGGGCGAGCAGCGAGTAGCTGTTCCCATAGAGACGGCGTGACGCGACTACTCGGTCCCCGCCCGAGCAGAGCCCCAAAAAGACCGCACAGATCGCCGCCATGCCGCTGGCAAACGCCTCGGCAGCTTCGGCTCCTTCGAGGTCGGCGACGGCAGCTTCGAACGCATCGACCGTTGGATTTGCCCAGCGGCTGTAGACGTAGCCTCCCCCGACCTTGCTTTGTGAGGCCTCGGCAAAGGCGGCGGCGTCATCGAAGGCATAAGTCGACGAGGCATCGAGAGGCGGCGCGAGCGGATTGCCCCCTTGCGAGGCGGGCGACGGAGGGTGGACGACGCGCGTGCCGGAGCCCGGCCGCGCGTCTGGGTCAGGCGGCGTGATGCGCTCCGACGATCAGAGGTGAACGACGGGGCACGTCAGCGTACGCGTGATGCCCTCGACGGACTGGATGCGGGCTACGACGAGCTTGCCGAGGTCGTCGACGTTGGGTGCGCTTGCTCGTACTATGACGTCGTAGGGGCCGGTGACGTCCTCGGCGGCGTCGACGCCCTCGGTGTCGCGCACCTCGCGAGCCACCGCGGCAGCCTTGCCGACTTCCGTCTGGATCAGGATGTAGGCCTGTACCTCCGCCACGTTTCCTCCTTGGTCGGCGTTGTAGGTCGCTTGTCTCACGCTCTGCAAGCGCAGCTCGGGCTGCACCTCGGAGTGCCGGGAGTCTAGCAGGAGGCCCGGCGGGCCCGAGTAGTGTGACTTCAGCTCAAGGAAGCGCAGGCGACACAACGAGAGAAAGACGGTGCTCGAGATCGTTGCCGAGGCACGAGGACACACTGCCGGGGATGCGGGTGAGCACGGCTTGATAGGCCTCATCGCCGAGCGGCTCGGTCCGCCGCCGCGCGGCGAGGTATGGGCCGGAGACGACACTGCAATCGTTGCCTCGCCCGGCACGAGCCTCCTTTTGACTACCGATTTGGTCGTCGAAGGGGTGGACTTCGACTTCGCTTACTGCGACGGCACCGACGTCGGACACAAGGCAATGGCTGCCAGCGCGTCGGACATCGCCGCTATGGGAGGCCGCCCCACCCACGCCATGATTACCCTGGCGCTGGCGACCTCGACCCCGATCGCAGTGGTGGAGGACCTCCTCGACGGCCTCACCGAAGCGGCGATGAGCTACGGGCTTGCGCTCGTTGGCGGGGACATCAGCGAGGCGGACTCGATGGCGATCGGCGTTGCGGTTATCGGCGCCGCGCCACAACGAGCGATTTTGCGCTCGGGCGCTCGCCCCGGACACCTCATTTGCGTTACGGGAACTCTCGGCGGAGCTGCGGGAGGACTCGAGGTCCTGCGCAGGAAGATGGTTCTGCCGTCGGGGCAGGGCAGGGCGTTGATGGACCGTCAGCGCCGCCCGCAGCCGCGGCTCGACGCCGGTGCGCTTCTCGCCGAGGCGGGAGCGTGCGCCATGATCGACGTCTCGGACGGACTGCTCGTCGATTTGGGTCACATCCTCGACGCGTCCGGGACCGGCTGCCGGTTGGAGTCGGCGAGCATCCCCGCCGATCCGGCCCTGGCCGCGATCCAAGGCTTCGATGCGCTGCACGCCGCACTGACCGGAGGGGAAGACTTCGAGCTCCTGCTCACGATCGAAGAGAAGAACTTTCCCGCGGCGCGCGCCGGCGCCGCCAAGGCCGGCGTCCCGCTCTCCGTCATAGGAAGAGTCACCGTTCAGGGGCGGATGCTCGACGAGCGCCCCCTAGAAGAGTTCGAGGAGGACACGTGGCAACACCTGCGCACCCGGTGAGCGGAGTGCCCCGGGCATTGACGATCGCCGGGTCCGACTCCGGCGGAGGGGCAGGCATCCAGGCCGACCTAAAGGTCTTCCTGGCACTCGCATGCCACGGGATGAGCGCAGTAACTGCGTTGACGGCGCAGAACACGCAAGGCGTGGCGGGCGTGCACGACGTCCCCCCCGGTTTCGTGCGCGCACAGATAGATGCTGTGGCGCAGGACATCGGAGTAGATGCCGCCAAGACCGGGATGCTGGCGACCGCAGCGATAGTCGAGGCGGTGGCGGATGCCGTG
>JBBSGD010000091.1:0-5982 GCA_038254435.1 Actinomycetota bacterium
CGGCCTCCTTGATGCGCGCGTGCAACGAGCCGCTGTCGTCGCCGGGCAATACCTCGACCTCGGCCTGCAGGATCACCTCTCCGTGATCGACCTGGTAGTCGATGTGGTGCACCGTCGCCCCCGTCACCGCCACGCCGGCCGCGAGAGCGTCCTGCACCGCGTGGGCCCCCGGAAAGTCCGGTAGCAGCGCGGGGTGCAGATTGATGAGGCGGCCGGGGAACGCGTCGACGAATGACGGGGCGAGGATGCGCATGAAGCCCGCCGACACGACGAGATCCGGGGCGGGCCGCAGCGCCGCATCCCGTAGAGCCAGGTTCCATTCGGCGCGCGTGGCGAACGCCTTGGGAGCGAGGACCTGCACGGCGATGCCTCGGCGTCGGGCGCGCTCGATGCCCTCGCACTCGCGATCCGCCAGAACCCCCGTCAGCCGCCCCGGAACCAAGCCCCGCTCGCAGGCGCCGGCGAGCGCCTCCATGTTGGAGCCCGAGCCCGACACGAGAACGACAATGGGGTGGCATGGAGCCGGGTTCACGAGATGCTTAGAACCTCGATCTGGCCAGGCCCACGGCTTCCTCGACGCCGCCGGCGAACGGCTCGCCGTGGCCGGGAAGAATGACCTTTGCCCGCAGGCCTCTCAGCATCTCTACCGCGCTACGGGCGGCCGCCGGGTCGCTGTTGAAGGCGTCTGGCTGGATGCGAGGCCCTTTTTCCCCGCTGAGGACGTCGAGGGTCACGAGCACATCGCCGCTGAAGAGGATCGCCCGCTCGGCCAGGACGAGGGCACAGCTTCCGGGCGAGTGGCCGGGGGCGTGCACGACGCGCGGGCGCCCGGGCACGTCGAGGACCTCGCCGTCGGAAAACGTCTGGGGCTCCGCCACGGGCGGGATCCGCATCCCGCCGTTGCGCAGACCATGTATCAGAAAGCGCAGCACGGCCGGTCTCCACACTGCGATCCGAGGGGGCTTGACCTTCACCTTGCCGCGTGCCAGCAGGGCATCGTCGCCGTGCACGAAGAGGTTGGCGCTTGCCTCACGGCGGGCAAGCTCGGCGGTGCCGAGGTGGTCCTGGTGACCGTGCGTCAGCACGACGGCGTCGATGTCCTCAAGCGAGCGGCCGAGGCGCCGCACGCCGCGAGGGATCTGCTCCCAGTATCCCGGCAGCCCGGCGTCGAGCAGAGTCAGCCGCCCTCCATCCTCGATGAGGTAGAAGTTGATGAACCTCGAGCCGAGACGGTGCACGCCCTGCGCGACTTCCATGCATCTACCCCCTGCAGGCGCTGATGGTTTTCGAGTGCGAGCCTTGCCGCCGCTTGTGCGAGCCTATGCCAGCGCCTCGATCAGCGCGCGGATCGCGCCCGGGTAACGGTACTGGAGCGCTGCGTGCGTGCCCTCGAAGAGATCGAGCGAGTAGGCGATGCTCGCTGCGTCCAGCTCCTTCGCAAACGCCTGCGCGCCGAGGTCGAGAAAGAACTGGTCCGAGCGGCCCGCGTCGAGGTAGATGAGCTTCATGGTTCTCAGCTCGGGGAGATGGGCCGGCGCCATCCGCACCGGGTCCCACGCGAGCCACTGCTCCCAGATGGCGCCTACCAATCTTCCGGTGTCTATGTCAAAGGGCACAAGCGCGCGGCCCGGCTCCGCGGGATCCGGCGAATAGCAGGCGGCCATGGCATAGGTATTGAGAGGTGCATGAAAGTCGGGCTTGAGCGTCTCCGCTGCGCGAAAGCTGGCCCAGAAGACCTCGAACGAACCCTCGAAGTGATCCCGCAATATGCGCGCGGTCACCGGGAAATCGGGCTGGTAGCAAACCTCGAACAGCGCGTCCCCGGCGTGGGAGGCGAGCGCCCCGAAGACGTCCGGGCGCAGCATCGGCACAACCATCGCACCGTAGCCACCGCTCGACTTGCCCGTGAGCCCGCGCCGGTCCCGGTCCGGTGACGACGGGTAGCGCTCGTCGACGAAGGGGACGACCTCGTCGCACAGATAGTCGAGGTAGTTGCCGGTTCCGGTCGAGTTTATGAACTGGGAGCCCCCGTAGGAGGTCCACGCGTCCACGAACACGACGATTGCGCGCGGCACCGCAGAATCGCCGAAGAGATCATCGATCCGCTCGAACATCGTGGGCTCGAACGCCGAGCGCGTCCCCCACATGTCGAGCTGCCCGGTCATGCCCTGGATGACGTAGACGGTGGGGAGATCGCTCAAGCCCTCGGCGCCCGGGGGCAAATAGACGTAGAGGGGCCGGCGCGCCGGATCTCCCAAGGGGTTGCCGGCGAGCACCTCGGACTCGATCACCAGCTTGTCGAGGCGTCCGGCGAGGGCTCGATCCCACGGCACCCCCGGGGCTCCCGGCACCGCCCGGGCGGGGGTCACCCGCCGCCGATCTCTTGTGCCACCAGCTCTGCGACCTCCGTGGGGTTGACCCCCACCTTGATGCCGGCGGCCTCGAGCGCCCTCTGCTTTGCCTGCGCGGTGCCCTGCGATCCCGAGATGATGGCGCCCGCGTGGCCCATGCGCTTGCCTGGTGGAGCCGTCACGCCCGCGATGTAGGCGACGATGGGCTTGGACATGTTGTCCTTCGCCCACGCGGCGGCTCGCTCTTCCGCGTCGCCCCCGATCTCACCGACAAGCACCGCGAGCTCGGTGTCGTCGTCGTCCTCGAACTTGGCAAGCACGTCTATGAAATCGGAGCCGGGGATGGGATCGCCGCCGATGCCCACGCACGTCGACTGTCCGATGTTCATCTGGGTGAGCTCGTGCACGATCTGGTAGGTCAAGGTGCCCGAGCGCGACACGAGTCCGACCGGGCCCTCGCTGCAGATCTCGCCGGGAATGATGCCGACGTTGGCTTTGCCCGGCGAGATGAGCCCAGGGCAGTTGGGGCCTATCAAGGTGACGTCCCTGTGGCCGTTGCGCAGATAGGGAACGACGCGCGCCATGTCCATCGCGGGTATGTGCTCGGTGATCGCCACGATCGTGTCGATTCCCGCTTCGAAGGACTCGAGGATCGCGTCTGCTGCAAAACGCGCCGGCACGAAGACCATGGCAGCATTGGCGCCGGCCTCGGCCACTGCCTCGAGCACCGTGTCGTAGATCGGGACTCCGTCGACGTCGCTTCCGCCCTTGCCGGGCGTCACGCCGGCCACGACGTTCGTCCCGTAGTCGCGGTTGCGCTTGGCGTGGAAACCTCCCTCGCGCCCGGTGAGGCCCTGCACTACGAGTCGCGTCTCTTGGTCGATCAGAATCGCCATCATGCAGCTCCCTGATGTGCGAGCTCGACCGCCTTCTCGGCGGCGCCGAGCATCGTGGCTGCGGCCACGAGCATGGCGTCATCGGACTCGGCCAGCATCTTGCGTCCCTGCTCGGCGTTGGTGCCGTCGAGGCGTACGACGAGGGGTACCTTGACGTCGAGGCGGTCGAGCGCGTCGAGCACGCCCTCTGCAACGAGGTCACAGCGCGTGATGCCGCCGAAGATGTTGATCAGCACACTCTTGACTTTTGCGTCCGAGGTGATCACCTCGAGGGCGGCAGAAAGGACGTCGGCACCGGCGCCCCCGCCCACGTCGAGGAAGTTCGCCGGTTCCCCTCCGGCCGCCTTTACGACGTCGAGCGTCGACATGACGAGGCCGGCCCCGTTGCCGATGATGCCGACGTCGCCGTCGAGCTGGATGAAGTTGAGGCCCTTGTCCTTGGCGAGCCGCTCCTGCTCGGGAATCTCGTGAACCGACTTCAGCTCGTCGAAGTTCGGATGCCGGTAAGCGGCGGAGTCGTCGAGAGTCACCTTGGCGTCGAGCGCGATGACGCGTCCCCCGCCGGTCAGCACGAGAGGGTTGATCTCGATCAAGGACGCGTCGAGCTCCACGAACGCGCGGTAGAGCTTCGGCAGCAGGGCGATGGCCTCCTTGCGCGCCGCAGGTGTGATCTTGGCGCCAAAGACCATGGCGCGTGCGTGGAAGTCGGAGATGCCAAGGAGCGGATCGATGTTCACGCGCGCTATCGCGCCGGGGTTCGTTGCAGCCACCTCCTCGATCTCGACTCCACCTTCGGAGCTCATCATGCCGAGAAAGCTGCGCGTAGAGCGATCGAGAAGGAACGAGCAGTAATACTCCTCGGCGATATCGCCGGCGCGCTCGACAAGGACTCTTTTCACCTCGTGGCCCTTGATATCCATGCCGAGGATCTGCCCTGCCTTCTGTCCCGCCTCCTCGGGCGAGCCGGCGAGCTGGATACCGCCTGCCTTGCCGCGGCCACCCACCTGGACCTGGGCCTTGACCACGACCTTGCCGCCCAGGTGCTTCGCCGCCTCCTGCGCCTCTTCGGGGGTCGTCGCGACCCTCCCCTCAGGGACGGGAACCTCAAACTTGCGAAGCAGCTCCTTGCCCTGCCACTCGAATAGATCCATGTTGCTTGAAGACCCCCTCGGGCTTAGTCGGCTTTTCCCTTGACGTTGGCGTCAACCCAGTCGACGATCTCCCTCGTGGTTGCGCCGGGAGTGAAGATCTTGACGATGCCCGACTGCTCGAGAGGCTCGAAGTCCGACTTCGGGATGATGCCTCCGGCGAATACCACGATGTCGTCCCCGCCCTGCTCCTTGAGCAGCTCGACCACCTTGGGAAAAAGGGTCATGTGCGCCCCGGACAGACACGACAGACCTACTGCGTCAACGTCTTCCTGGATTGCCGCGGCGGCGATCTGGTCGGGCGTCTGGTGAAGCCCCGTATAGATGACCTCGGCCCCCGAGTCGCGCAGCGCCCGGGCAACTACCTTGATCCCGCGATCGTGGCCGTCGAGGCCGGGTTTCGCCACGAGTATCCGTGACCTTGACGAAGACACTGAGGCCGCTCCTGAAGGGCTCGCTGACCGGCGAACAGCACCGGCACCACTGGTGCGCCCGAGACGGGCGTCCGGGCTCAAGGACACTAGCAGGCGGTCACGGCGCCCCTAGCGCTGCCGAGCTCTTAGCGCGCCGCGGCTCGAGGCCGTGCGAGAGTTGGTCCCCATGAGTGCTTCCGACAAGAGTGCGGGCGGCCGGACTACCGGCGGAGCGGCACAGCTCTCCCACCGTCAGGCCCTGAGAAGGAGGCGCACGATCCGCCTTCTCGGGCTGCTCGTGGTCGTTGTTGTTGTCGGCGCGCTCGTCGTCGCGGCCGGGTCCTCGGGCAAGGGAAAGCACAAGGCCGCGGCGTCAGGAAAACACCCGGCCCCCAGCGTTGCCTGCGATGGCAAGAAGCCGGCCCCCCCGCACCCGAATCAATACGCGACTGCCCCCGACCCCGCCTCGGTTCTCCAGCCGGGCGTTGCTTACGCGGCGGTCATCCACACCTCCTGCGGCGGCATCGCCATGAAGCTGCTCGCGGACCGAGCACCCAACACCGTTGCGAGCTTCGTGTTCCTCGCCACAAAGGGCTTCTACGACGGCCTCCAATGGCAGCGCGTGGAAAAGGACTTCGTGATCCAGACCGGCGATCCCAGCGGCGCCGGGCGCTCAAGTCCCGACGACGCCGGTTACGCCCTGCACGACGAGCTCACCGGGGTGGCCCCCAAGGACTACGTCTATGGAGTGGTCGCCCTGGCAAATGCGGGGCCGGACACGGGCGGCAGCCAGTTCTTCATAGTCGTGCACAAGGGGGCAAAGGCGAGCACCCCGGCGGGGCTGCCGCCCGCGTACACGATCTTCGCCGCGGTGGAGCCGTCCTCTTACGCGACGCTCGACAAGATCCAGGGCAAAAAGACACGCGGCGGCGACGACCCCGTCACTGCCGCCGAACCGATCCACCCCGTCTACGTGGACTCGATAGAAATCTCCAAGAGCTAGGAACGCCCCCGGCCTTGTTTGGGTTTGCTTCGGCCCGCGAAGGGCGTCAGGGGACCGGCTTGAGGGGTGCGAGCGTCAGATCGAGACGCTTCTCGCCCCCGGCCCCCGGGAAGTTGATGGTGGCCTCGAGCCCAACCGCCGAGCGGGAGATGTCAAGGATCGTGCCGCGCC
>JBBSGD010000092.1:0-5926 GCA_038254435.1 Actinomycetota bacterium
GGTTACCGAGTATCTCGACGCGGGCAAGCTCGTTCCCGACGAGCTAACGGTCGAGGTCGTGCGCGAGCGACTCGCTCAGCCGGATGCCGCCGAGGGATTCTTGATAGACGGCTTCCCGCGCAACCCCTTTCAGGCAGAGGCGCTCGACCGCATCCTCGACGCGCAGGGCTCCGAGCTGGACGCGGCAGTGGCCCTCGAGGTTCCCGAAGAGGTGTCCCTTCATCGCCTCTCAGGCAGGCGGGTGTGCAGGAAGTGCGGGCGCAATTACCACGCGGACAACCCTCCCAAGGAGAATTGGACCTGCGATCGATGCGGGGGTGAGGTTGTGCAACGCTCGGACGACAACGAGGCCACGATCAGCCGTCGCCTCGCTACCTACCACGAGCAGACGGAGCCGCTGAAGGACCACTACCGGGACCGGGGGCTGCTGCGCGAGGTGAGCGGTGTTGGGGACCAGGACGAGATCTTCGACCGCATCCTTGCGGCCCTGTGAGCGCGCGTTCCCAGCGAGGGTGACCCGGCGATGATCTATCGCAAGTCTCCCGAGGAGATCGCTCTGATGCGCAAAGCGGGTGCCATCCTGTGCACCACTCTCGACCTTCTCGAGGATGCCTTGTGCCCGGGCATAACCACCAAGGAACTCGACGGCATTGCCGAGGAGTCCATCACCTCTGCAGGAGCGGCGCCGTCCTTCAAGGGTTACCGAGGATTTCCCGGCTCGATCTGCGCGTCGCCCAATGAGGTGATCGTGCACGGGATTCCCGGCCCGCTGAAGCTCGCCGAGGGCGACATCATCTCGCTCGACGTCGGGGTCTTCTTCGAGGGGTTCCACGCCGACTCCGCGTGGACCTTTCCGGTCGGCGAGGTAGACGAGGAGGCCGCCGGCCTCCTCGAGGTGACCGAGCGCTCGCTGACGGCGGCGATCGCCCACTGCAGCCCCGGCACCCGGCTGGGCACGGTGGGGCATGCGGTCGAGCAGGTGGCGGACGAGGCCGGCTACGCTGTGGTGCGCGAGTACGCGGGCCACGGGCTGGGACGCTCCCTGCACGAGGAGCCGTGGGTGCCCAACTACGGTCCGCCCGACAGGCGCGAGGTGCTGTCCTCTGGGATGACGATCGCCATCGAGCCCATGGTGAACGCCAAGGGGGCGGCAACGCGCACGTTGGATGACGACTGGACGGTGGTAACCGCCGACGGAGCCCTGTCGGCGCACTTCGAGCACACTGTGGCCATAACGCCCAACGGACACGAGGTCTTGACGGAGCGCGCCGCGAGGTGACTTTTCGCGCTCTGACCTGCGGGGATGCGGGATACACCGCGCGATGCGCCCGAGCGGGTCTGTTATCATAATCGGCCGGTCCATAGTTTCATTCGCGCGCCCTGCGGGTGTGCGGGTTGCCGGATGGGCCGGTCAGTCCGTAACCGAGCTTGGGGATTCGCGCGTGGCCAAGAACAAGGAAAAGGCTTCCTCCACTCAGAAGGAAGAAGGCATTCAGGTCGAAGGCACGGTCATCGAGCCTTTGCCCAACGCCATGTTCCGGGTCGAGCTGGACAACGGTCATCGCGTGCTAGCCCACATCTCGGGAAAGATGCGCATGCACTACATCCGCATCCTGCCGGGCGACCGGGTGCTGGTCGAGCTGTCCCCCTATGACTTGACCCGCGGCAGAGTCGTCTACCGCTACAAGTAGGAGCTCTCAGAGTGAAAGTAAGGCCCAGCGTCAAGAAGATCTGCGACAAGTGCAAGGTCATACGTCGGCGCGGCAACGTCATGGTGATCTGCACGAACCCGCGCCACAAGCAGCGTCAGGGATAAGGGAGGCTCGGTGGCACGAATCGCAGGAGTGGATCTCCCCCGCGACAAGCGGCTCGAGATCGCGCTTACATATATCTACGGCATCGGCCAGACCAAGGCCGTGCAGACTTGCATCGGGTCGCGCGTCAATGCTGGAACGCACGTGCGTGACTTGACGGACGAAGAGGTGGTCCGGATACGCGACTGGATCGGGAACAACTATCGCGTCGAAGGAGATCTGCGCCGCGAGGTCAATCAGAACATCAAGCGCAAGGTCGAGATCGGCTGTTACCAGGGGCTCCGGCACCGCCGCGGGCTTCCCGTTCACGGCCAGCGCACTCATACCAACGCGCGTACTCGCAAGGGACCCAAGAAGACAGTGGCCGGCAAGAAGAAGGCCCCGGGAAAGAAGTAGAGGGAGCTCACGCTTGGCATCTCCGAAGAAGGCTAAGAAGACCCGCCGCAGGGAAAAGAAGAACGTTGTCCACGGCGTCGCCCACATCAGATCGACGTTCAACAACACGATCATCTCCATCACCGATCTCGAGGGGAACGTGCTGTCGTGGGCGTCGGCAGGCAACGTGGGCTTCAAGGGGTCGCGTAAGTCCACTCCTTTCGCTGCGCAGCTCGCTGCGGAGGCCGCGTCGCGGCGTGCCCAGGAACACGGCGTGCGCCGCGTCGACGTCCTCGTCAAGGGGCCCGGGTCGGGGCGCGAGACTGCTATTCGCTCCCTTCAGGCATCGGGTCTCGAGGTGATCGGGATCAAGGATGCGACTCCGGTCCCCCACAACGGATGCCGTCCTCGCAAGAGGAGACGAGTCTGATGGCGCGCTATACGGGCCCGGTGTGCAAGCTGTGCAGACGGGAGAGGACGAAGCTGTTCCTCAAGGGAACGCGCTGCGAATCGCCCAAGTGCCCAATAGAGAAGGGCAAGCCCCCTCCCGGGGAGCATGGACGAGGCAGAGTGCGCGAGTCTGAGTACCTTCTGCAGTTGCGCGAGAAGCAAAAAGCCAAGCGCTTCTACGGGATCCTCGAGAAGCAATTCCAGAGCTACTACGTGGAGGCGGCCCGCTCGAAGGGCGTCACAGGCGAAGAGCTCATGCGTATCTGCGAGTCACGCCTCGACAATGTCGTCCATCGGGGTGGCTTGGCCATGAACCGGCCGATGGCTCGCCAGCTCGTCTCGCACGGGCACTTCGAAATAAACGGCAAGAAAGTCAACATCCCCTCTTATCGGGTCAAGCCTGGGGACGTCGTTGCGGTGCGCGGTCGCTCCAAGTCCGTCGGCCGCATCGTTGAGAATGCATCGTACGCGGAAGGACGCGAGGCTCCCGACTGGTTGGGGCCGAACCTGCGTGAGCTCACCATCGAGGTGCGGGCGATGCCCGAAAGACACCAGATGGACGTGCCCGTTCAAGAGCAGCTCATCGTCGAGTACTACTCGAAGTAAAGCCTCCGCGTCGCAGCGAAGGAACAACGGAAGGAGCTTCATGGAGTTATTGGTCGTTCAGCGCCCTCAGATTTCCGAGGAAGAGATATCCGGGAACCGTTCGAAGTTCGTCATCGAGCCGCTCGAGCCGGGCTTCGGCTATACGCTCGGCAACTCGCTACGGCGGACCCTTCTATCGTCTATCCCCGGGGCAGCCATCACGCAGGTCAAGGTCGACGGAGTGCTGCACGAGTTCTCCTCGGTCGATGGCGTCACCGAGGACATCACCGACATGGTTCTCAACCTCAAGGAGCTCGTGGTCCAGTCCGACAACGAGCAGCCCACGAGCGTCTACTTGAGAGTGACCGGCCCGGCCGACGTAACGGCGGGCGACATCGAGCTCCCGGCCGGGGTCGAGATCCTCAACCCCGAGCACCGCATCGCTAGGCTCAACAAGAAAGCAAACCTCTCGATGGAGTTGCGCGTCGAGCAGGGCCGGGGCTACGTTGGGGCCGGGACGGCGCCCAAGGAGTCGATCGGAGCCATCCCGATAGACGCCGCCTTCTCGCCGGTCTCACGCGTCACCTACGACGTCGAGCCAACCCGCGTCGAGCAGATGACGAACTACGACCGCCTGATCCTCGATGTCGAGAGCAACGGTGCCATCACGCCTCGCGACGCGCTGTCGGCGGCCGGCGCCACGCTCGTGGAGCTGTTTCAGCTCTTTGCCGGAGTCGGCGAGGGTTCGGGAGCCTTGGTGCTCGGGCCGGAGCCGGGCAATGACGAGGTCTCGGGCGTCCTGGCCCAGCCGATCGAGGATCTCGAGCTGACAGTGCGGTCATACAACTGCCTCAAGCGCGAGGGGGTGACCAGCGTCGGCGAGCTATTGCAGAAGTCCGAAGACGATCTTCTCGAGATCCGTAACTTTGGGCAGAAGTCGATCGACGAGGTCAAGGCGAAGCTCGAAGAGATGGGGCTCGGTCTCAAGGAGAAGGACTTCTAGGACATGCCACAGCCGAAGAAGGGCTACAGCCTCGCCTCGAGCCCGTCGCATCAGCGCCAGATGTTGTCCAACCTGGCCCTGTCGCTGTTCGAGCACGAACGCATCCAGACGACCGAGGCCAAGGCCAAGCTGCTGCGCCCCTATGCCGAGCGGCTGATAACCAAGGCCAAGAAGGGCAGCGTGCACCACAGGCGTCAGGTCCTGTCGGCGATCGAAGACCGCGCCGTCGTGCACAAGCTGTTTGCGGACATCGCTCCGCGCTTTGCCGATCGCAGCGGTGGTTACACGCGGATCTTGAAGGTTGGTCCGCGCGGGGGAGACGGCGCGCCCATGGCTTTGATCGAGCTCGTGACGAGCGCACCGGCCACGAGGACCGAGGAGCAGTCCGCAGAAGGCGGGGGGCGCAGACGGCGGCGGCGGCGCCGGCCGGCCCGGGAAGAGGTGTCGGCCGAGACCCAAGCGCGCCCCGAGCCGAGCGCAGAGGCGGATCCCGACGACGCCGGCGACGAGATCGTGCCCGAGCCGGATGACGCGAGCGGCGCCGGGGAGAGCAAGACCAGCTGAACCTGCGCCTCGACCTGGCCTACGATGGCGCCGGCTACCACGGATTCGCCAGGCAGCCGGGGCTCCGTACGGTGCAAGGCGATCTCGAAGACGCTCTGGAGCGGATCCTGTCGGCGCCGGTCCCCTTGGTGTGTGCCGGACGCACCGATTCTGGAGTGCATGCCCTCGGCCAGGTCGTGTCGTGCAGCTCCGCCCCCGACGGTCTCGACACCGAAGGCCTGCTCAAGTCTCTAAACGGCATGCTCGGCCCCAGGATCGCGGTCACGGGTGCATCCGCCGCTTCCGAGGGCTGGCACGCACGGTTCAGCGCCCTTTCACGCACCTATGTCTATGCGCTGTTCACGGCGCAATGGCAAGATCCCTTCTTGTCCCGTACGACACTTCATCACCCCGGAGCCCTAGACCTCGACGCGATGAACGAGGCCGCGGGGCATCTGCTCGGCCCCCACGATTTCAGCTCCTTCGGCCGCCCGCTGGGCCCCGCCGCGTCTGCTGGACGCGTGCTCTACGAGCTTGCCTGCACCCGGCGCGGCGACATCGTGCGCCTGCGGGCGCGCGCCAACGCGTTCATCCAGCAGATGATGCGCTCGCTCGTTGGAACGCTCGTCTACGTGGGCGAGGGGAGGCGTTCGCCGGGCGACCTGCCCGGCATTCTCGAGGCTCGGGACCGTGCGGCCTCGGGGCCGGTGGCAGCGCCGCACGGTCTCTGCCTTGTAGCCGTCGAGTACGACGAGGGCTGGAGCGGTTCGTTCGGAGGCAACGCCGTTTGACCAGGCCAAATAGTGTCGTTATCCTGCGTTTTCCTCAAACTTTCGTGTCCGTCGGGCGCGCGCTGCCGTGGAAGGATCTGCATGAAGACCCATTCGACAAAACCGAGCGAGATCACGCGTGAGTGGTGGCTCGTTGATGCCGACGGCGTGGTGCTCGGCCGCCTGGCGTCCGAGGTCGCAAAGCGGCTCATGGGCAAGCACAAGCCCGCCTACGCCCGCCACCTCGACACCGGCGACCACGTGATAGTGATCAATGCCGCCAAGATCCTGCTCACCGGCAACAAGCTGACCCAAAAGCAGTGGCATCGTCATTCGGGCTATCCGGGCGGTCTCAAGTCGGTGTCCTACAGCAAGCTCATGCAGAC
>JBBSGD010000093.1:0-5863 GCA_038254435.1 Actinomycetota bacterium
GACCGAAGCCGACAACCTCGCGATCAAGGGGGCCGTTCACAAGCTGACCGCGCACGGCAACCACATAGTGACGACGGCTTTCGAGCACCATGCAGTCCTCGACACCGTCGAATGGCTGCGCGCACGCGGCTTGCAGGTCACGGTGTTGCCGGTACCCGGGACCGGAGTCCTCGATCCCAAGGAAGTGGCGGCCGCGGTCAGGCGGGACACGCTCGTCGTTTCCGTGATGACCGTCAACAACGAGATCGGGACCGTGCAGCCGATGGCCGCGATCGTGCGCGCCGTCAAGGCGGTCAACCCTCGCACTCTCGTGCACACGGATGCCGTTCAGGCGCTCGGCAACGTGGGCGTGGATGTCGGCGAGTCGGGAGTCGATCTCGCCGCCTTCTCGGCACACAAGCTCGGCGGTCCAAAGGGCACGGGCGCCCTCTTCGTGAGGTCCGGCGTAGCGCTCGAGCCGGTGCTGCACGGGGGCGGACACGAGCGCGGCTTGCGCTCGGGAACGCTGAATGTCGCCGGTATCGCAGGATTCGGTGTAGCGGCGCACACAGCGGCTCGCGAGCTACAAGAGAAGACCGAGCGGGTTACCAAGCTGCGGACGCGCCTCCTCGAGGGGATCCAGGCGGAGATCCCCGACGCGCGCGTCAATGGAGACCTCGAGCGCAGAACGCCGGGTCATCTCAACGTGTCGTTCCCGGGGATCGAAGGCGAGACGGTGTTGCTGATGCTGGACCAGGCGGGCATTGCGTGCTCCTCGGGCTCGGCGTGCCAGTCTGGCGCGCTCGACCCCTCGCATGTGCTGCTGGCCATTGGTCTGAGCCGCCCCATGGCAGACGGAAGCATCCGCTTCTCGCTGGGCCGCGCGTCGAGCGACGACGATGTCGACGCCGTGCTCGAGACGCTGCCGGGAATCATCACCAAGGCCCGCGCGGTGGCAGGCAAGTGACCGCCAGGGCCCGGCGGCCAAAGGCCGTGGTAGCGATGTCGGGCGGCGTCGACTCGTCGGTGGCGGCGTCGCTGCTCGTCGAGCAGGGTTACGACGTCGTCGGGATCATGCTGAAGCTGTGGCAGGGAGAGGGGGCCAATAACGCATCGGGCTGCTGCAACGTGGGGGCCGCAGAAGATGCCCGGCGGGTAGCCCAGGTGCTCGGGATCGATTTCTACTGCATGAACTTTGCGGAACGCTTCGAGCAGACGGTGGTGCGCGACTTCCATGCTACCTATGCGGCCGGACAGACCCCCAACCCGTGCGTACGCTGCAACCAGTGGATCAAGTTCGGCGCGCTGCTGGAGCGCGCCGATGCCCTTGGAGCCGATGTGCTAGCGACCGGTCACTACGCGCGCGTACGCGAGACACAGGGTCGATTCAGGCTTCTGCGCGGGGTCGACGACGGCAAGGACCAGTCCTACGTCCTGTGGATGCTGCGCCAGGCCCAGCTTGCACGCTGCCGTTTCCCGGTCGGGGAGATGCCGAAGCGTGAGACGCGCGCCCTTGCCGCCGAGCTCGGCCTACGAACGGCGACCAAGCCCGATTCGCAGGAGATCTGCTTCGTCAAGGGCGGCGACCTTGGGCACTACGTTCAAGAGAGTATTCCCGAGGCTGCAGAGCCCGGGCCGATTCTCGACGTTCGCGGCGACACCGTGGGCGAGCACCGCGGGCTTGGCCACTACACGGTGGGACAGCGCAAGGGGCTGGGTATATCCCTCGGCGTTCCGGTGTTCGTGACCTCTATCGATGGCAGCCGCAACGCGATCGTGGTGGGGTCCCCCGAGCACCTCGAGACGTCGCTCATCGAAACGCGCGAGACGAGCTTCGTCGATGCCCGCCTTCACGAGGACCAGAGGGTGCTGGTGCAACACCGTGCCCACGGCGACGCGGTCCCGGCGATGATCGAGTCGGTGTCGGGCAGCCGCTGCACGCTTCGCTACGAGCGGCCCGTTGCCGCAGTCGCGCCGGGGCAGTCGGCGGCCTTCTATTCCGCGCAGTGCCCAGACGAGATCTTGGGCGGAGGGATCGTCTGGTCCACCGACCGAGCGCGGGAACGTTCCGCCGCTTCAACCTAGGGCCGCGCTGGGGCCGATGTTCAAATGCCGCCCGGGATCGAGCGTCCCGGGGTTGCGACAAATGGGGGCTCGTAGCCCTCGACCTGGCTCAGGACGCGCTCGATGTCCTCGGGCGAGGCCTGCAATCGTTTCCTCTCGGCCTCGATGATGCTCGGCAGGAGCCGCACGTCTCCCGCGGTGCACAGTCCGGTCGCCTCGGGTCGGCTGAGGGCGAATGCTACTGCCGCGTCGATGTGGTCCTGGTGCGTGAGCGGTTCGTACCAAGTCGCGAAACGAGGCTTCTCCGCGTCGAGCCAGAGGTTACGTGCCACGTGCTTGATGAGTATCAGCGCTGCGTCCTGTGACGAGATGGCGCCGGCGAGAGCCTCGAAGTCGCTCGCGTAGCCGGACTCGCGCGCAAGCCGGTAGTTGAAGGGCGTGATAACTGTGTCGAATGGAAAGCGGTGCAGTGCCTCGAGGTGCGTTGCGGGTGCGGCCATGCCGTGCCCGGTGATTCCTATTCCACGAACGAGGCCCTCCTCGCGCGCTTCTATTACTGCGTCGAGCGCGCCCCCCGGTTGCGTCACCTTGTCGAGCTCATCCATGTCGACGATGGCGTGGAGCTGCAAGAGATCGAGGCGGTCGGTCTGCAGCCGCTCTAGCGAGCGGCGAATCGTCTTTGCGGCGCCTTCCTTAGTGCGCTCGGTAGCCTTGGTCGCGAGGAAGATATCCGGGCGGATTTGTGGCATCCATTTGCCGAGCCGCACTTCGGAGTCTCCGTAATCGTCGGATGTGTCGAAGTGGTTCATCCCGGCCTCGAGCGCGAGCGAGATCGACTCGTCGGCGACATCCTGATCGACCTCGGCGAGTGCCGCCCCTCCGTAGATCAGGACGCTCGACATGTGTCCCAGGCGACCCAGTCTTCGTGTCTCCATGCTTTCCCCCTTGGGTCCGCGAGATTGAAGTATCGCCTATTTACTACCCGTTCTTCACGCGTCACCGGCCGTAAGGCTAGCGCCGGGTCACGCTCAACGACAGGATCGACGCGACCGGATGGGGTCCCCTTGAGCCCCCCACGATGACGAGCCGCCCGCCGATGGAGGCAACCCCGCTGTCGGACAAGGGCCGAGGGAGTGACGCTACGCGCGCGACGTGACCCGTCGCAGTGATCGCCAGGATCGCCCGGGTCGTCACGTCATGTCCTGTGATTCCGCCGATGACGTACATGCGGCTGCCGATGGTGCCTGCCTGAGCGTGCATCAGGCGCTTGGGCAGAAGGCCGATAAGCCTTACCTTGCGGCTTGGGGGAGTGAGCTTGTAGACGGCGCGTGACGACCCGTCGACCGTTCGGCCCCCGGCGATGATGAGCGCGCCGCCCAGCCTTGCGACCGCCGCGTATCTCAGTGCCTGCGGCAACAGGGCGGCCACTCGTGGACTGCCACGCGCATACGCCACTATCCGGTTCGAAAAGTCGCTGCCGGTGTAGCCGCCGACCACGTAGATGCCGCCGCCGATCGTCACTGCCGAGGAATCCGACAGGGGCGTGGGAAGGGCGGTGACGAGGCGGACCCGTTGCGAGGTTGGGTCGTAGCGAGTCACCCCGGAGAAGCTCGCGCTTTGCCCGCCCCCGAGCACGTAGAGGCGCCCGCGGCGGGTCGCCGCGGCGGCGTCGTGAAGCGCTGTGGGAAGCCGCCCTGCCGTCTCGACCGAAGCGCCCCGCAGACGCAGGATCGAGTCGACGGACGAGCCCCTCGAGTCCAAGCCGCCGAAGGCATAGACGTCATTGCCTTCGGCGGCGACCGCGGGATCTTGCAGCGGCTCGGGCAGATGGGCGATTGTCTCGACCACGGGGCGCAAGGCGACGGGTGCAGAGCGACTCGGCGAAGGACGCGGAGAAGGTGGTGGCCCGCTGCGCCCAGGGGTGCTTGCCGGACTGCAGGCCGCCAGCATCGGTGCCGCGAGCAAGAGCACCAAAGCCTTTCGCATTGAGTGCGTACGCTAGCATCGGGCCCGTCTTATGAGTCAGACTTTTTCGCTAAGCGTGGCGGAGGCGAGCAGCCGGTGACCGACTTTGCAGTGCGTTTCACGGTCCGCAACTATGAGCTGGACACCCTCGGGCACCTCAATGCGGCTCTCTACTATCAGTACGCCGAACACTCCCGGTGGGAGTATCTGCGCGCCCTCGGAGTGAGCCTGGACGATCTGCGATGGTCCCGCCCGTTGAAGTGGTGTAAGAAACCACCGCATCATCCGCGTGCTAGCGAGCTTAGCTCGCCTTGTCGAGCTCCTTCATCACCTCCTCGTGATCCTTCGTAGCGTCACCCTCGATGACAACGACGCGCGTCCTGGCCAGCGATTCGACCGACATGTAGCGGCGTGCCACCGCCCACTCATCGTTCTGCTCGCAGAGCACCGCTCCGATGAGACGGATGACCGCATCACGGTTGGGAAAGATGCCGACAACATCGGTGCGCCGGCGGATCTCACGGTTGAGGCGCTCCTGCGGGTTGTTGCTCCAGATCTGCCGCCATGCTCCTTGGGGAACGTCGAGAACGCGAGCATGTCGTGGGCGGCGTCGGCGAGCATCTCGGCCGCGTCGGTGAACTTGTTGGTGGTGAGCTGCTCGACCACGCGCCCGTGCTGGGCCCATACCGCCGAGTGATCGGGCTGGGCGAAGACCGAGCGCACCAGCGCCGCGACCATGTCCTGGGCTGACTTGGGGACCTTGTTGAGCAGGTTGCGCATGAAGTGGGCACGACACCGCTGCCATGACGCGCCGTTAAGCACCGTTGCGATCGCATCCTTGAGGCCCTCGTGTGAGTCGGACACGACCAGCTTGACGCCACAGAGACCGCGGGCCTTGAGGCCCCTGAGGAAGGACAGCCACGCGGCGCCGTCTTCCGAGGTCACGACGTCTATCCCCAGCACCTCGCGGTGCCCGTCCCTGTTCACGGCGGTGGCCATTGTGGCGACGACGTTGACGGTGCGCCCGCCGTCGCGGCACTTGACCACGAGCGCGTCGATCCACACATAGGTGTAGGGGCCTTGGTCGAGCGGCCGTGACCTGAACTGCTCGACGGTCTCGTCGAGGCTGGCTGCGAGAGCGCTCACCTGTGACTTCCCGATGCCCTCGATGCCGAGCGTCTTGACGAGCTTATCGACGCGACGCGTAGACACTCCCGCGAGGTAGCAGTCGGCGACGACGGCGATGAGTGCCTGCTCGGCGCGCCTTCTTGGTTCGATGAGCCAGTCAGGGAAGTAGCTTCCTTGCCGCAGCTTGGGGATGGCGAGCTCGATCGTGCCAGCACGAGTGTCCCAGCGCCTCGCCCGGTAGCCGTTGCGCATGTTGTCGCGCTCGTCGCTACGCTCGTTGTAGCCAGCGTTGCAGACAGCATCGACCTCAGCCCCCATGAGCGCGGCGGCGAACTCGTTGACCATGGCACGCAAGAGATCGGGATCGGCCTCCTCGAGCTGCTTGCGCAGCCACGTCGGGAGGTCCATGCTCTTCTTGACCATCGCTCTCCTCCTCGGTTGTCTTGCGGACTACCTGAGGATGAAGCGGTGGTCTCTTGATCTCTGGGATTTCCCAGGGCTCCAGGGGCTCCCCCTGTTACACCACGTCAGCGGGCACTACTTCTGCGATCGGCGGACATGAGCCCCGTTTTGCTTCGTCAGCGAGTGCGATTTCGTCGCGAGCTGACGCCGGGAGAGGTGGTCGAGGTCTCTTGCTGCATGAGTTTTCCGTCGCGCGCCACGGCAATTTTTACCGCGTATCAACGCTTCGAGTCGTCCGAGGGCCGAGTTGCGGCAGAGCTAACCA
>JBBSGD010000094.1:0-5783 GCA_038254435.1 Actinomycetota bacterium
CATGTCGAGGTCCTGGCGAAGGCTGAACGCAAGATCGGCCGCCGCCTCGTCGTCTGCGCGCGCCGACGCCGCCTGAAACTCGGCTTCCAGACCGCCCAAGACCCTGTCCACACCGGAGTCCATCCCTACCCCCTGGGGCATTTCGCCGACCCTTCCAGATACTTGCACAAGACTCCTAATTCTGGCAAATTCGTTCTCCCCACTTGACAGAGTACCGCAGCCGGTTGTACGTATATGGATGTTAACATACGCAGACAGAGGCTGATAGCCACTAACACGGCCATATGAGAGGAGCAGGCGGCATGAGCACATGGACGCTCGACCAAACGGAAACGTGGCTTCGTCAGGGAGCCCAGGCGATTCTCACGATTACGGTCCTTGTAGCTGCGCTTCAGGCCGTCCGCATTAGGATCCGACGACCCATCCCCCGGCCCCACTTGACCGGGCCGTTCATTGCCAGGTTGCTCCCCGTCTTGACCTTCTCGACGTCCTTCGTCTCATCGGCCGGGGCAAAGGAGCGACTACGGGTTCCCCCCTCCCTCGTCGCTCATTCCAGCCCCGCACCGCCTTGGTCCGAGCCGAGCGGGTACACCCCTCCTCGCCCGCTCGCTCGGGCCGGGGCTCCGTCAGTTCATCCGGCCATCCACCCCCAGCAGCGAGCGGGACGCGGCATGCTCGCGCTCTTTCCACGCGCAGCCCGCCGCGGCGGCGCGTCGAACGGACTGCCCAAGCTGCTTCTCATCCCGCGCTCTTCTCACCTGCACGACGAAAGAGAAGCCTCCATGGCGCACCACCCGGCCGGCAGCGCGCGGCACGGCATCGAGCAGCCGCGTTCGCTGGGAAGCCACGTGGTTCGCCGCGGAGAAACGCTCTGGGGAATAGCAGCAAGCGAGCTTGCAACCGATGACGAACGCCGCATAGCTCGCTATTGGCCACGCATCCATCACGCGAACCGCGCTGTGATCGGCTCGAACCCCAATCTCATTAGGCCGGGCCAAGTGCTCACCTTGCCGCGTGAGGCTTGGTGACATGGATCTCCCGCAGGGTCGCCGCCCCGAACGGTTCTGGGAAGCGCGACCCACACCGGTTGTGCAGTGACCCTGCGGGAAACACCCAAGGAGCTCTCATTGCCACGCCGAACTCGAAACCTGATTCTCGTTGCCGGCGTCATCCTAGTCGTGGGCGTCTACGCCGTGCTCGGAACGGGCCCGTCGAGACAGGTTGGAACGAAGGGTCCTCCGCTCACGTCTCCGCTCACGACCGCTCAAGAGCAATCTCCCTCATTCACGACCGGGCCCTCTGAACCGGAGACCGAGTCCGACACCCGCACCTACGCTCTTGCGCTTACGGACATCCCGGGCCTTTCTGGTCGCACTCCCGCCGGCAGTCACATCGACGTGTGGGTAACGTGGGACCGGCCGGTCACTCGGCGCCCGAAGGTGCAGCCCTTGCTGCGCGACGTGACGATCGAGCGGATAGTGACGCCGCTTTCCGAGGGGGATTCACCCGACGTCCTGATACGCGTTCCGACAAAGCAACTCGTCCGCCTCGTTTACGGCGACAGATACGGCGCGCTCAACGCGGCGCTCGTTCCCTGACGCATTTCATTGGACTAGCCGGTTTCGCCGCCTGATCCGTCTCCGATGACCGATGATGTGGTGATGTCAAGGTTTGGCGGGCTACCCGACAGGAGACGCGGCATCAGGGGCACCGATGCCCACGGTGCCGCCGTGTGGCTGTCCTTCAGCATCTCCAAGAAGCTCTACCGCTGCCCGGGATGCAGGCGCGAGCTTGCGATCGGCGCGGAGCACGCTCTCGTGCGCATTGTGCCGGGAGCCGGGGACTCCTACCATCAGCACTGGCACATGGCCTGCGCGCACGAGCTCCTCCTGCGTGAGCTGACCGACCTCGAGGCCGTGGCGGCCGACGCGCGCGGCTCGGGGGCACGCCCTTCCTTGAGCAAGGGAAACCGCCGGCGCGTGGCGTTGGAGCGTCGCACGCGAAGGGGCCGTTGACAGCTTCCCCCGCTACCCGGCGGCTCGAGCTCGTTGCCCGGGGCGGACATCAGCAAGCCGGCCAAACCCGACGAAGAAAAAGGACGGCCCCCCGCGTGGGCCGTCCTTTCCATGCTCGCTCATTCAGAGCTGAATAGTGTGCCCGGGCCGGTCGTGAGACCGCCGAAATCAGTGCTTCAACTAGGAGTCAAAGCTCCAATGTGGAGTTACTCCTTAGAAAGGAGGTGATCCAGCCGCACCTTCCGGTACGGCTACCTTGTTACGACTTCACCCCAATCGCGGATCCCACCTTCGACGGCTCCCTCCCAAGGGTTGGGCCACCGGCTTCGGGTGTTACCCACTTTCGTGGTGTGACGGGCGGTGTGTACAAGGCCCGGGAACGTATTCACCGCAGCATTGCTGATCTGCGATTACTAGCGACTCCGCCTTCACGGGGTCGAGTTGCAGACCCCGATCCGAACCTGGCGCGCCTTTTTGGGATTCGCTCCCCCTTGCGGGATCGCAGCCCTTTGTAGCGCGCAATGTAGCATGTGTGCAGCCCTAGGCATAAGGGCCATGCTGACTTGACGTCGTCCCCACCTTCCTCCGAGTTGTCCCCGGCAGTCCCCTTAGAGTCCCCGGCATTACCCGCTGGCAACTAAGGGCAGGGGTTGCGCTCGTTGCGGCACTTAAGCCAACACCTCACGGCACGAGCTGACGACAGCCATGCAGCACCTGTGCTAGCCCCCGAAGGACACGGGCTTTCACCCGCTTTAACTAGCATGTCAAGCCTAGGTAAGGTTCTTCGCGTTGCATCGAATTAAGCCACATGCTCCGCCGCTTGTGCGGGCCCCCGTCAATTCCTTTGAGTTTTAGCCTTGCGGCCGTACTCCCCAGGCGGGGTGCTTAATGCGTTAGCTTCGGCACGGAGCGGGTTGAAGACCGCCCCACACCTAGCACCCAACGTTTACGGCTGGGACTACCAGGGTATCTAATCCTGTTCGCTCCCCCAGCTTTCGCGCCTCAGCGTCAGGCAAGGCCCAGAGAGCCGCCTTCGCCACCGGTGTTCCTCCTGATATCTGCGCATTTCACCGCTACACCAGGAATTCCACTCTCCCCTACCTGCCTCTAGTCATCTCGTATCGAATGGCCTCTCAGGGTTGAGCCCCGAGCTTTCACATCCGACGTGGATAACCGCCTACGCGCGCTTTACGCCCAATAAATCCGGACAACGCTCGGTCCCTACGTATTACCGCGGCTGCTGGCACGTAGTTGGCCGGACCTTCTTCTGCGGGTACCGTCACCCGAAGGCTTCGTCCCCGCTGAAAGAGGTTTACAACCCGAAGGCCGTCATCCCTCACGCGGCGTCGCTGCGTCAGGCTTTCGCCCATTGCGCAAGATTCCCTACTGCTGCCTCCCGTAGGAGTCTGGGCCGTGTCTCAGTCCCAGTGTGGCTGGCCACGCTCTCACGCCAGCTACCCGTCATCGCCTTGGTAGGCCTTTACCCCACCAACAAGCTGATAGGCCGCGGGCCGATCCCAGACCGTCGGAGCTTTGCCCTGTTGATCATGCGATCTGCAGGGGTTATCCGGTATTAGCAACGGTTTCCCGTTGTTATCCCGAAGTCTGGGGCACGTTACCCACGTGTTACTCACCCGTTCGCCGCTTTCAGCCGAAATGGTTACCCATCTCGGTGTCGTCGCTCGACTTGCATGTATTAAGCACGCCGCCAGCGTTCGTCCTGAGCCAGGATCAAACTCTCCGTAGAGATTTGGATCTCCGACTAACCGCAAGCCTTCGCGAACGAAGACAGCGCGTCGGAGACTCAAAGTTTGAACCTCGGCGAACACTTGCGTATTGCAAAAGCAATAGAAAGCATTTGCCGGATTTATTCAGTGTTCTGGCCGGCTTCGAGCTTGTGCCGAAGCACTCCCTCTCGGCCTTCCAGAGTACGGCGTCAAAGTTGTCACGAGCTTGTCGCTCGCTCACTCTTTGACGAGAGTCCACTGATTTCCGATCCGCTCTTCGCCTCGTGTTGCTCGGCGGAGAGCTTCTCGGCAGGCACACTATTCAGTTCTCAAAGAGCGAGCTTCTCCGGGCAAAAAAAACCGCCGGTGAGAAACGCACCGGCGAGCCACCACACCTGAGCCTTGCAACTCCGGTTTCGTCTAAGCGGCTCCCGTTTGCTATCCTCACGCCCTCGACAGTTCCGCTTGAGGTTCCAGCGGCTGACCGAGGCGCCTGCCAACGTTCCTGTGCCCGAAGGGCCACGTCATTGTAGCAGCCTTGCCTGCCCCGTGGTCAACCCCTGGATGCCGCTGTGATCTACAGGAGCGAAACCTGCACCGGCAAGCGGCTTCAGCTGAGGCGCACATACTTGCGCTTGCCCACCTGCAAGACGTGACCGGCCAGCTCATCAAGGGGCACATCCTCCAGGGTGACAGTGTCGCCGTTCACCTTGACACCGCCTTGGGAGATGAGCCGCCTCGCCTCGGAGCGGCTCGAAGCCAGCCCCAGCTCGGCGAGCACACGCGGGAGGTAGACGCGGTCCCCATCGACCGCGTCTGGGGGGATGCCCGCCTCCGCGATCTCGGCCGGCGCCCGATGCTGCTTGAAGGTCCGATCGAAAGATCGTTCTGAGGCATCCGCCGCCTCCGCTCCGTGATAGAGCGCGACCACGTGCCGAGCTACCCTCCGTTTTGCCTCGCCCGCGGTGGGGCCTCCCGCGCGGGCTGCCTCGGAAATCTCGGAGATCTGCGCCTCGTCCAGCCACGCGGCGAGAGACGCGTACTGCTCTGTCAAGCGATCTGGGATGCTCATCAGCTTGCCGAACATGTCCTGGGGCTCATCCCTGATGCCCACGAAGTTCCCGAGCGACTGCGACATCTTCTGCACCCCGTCGAGACCGACGAGCAAAGGCGTCGTCATGGCTATCTGCGGGTCCTGCCCGTAGGCGCGCTGCAGATCACGCCCCACGAGGAGGTTGAACAGTTGGTCCGTGCCGCCGAGCTCCACATCGGATCGCACCGCCACCGAGTCGTAGGCCTGCAGCAACGGGTACATGAACTCGATGATGGAGATCGGACGCTTCTCGTCGTATCGCTTGGAAAAGTCGTCGCGCTCGAGCATTTGCGCGACCGTGTAGTTGGCGGTGAGCTCGAGCACATCGGAAAGATCCATGTCCTCGAGCCATTCGGAGTTGTAGCGGACTTCGAGGTTGTCTTTGGACAGGACGTCCATGAACATCGGCAGGCAGTGCGACGCGTAATCGCGCACCTGCTCCCTCGTCAACTGGGGCCTCGTCTGCGACTTGGCCGACGGGTCCCCGACGCGCGCCGTGAAATCGCCGACTATGAGAATCGCCGTGTGGCCCTCGTCCTGGAACTGCCGCAGCTTGCGCAGCACTACCGCCCAGCCGAGCGTTACCGACCGGGCCGTGGGATCGAGGCCGAGCTTGATGCGCAGCGGATTGCCCTGCGCAAGCCGGGCGGCAAGCTCCTCGCCCGGCACTACGTGCTCGGCATTGACGATCAAACGCTGGTACGCGGGCAAAGAGGAGGCGGTGGAGGTCATGACTTGGGGATGCTACCCCTGATGTCACAGGCCGCCCCGCCCCCCGCTGTCTACGGCTTTTCCTCGCAAATTGCCGCGTGGCGGCTAGAATGATGGTTCATGTCCCCTTCTCCAAAGAACCCCATGCGCGCCGTCGCCGTTGCACTCGTGATGGCACTGTCCGCATCCGCGTGCGGGGTGGTTCACGACCTGGCCAACCTTCCGAAGCTGAAGCAC
>JBBSGD010000095.1:0-5776 GCA_038254435.1 Actinomycetota bacterium
AGCGATGTGCCGCTCGTGTACATGACCCAGCGCAGGAAGCTCGATGCGTGGCTCGCCGGCAAAGCTGCGGAGGCCGGCGCGGACTTTCGTGATGGCCTCCGAATTCGCACGATAGAGCGTACCCAGGAAGGCTTCGCGCTCCACGCCGGCTCGGATTCTTTCATGGCCTCGTATGTGGTCGGCGCCGACGGCGTAAACGGTGTCACCGCCAAGCAAACGGGCCTGGGCTCAGCCGAAGTGCTCGGCGTGGCGCTGGAAGGCAACTGGCCGCTCGGCCGTCTGGACGCGGTTCGTTACCGGGGCCGGGCGGTCGTCGAGATCGGCACGGTGCCGGGCGGGTACGGATGGGTCTTCCCCAAGGGCGATCACGTCAACTTCGGCGTCGGAGGATGGACGTTGCAGGGCAAGGGCCTGCGAGGCCACCTCGCTGCGCTGTGCCTGCGCCACGGCGTGCGCAGCGACGAGCTGAGCGACGTGCGCGGCTACAGGCTTCCCACCCGCAACCCGCACGTACCGCTCGGCCATGGGCGCGCGCTGCTGGTAGGGGATGCGGCGGGCCTTGTCGATCCTCTTACAGGGGACGGGATCTACGAGGCGTTCGTGAGCGCCAACTTCGCTGCCGAAGCGGTGACGTCTGCGCTGCACGCGGGCAACGGCGGCCCGGCGGATTACGACGCGGCGATCAGGCATGCCCTCGCCGGGCCCGCGGCCGCATCGTGGGACGCAAAGCTCTTTCTCGAAAGGTGGCCTGGTCTCGTCATGAGGGCCTTGCACCGCCGCTTCGTGTGGAAGATCGCAGAGCGCGTCATAACCGGTCCGGTGCACGAAGCCGGCAGCGCCTCCTGCGCCCTGGTCCTAGCCCAGCGCGCCATGCCGGCGGTGTCGGCTCTCGTTGGGGGCCCGGGCCGCGATTTCCGGCGCTCCGGCTCGCTTACCCGGCAAGGTAATCCGCAAGGCGCGCCGCCAGGGCCATGATCGTGAGCGCGGGGTTGGCGCTTCCCTGTGTGGGCAGCACACTGCCGTCTGCGATGTAGAGGTTGTCGATGGCGAAACTGCGCTGGTTGCGGTCGACGACCCCGAGTGAGGCGCTCGCCGCCATGCGGCATCCGCCGACGAGGTGCGCGTAACGATCGATGGCGACGGTCTCCTGCGCCCCGGCCGCCTGGAGTATCCCTTCCATCTTGCCTTTGGCCGCCGCCGTGAGCTTCTTGTCGTTGGCGCCAATCGAGTAGTGAAAGTGGGCGACGGGCAGGCCGTGGCGGTCCTTCTCGGAAGCGAGCGTGACCCTGTTGCCCGGGCGCGGCAGATACTCGCAGAGAGACCCGATGGTCGTCCAATGAACGTAGTCGCGCATGTACTCGCGCAGAACACCTCCCCAGTGGCCTTCGGCCGCTACGTGCTCCGCCCACGTGATGGGCAACGGGGAAACGCACTGGATCGAGTAGCCGCGCTTGTAATCGGCCCGTGGATCGGTCTCGTAGAAGTCTTCGCTCGAGACCTCCGGCGGCGGCGCCTTGTACATACGAACCTCTTCGTCGAAACGGCCCGCCACCTGGGTCGCTCCTTGAACCATGACGTAGCGACCGACCTGATCTTCGTCGTTGAGGAGCCCCTTGGGCCAGTGGCTCGAGGCTGAGTTCAGCAGAAGACGGGGTGTCTCTATCGAGTAGCCCGCGATTGCCACCGAGCGGGCGCGCTGAAAGCGCTCGGCTCCGTCTTTGAAGTACGTGACTCCCGTCGCGCGCCCATCGGGCCCAGTCTCGACGCGCGCGACCATGCAATCTGGTCTGACCTCGGCGCCGTGAGCCAGCGCGTCGGGCACGTGGGTGATCAGGGTCGACGCCTTGGCGTTGACCTTGCAGCCCTGAATGCAGAAGCCGCGGTAGATGCAGTGCGGGCGGTTGCCGAAGCGGCCGTTGACGATGGCGACGGGGCCGACCCTCATCTTGATGCCGAGCTTGGCTGCACCCCGGATGGTGACGAGGCCCGCTCCGCTGACGGGGTGAGGAGACTGCGGATAACGGTGGGGATCGCCCCACGGCCAGTATTGACCCGCTACCGGAAGCTCTTCCTCGATGAGCTCGTAGTAAGGCCTCAGCTCCTCGTAGGAGATGGGCCAGTCGGCGCCTACGCCATCGAGCGAGTCAGTGTGAAAGTCAGAAGGGTGAAAGCGTGGCGTGTAACCGGCATAGTGAACGGTCGACCCGCCGACACCGCGTCCGGAGTTGTTGGACCCCAGGGGGACGGGATTTTGACCGCCGATGACGCGCGGCTCCGTCCAGTAGAGATGACTCGAGCCGGCTTCGTCGCTGACCCAGTCCTTGTCGGGATCCCAAAAAGGGCCCGCATCCAATGCAACTACCTTCCAACCGCGCCTGGCCAGTCGCTGTGTCAGGACGCCGCCTCCGGCCCCGCAGCCGACGATGACCATGTCGACCTCGTCGTCGTCGGCGAAGCGCCGCATGTCGTTCCGCAAGCCGTGGTTGGTCCGTGTGCCGTCATTGGGGAGCAGCCAGGCCGACTCGTTGCGTTCCTTGACGCGGCTCACTTGCGCTTGAGCCCTTCGATTCGCTGTGCCCAGGGCACCGGGTCGCGGGGATGTTCCTCACGCTCCTCCCACGGCTCCAGTTTGTCCAGGCCGAGGTTCTTGTAGCCGCGCGGATAGGCAGGCCCTCCAAAGCCGATCTCGTTCCACGCCCACGGGTGTGCATAGAACGCGGCAAGGCCGTAGCGCGTCCACAGCTCCCAAATGGCGGGCAGCGAGTGCCACTCGTCCGCAGTCCGCACCCGCTCCAGAAGCTCTTCTTGCAGATATCTGTCCAGGTCACAGAAGGGAGTGCCGCGACTGCTCGAGGCGTCTTCGTCGAGCCCCGCGAAGGATCGCTTGAAAGCCTCCCCGTCCTCGGGCATGGTGTCGCGGTGGAACCCGTCGGTTACGCCTTCGGCGAGCCGCCCGTCGATCACCTCGAAGACGGGCACCTTCGGCTCTTCGTCTTGGCCGAGGAGCCGGTCAAACAGCGACCGGCCGCAGGCTTCCTCTTGGGGGGTGAAGAACCTAAGTGGTGGTGGAGGCGCCAAGCGGGCGAGCACCACCCCTTTGGTGACGTCGTCCCAGGTGGGCGATTGCCCGAGGACGTCGTAGCCGGGAAAACGGACGTTGTCGCCGGGTGTCTGGCCACTTGCCCCCACGCGTCTCAGTCCTCTCGCCGCAAGACCGACGCGAGAAGGCCCATGCCGCCCACCGTCGTGAACAGCAGCGGGGCAAACAAAGGTGGTCCCATCTCGGCGTTGTAACGGGCCATCTTCCAGCCACCCGGGCGTTGCGAGATCCCGCGCGCGTGAAGATAGGTTCCCTGCACTCCATTGAGCACAACGAGCGCCGATGCCACCGGAAGGGCGGTCTTGGCGACCCGCTTGTTGAAAACCCCGCCGAGTGCCGCGAGCGCTGCAAAGGGCGTGAGGCTGACGGGTACCCACATCATCTTGTTCGAGAAGCTGGCACGGTCGTGCTCGAGCCAGATCTCGGCGCCGGTAACGATAGCCGCTCCGGCCGTCAGAGCCGACAACGAGCGCTCGAACTTTCCGTGCTCTACGTCGTAGATGAAGTGGTCGATTCCGCTAACCGGTTTGACCGGCCGGCGTTTGCGGGCAAAGGGCAGCTTCATCCGGGGCTCCGTCCTTGTTGGTGGTGATTCTCTTGTTGTGGGCGATCCTCTTCGGTATATCTCCCCGCGCCGCCTTGGTGCAAAACGCCGCGCCGCCCGGGACACCGGAAGTTATGCAAGGGCAACGAGATCGAGGAGGTCATCGCTCCAATAGTCGAGGTCTCCTTCGGGCATCATGACGACGCGATCCGGTTGCAGCGTGCGTACGAAGGACGCGTCGTGGCTGACGATCACCATGGCTCCCGGCCACGCTCCGAGTGATTCTCCCACCGCCACGAGAGAGGGAGGATCGAGGTTGTTGGTGGGCTCGTCGAGTAGCAGGAGATTGTGGCGACCGGCAACGAGTTGAGCGAGCGCAAGCTTCGTCTTCTCGCCTCCCGACAGCGTGCCGGCGTCCTGAAAGGCCTTCTCTCCGGTGAGCCCGAACATCCCCAGCAGGGCGCGCTGCTGCTGCTGGGGAGCACTCGATTGAGAGGCCATGTGCCACAGCAGGTCGTGCCCGGCTTCAATGCCCTCGTGCTCTTGTGCGTAGTAGCCGAGCGACGCGTGAAGACCAAGCCGAGCGCTGCCCTCGTCGGGCTCGATCAGCCCGGCAAGCACTTTGAGAAGCGAGGTCTTTCCCGCTCCGTTCAGCCCCATGATGAGCACCCGCTCTCCTCGGGCGATATCGAACCTCACGTTCGCAAAGACCGGCGCCCCTCCGTAACCCTTGGACAGGCCCTGGACGTCGAGAACGACTTCGGCGGCACGGGGGGGCTCGGGGAAGCGCAGCTTCAGCGACCTCTCGGCGCGTACCTCCTTGACCGCGCCGGCTCGAAGACGCTCGACGCGCGAATCGATGGTTCGAGCGGTGCGGGCGCGCTTCTGTGTTTGATGGCGCATGGCGTCGGCGAGCGAGCTGAGCCGCTTGATCTCCGCCTGCTGGCGCGCCCCGAGGCGGGCGGTGCGCTCCTCGTGCTTCTTGCGCGCCACCCGGTACTGCGAGTAGGTGCCTTTGTATTCGTTCAGTCCGGCCTGATCGAGATGCAGCACGCGGGTGATGGCTTCGTCGAGCAAGACGATGTCGTGGCTGACGACGAGGAGAGCCCCGCGGTAGGAGCGCAGGAACTTCGCGAGCCATGCCTTGGCATCGTTGTCGAGGTGGTTGGTCGGTTCGTCGAGCAGCAGGAGATCGCTGCCTGCGAACAGTATGCGGGCCAGGTCAACGCGGCGCCGCTCGCCTCCCGAGAGGGCGGACACGGCAAGGTCGAGGCGGTCGGGGCCCAGTCCCAACCCCGCGCCGATACGCCGCGCCTCGGCATCGGATGCATACCCGCCGGAGCCGCGGAAGCGTTCCTCCGCCCGCGAGAACTTCGCAACGTTGCTGGGGCTGGGGTGCTCCTCCAGCCTTACCCGGAGCTTCTCGAGACGTTCACTCGCTTGATCCAGGCCCCGGCCCGCGATTATGTGCCCAACGGCAGTGGCGCCGGGGCCGGCCGCAGAGCGCCGCGGGTCCTGACTCAGGTAGCCCAATCTGCCCGCTTTCCTCACCACGCCGGAGAGACGGGGAGCCTCTCCGGCCAGGACCTTGAGAAGGCTGGTCTTGCCGGCCCCGTTGTTGCCCACGAGGCCTACCTTGTCGCCGGCACGCAGGGAGAAGGAGGCAGACTTGACCACGTCCTTGCCTCCGACCTCTACGGACAGATCGCTAACGATGAGCATGACGACATCTTCCCCCGTGGGCGAGGAACCTGAAGCGGTTCCCGGCCGTGGCGGGCCATTTACCCTGAATACGTAGTTGAAGTCCCTTGTCCGGATCGCCGGGGCTCACTAACGTGGGCCCTCGTGACCACCACACGATCGACGAGGCCTTCGCCGGCGCGCCTGTGTGCCACTGCCCTTGCCGTCGTGCTCGTGATCGGAACAGCCCAGCTTGCGCCGCGCGCCGAGGGGCGGCCGGCCGCTGTGGACATCGGCGCATACCGCGGGCTGGGAGCATGGGTCGACATCTACGACTCGCATCAGTGGAAGCACGTCGGCCAAACGATCCGCATCCTGAGGACTCACAAGGTGAAGACCGTGTACCTCGAGACTTCGAACTTCACGCACCACCACACGATCATCCGGCGTCA